>CAIXZC010000149.1 GCA_903923815.1 uncultured Myxococcales bacterium
GACCCAGCCGCGCACGCAGTAAGCGGATCCGGCGGTTCACCCCATATTTCTGCGATTGTCCATGGCCTTGGCCAGCGTCTCTCCATCCATGAACTCGATGGCGGCGCCGAAGGGCATGCCGGAGGCGGGTCGGCTGACCTGCACACCGCTGCCCTCCAGGATCTTCCTGATGAACAGGGCGGTGGTCTCGCCGTCGGAGGTCAGGGACGTGGCCACCACCACTTCCTGAATTCCCTGGGCCTTGCAGCGCGCCGCCAGGCCGTCCAGGTTCAGCTGGGCGGGGCCGATTCCTCGCACGGGGGACAGCAGGCCGTGAAGCACGTGGTAGCGCCCCTTGAACACGCCCGTCTCCTCGAAGGCCAGCAGCTCGGGGTAGCCCTCCACCACGCACAGGACCCGCTGGTCCCGGCTGGGATCCTGGCAGATGGGGCAAAGCTCGGCCTCGCTGATGGCGTGGCAGCAACTGCACAGCCGCAGATCCCGGCGCATGTCCTGCAGGGCCACGGCCAGGTCCTCCGCCAGGGCATCCTTGAAGCGGGCCAGATGGAGGGCATGGCGCAGCGCGGTCTTGCGCCCCACGCCGGGCAACTTGGACAGCGCCTGCACCAGTCTTTCCAGGCTATCGGGGATGGCCTTCATGGGCACCTCAATTGATGATCTGGATCTCCACCTTGGCGCCACCTTCCAGGGTGCCAAGCAGAGCCGCCAGCAGGGGGGACTCCTTCACGCGCTGCAGCCGCTCCTGGCGCTTGCGCACGGCCTGCGCCGCCAGCCGGGCCTGCACTGACCCCGCCACCTGTCCGGATTCCGTCCCTTCCGCAAGGTTCAGCTTCCAAGCCTCGTCCCGGTAGGCCTGCAGGGCCGCCGTGATGGCCTTGGGCTGGTAGTACTCCTTCTGCGCCTTGGGCACCGTCACCGTCAGGGTCCGCGCCTCGTCGTCGAAGGTCAGGGCGGCGTTGCTCAGGCCCCCCGCCAGGGAGGGCTCCCGGTCGTACACCCAGTTCAGGAACGCCAGGTCCGGCGCGTCCTCCTCGAGGGCCGCAAAGGAGGGCAATTCTCTTGCCGGGGGTTCCTCCGCCAGGGGCTCGGGCGCGATCTCCGCGGACCCGGCCTCCACCGCCTCGTCTATGTCCTCCAGCTCCACCGAGATCTCATCCAACACCGAGGGCATGGCCTCGTCCGGCGGCGGAGGGGCAACTTCAAGGGTAGGGGGGGCAGGCTCCGGCGCAACCACCGGCGCTGGCATAGCCACCGGAGCAGCCACCGAAGCAGGCTCTACTTCAGCCACCGGCGCCACCGTCACGGGCGGCACCACGGCCGCTTCAGCTACGGGTTCAGTTATTTTTTGAGCCAGGGTGTCTTCCAGGCCCTTGAGACGCTTGAACAGCGTGCCCAGGTCCTGGGACTTTCTGATGAGGCACAGGCGGATGACCAGCTCTTCGGCGGCGAAGCGCGGGGTGTCGCTGGCCCCGATGGCCTGGATGCCGTCCAGCACCGTCTTGAACATGGAGTTCAGATCCAGCAGGCTTCGCGACGCCCCCAGTTCGGTAAGGCGATTGGCCTCGCTGGACGACCGATCCACCAGACTGAGGCCCTCACCGGGGCTGAGTCGCAGCACCAGCATGTCCCTGAAGGCCTGCATCAAATCCATGAAAAACGTCTTGAGGTCATTACCGCTAAGATACTGATCTCTAAGGATTGTCAGCGCGGGCTCTGCCTCGCCGGCCAGGATGGTCTTGACCATCCCAAGGACCGCGCCGTTGTTGGCCAGCCCCAGGATCTCCTCCACCCCCGCCAGGCTCAGGTTGCCGCCGCTGGAGGCCAGCAACTGGTCCAGCAGGCTCATGCTATCGCGCACGCTGCCGCCGCTTTCCCGGATGATGACGCGCAGGGCGTCCTCCTCGCAGGCCATCTCCTCCTTGCCGCACACCTCCTGCAGGTGCTTCAGCAGGTCCCGGGGCTCCACGCGCTTGAAGTCCAGGCGCTGGCAGCGGGACAGGATGGTGGCAGGCAGTTTCTGGGGGTCCGTGGTGGCCAGCACGAAGCGCACGTGGGCCGGGGGCTCTTCCAACGTCTTGAGCAGCGCGTTGAAGGCCTGGTCCGTCAGCATGTGGACTTCGTCGATGATGACCACCCGGTAGCGATCCCGGGCGGTGCTGTAACGCACCGTCTCGCACAGATCACGAATGGCGTCGATGCCGCGGTTGGAGGCGGCGTCCAGTTCCAGCACGTCCATGCTGGAGCCCTTGGTGATCTCCACGCAGGCGCGGCACACGCCGCAGGGATCGGGGCGGGGCCCCTGCTCGCAGTTGAGGGCCTTGGCCAGCACGCGCGCGGCGGTGGTCTTGCCCACTCCGCGGATGCCGGTGAACAGATAGGCGTGGTGGATTCTGCCTGTGGTGATGGCGTTCTTCAGGGTTCGGACCACATGGTCCTGGCCGACTATGGTGTCAAAATCCTGGGGCCGATACTTGCGTGCAAGGGCCAGGTAAGACATAGGTGCTCCGAAAAAAAAGCGGCGGCCGAACTAAGCACAGACGTTGGATGGCCCCGCTGCTTCCTTCCGGACCTGACGGTTTATCCTTCCATTGTCTCGCAAAGCCGGCCGCCATAAACGACAGGGCCAAGGCCTAGTCGGAGCGGAGAGAGAGGGAGTCGAACCCTCGGTACCTTTTTAGGGTACATACGATTTCCAATCGTACTCCTTCGGCCACTCGGACATCTCTCCATCCAAAGAACCGGGGCGCAGATTACATTGCACCCCCGAGGCTGTCAACCCAGAATCAGCGCCACCTGTGGCAGGAGCAGCGACGAATTGACGAGGGGGCGCGGGGGACCTATCCTGGCCTCGTGTTTTCTTCAACCGTGGAGGCGAGATGAGAAGGGAACTGATCCTGAACTGGGGCCCCGTGCATGAAACCTTGAAGGAAGACATCGAGAAGGAGGTCCGCCTCTTCAACGAGTTCCGGCCGGTGGACAACGGCTGGTCCTACTTCACCTTTTTCGAGCTCGGCACCAAGCGTGAGGATGTTCTCTTCAACCTCTCCGAACTGGAGAAGGCCGCGGAAGACAACGGCTACTTCCTGCCCGACGAGCTGGTCCGCCAGCACAACAAGCTGGTGGTCTGCGCCAACTGCCCCGAGGGGGGCAACGCCTACCAGCTCTACGCCCTGTGGAGCCTCCTGGCCGGCTTCGAGAAGCGCTGGTCCGACTCCCGCAGGAACCCCAACCTCAGCTTCTACGGCAAGCTGGGCGGCATCTACGACCGCCCCGAGAAGGGCCGCGTGCTGGTCATCTACTCCACCAGCGACGAAGCCCTCCTGCAGATCGAAGAGCGCCTGAACGAGCTGTTCAAGGTCGCCAAGGTCCCCGGCGTGGAGTTCTCCGTCCGCCTCGCCAACGGCCTCTCGGCCCTGCCCCGCATGCTGCACGGCTTCAACGATCCCAGCTACCAGAGCACGGGCGTCCACTTCTTCCGCATCACCGACCCCCTGCGCTTCAACATCCTCCTGGAACAGGCCCGCAACGACTTCGGCAACTACCTCTTCCAGAAGTACGACTGAGCCCCCGTCCGACTATGGGGGTCAGGACCTTACACATTACACTCGCCTCCCCGGACCATGGGGGGACCATGGGGGTCAGGACCTTACACAGTACCCTCGCCTCCCCGGGGCCATCGCGCAGTTCCATATCCGAGGTACAAGCCCAGCGCCGTGATGGCTCGACCGCCCGGTCCCTGACAAGTTCTCCTTGCCTC
>CAIXZC010000150.1 GCA_903923815.1 uncultured Myxococcales bacterium
CGCCGAGCTGAACGCCGACTTCGCCAAGGAAGTGGCTGGGCTGGACAGCGTGGATCAGTACCTGGCCGTGGTTCGTGACCGGCTGGAGTCCGCCCGCCGCTCCGAGGTTGAGGACAAGCACTCCGAAGCCGTCATGGAGGTCCTGCTGGCCGCCAACCCCATGCCCCTGCCGGAGCGCCTGTTCAATCGCTACGTTGAGGACCGTCTGGGCCACGCCCAGGAGGAGCACGAGCAGCGCGGCGCCCCCGCCCCCACCGCTGAGACCCGCACCAAGGTTGAGGCCGACGTCCGCCGGGCCATCCTGAAGGACGCCCTCACCTCCGCTATCATGAAGGTGGCCAACATCGAACCCAACCGGGACCAGATCGCCGAGAAGGTCAACAGCCTCATGGGCGTGATGGACCAGAAGAACCCCCGCTTCTCCGACATGTACATGAACGCCGTGGCCTACTACACCTCCAAGGACCTGGACAAGCAGGTCTATGACTACGTGATGAAGCTGGCCGGTGGCGCTGGCGCGGAAGCCCCCAAGGCCCCCAAGGCAGCCAAGGCCAAGAAGGCGAAGGCCGCCGAGGTTGAGGCGCCGGTGGAAGCCGCGGCCCCCGAAGCCCCCGCCGCTGAAGAGGCCCCCAAGGCCGCCAAGAAGACCACCCGTAAGCCCAAGGCCCCGGCCGCCGAGTAGGCCAAAAACCTCCTTCAAGGAAGCTTGGTCCCATGAGCGATGCAACGAGAATCCAGGGCAACTATGTAATCCCCACGGTCATCGAAGAGACTCCCCGGGGCGAGCGCGAATGGACCATCTTCAGCCGCCTCCTGAAGGACCGCATCATCTTCATCGGCTCTCCCATTGACGACTTCCTGGCCAACACCGTGGTGGCCCAGTTGCTGTTCCTGGACAGCGACGGCCCGGGCAAGGAGATCTCCTTGTACATCAACTCCCCCGGCGGGTCGGTGACGGGCGGGTTGGCCATCTACGACACCATGCAGTACAGCTCCTGCCCCATCACCACCATCTGCGTCGGTCAGGCCTTCAGTGTGGCCGCCATGTTGCTGGCCTCGGGGACGCCCGGGCGGCGCTTCAGCCTGCCCCATGCGCGTATCCTGCTGCACCAGCCCCTGGGTGGTTACACCGGCCAGGCCTCGGACGCCGAGATCAGAGCCCGGGAGATTGTGCGCGTGAAGGACGAACTGAACGGCATCATGGCCAAGCACTGCGGCAAGCAGGTGGCCCAGGTGGCCGCTGACACGGACCGGGAGTTCTACCTGAGCCCGGAGGAGGCGGTGGCCTACGGACTCATTGATCAGGTGATCAAAGCCCGCTGAACGCAGGCCGGAAAGTCCGTTATCTTGAAAGGTCGGGCATGGCCACTATACTAACGCCGTGGCTTAGCCCCAGGAGCAATCATGGTTGACAGGCGAAAAAGCAGTTCCCAGCTCTCATGCTCGTTCTGCAACAAGCCCCAGAAGGAAGTACGCAAGCTGATCGCCGGACCGTCCGTCTATATTTGCGATGAGTGCGTGGACCTGTGCCGGCAGATCATCGAGGATGACCTCAAGACCGTGCCCCGGGCGGGCAGCCCCAAGCGCTCCAGCCTGCCCACGCCGCGCGACATCATGAACAACCTGGACGAGTACGTCATCGGCCAGGACCGGGCCAAGAAGGTGCTGTCCGTCGCTGTCTACAACCACTTCAAGCGCATCAACAGCGGTGGGCTGGGTGACGCCGAAGAGGACGTAGAGGTCCGCAAAAGCAACATCCTGCTCATCGGCCCCACGGGCAGCGGCAAGACCCTGCTGGCCCAGACCCTGGCGCGCTTCCTGGACGTGCCCTTCGCCATGGCCGACGCCACCGCCCTGACGGAGGCCGGTTACGTGGGCGAGGACGTGGAGAACGTCATCCTCAGCCTGCTGCAGAACGCGGACTACGACGTGGCCGCCGCCTGCAAGGGCATCATCTATATTGACGAGATCGACAAGATTGCCCGCAAGTCCGGCAGCCCGTCCATCACCCGCGACGTGTCCGGTGAGGGCGTGCAGCAGGCCCTGCTGAAGATCCTCGAGGGCACCGTGGCCAATGTCCCCCCCAAGGGCGGCCGCAAGCACCCCCAGCAGGACTACATCCAGGTCGACACCACCAACATCCTGTTCGTGCTGGGCGGAGCCTTCATGGGCATCGACACCATCATTGAACAGCGCCTGGGCAAGAACTCCATCGGGTTTGGCAAGGACCTGAAGCTGGAGGGTGGCTCCTCCAAGGACAACCTGCTGGCGACGGTGCAGCCCGAGGACCTGCTGAAGTACGGCATGATCCCCGAGTTCATCGGCCGCGTGCCCGTGGTGGCCGGCCTGCAGGAGCTTGACGGCGAGGCCCTGAAGCGCATCCTCACCGAGCCCAAGAACGCCATCCTCAAGCAGTACAGCCACCTGTTGAAGCTGGACGGCTGCGACCTGAGCTTCACCGACAAGGCCGTGGACGCCATCGCTGACATGGCCATTCAGCGCAAGACCGGGGCCCGTGGCCTGCGCTCGATCATCGAAGAGCTGCTGACCGACGTCATGTTCGAGATTCCCTCCATGGGGAACGTCCGGCAGGTCATCGTGGACGAGAATGTTGTTGCCAGAAGGCGCCCGCCCATCTACATCATGGACGCTGAGTCCAAAGTCAACTGACGTGCCCACACAAGAGGGGTTGAACATGCCCGACAAGACTCTGCCGCTGCTGGCTCTGCGAGACATAGTGGTCTTTCCCCACCAGGTGTTCCCCCTCTTCGTTGGACGCAAGAAGTCCATCACCGCCCTGGACCGGGCCATGGCCAAGGACCGCAAGGTCTTCGTGGTGGCCCAGCACGATGCCCGCACCCAGGACCCGGCGCCCACGGACCTGTACGAGGTGGGGACGGTGGCGTCGGTGATCCAACTGCTGCGCACCCCCGAGGGGACGGTGAAGCTGCTGATCGAAGGGTTGACGCGCGCGCGCGTGACCTCTTATACCCAGACCCAGGAGCACTTCGAGGTCCAATACGAGGCCATCAATGAGGACTGGCCCCAGGGACCCGAGGCGGAGGCCCTGGCTCGTGGGGTGAAGACAGCCTTCGACGCCTACGCCAAGATGAACAAGAAGATCCAGCCCGAGGTGGTGATGTCCGTGTCCTCCATCCTGGAGCCCGCGCGGCTGGCCGACTCGGTGGCCCAGCACCTGCCCCTCAAGCTGGCGGACAAGCAGGCCCTGCTGGAGATGCTGGACCCGTTGACGCGGCTGGAGAAGCTGCTGGAGCTGATCCAGGCGGAGAGCGAAATCCACGAGGTGGAGCAGAAGATCAAGGGTCGCATCCGCAAGCAGATGGAGAAGAGCCAGCGGGACTACTACCTGAACGAGCAGATGCAGGCCATCCAGAAGGAACTGGGCGAGAAGGACGAGTTCAAGAACGAAGTTCAGGAACTGGCCGACAAGGCCGAGAAGAAGAAGCTGCCCGCGGAGGCCAAGGAGCGCCTGGAGCGGGAGCTGACCAAGCTGAAGATGATGTCCCCCATGTCCGCCGA
>CAIXZC010000151.1 GCA_903923815.1 uncultured Myxococcales bacterium
GGGAGGGGGCTGTCCTATCCGAACCCCGACCGCAAGGGAGGGGGTTGTCCGGATCCGAACCCCGACCGCAAGGGAGGGGGTTGTTCGTCCTAGCCGCGCACGAAGTAAGCGGATCTCTTTTTCGGCCCGATCCGCTCACTTCGTTCGCGGCTAGGTTTGACTCGCCGCCCGCCAGCCAGCCCCACCCACCTCACCCTTCCAGCGCCGGGCACTCCAGCAGCCTCCTGGTCTGGCCCGTCAGGTAGAACGGCAAGGACAGCAGCTTGAAGGTCCTCGGGCTTCGGTCAGAGGCCTCCAGCGGGGCCTCCAACAGGGACGGCGGATCGGCGTTGAAGCGCAGGGCCAAGGGGCTGGCCTTCTCGTTGACGAAGGCGTGCAGTGACCGCAGGGTTCCGCTCTTGCCAGCCTTGACCTCCACGGGGATGACGCGCCCGCGGTGCTCCAGCACGTAGTCCAACTCCGCCGAGGAGCCCCGAGACTCCCTGGCCCAGTAGCACAGGGAGGGCTCACGGTACGGGGGCTCGGAGTACAGCAGGTGTTGGCCCACGACCTGCTCCGCAATGGCGCCAGCATTGGCCAGGGTCAGATCGGCCAGCAGCTCCGCCGGCAGCGGCCGCAGGCCAAGCTGCGTCAGCATCAGCCCCACATCCAGCGCCAGCACCTTGAAGCCCCGCTCCGAGGTCTGGGCCAGCAGCGGAACTCCATTCGCCGCGCTTCGCGGGATCTTGAAGGCGACCCGAGCCTGGACAAGCAGATCCAGGGCCTCCGAGACCTCCCGGGACTTGGCCTCAGGGTCCAGGAAGGAGTACTTGCAGTGACGCCCCACCGCCAGGGGAAGCCTGTCGAAAACCCGCCTTACCCTTGCCACAGAAGGGCGCCGGGCGTACTTGCCGAAGTCCTCGCGAAAGGTCGTCAGGATGGCCTGCCGAAGCATCTCGGCCTCAAGGAAGGACTGTTCCTTCAGGTACAGCGACACCGCCTCGGGCATCCCGCCGATGGCCGTGAAGACCCTGAACTGCGTCATCGCCTGCGCATGGATGGTGGGGTGCAGGTCCTGCCCCGGCACCCAGGCACGAAGGAAGGATAGCAGCGGCTCCTGTCCCGAGGCGGCCAGGAACTCCTCAAACTGCACCGGCCCCAGGTACAGGTACTCAACCCGGCCGACGGGCACCGAGAACTCGGGCTCCTGAAGGGCAAAGTCCAGCAGGGAACCCGCTGCCACGACATGCAACTCGGGCAAGCGCTCGAAGAAATAGCGAAGCGCCGCAATGACCTGGGGCGCTGCCTGCACCTCATCGAGGAACAGGAGGGTCTTCCCAGGCACAAGGCGGGCTCCGCTGCGCAGCTCCAACAGGGGCAGGATGGTGGCAGGATCCTTGCTTTCGAACAGGGTCGCGGCCTCGGGATCGCGTTCGAAGTTCAGCTCGACCAGGGACTCGAAGGCGGCCCCGGCCAGCATCCGCACCAGCACCGACTTGCCCACCTGCCGGGCCCCTCGGATGATCAGCGGCCGCCGCCCGGCCCGGTCCTTCCACTGCAACATATAATCCAACGCCAAGCGGGTGAACATGGCCCCTCCGGTCAAAATACAAGGCAATATTGTCCATAATTTGGCCAAAAGACAACCCAATTTGGTACCGAGTGTAATGTGTAAGGTCCTGACCCCATGGTTCGGGGCTAGGTTTGACTCGTTTGCCCCCCATCAAAATGACCGCCCACCCCCAACCTGAGCGGGCGGTGGGGCCCGGGTCTTTGCTTTTTGGGGCGCGCCTGGGGGCCTGGGGGGCGCGGCAGGTCCAGGTCTGGGGGCGAATCCGTTGGTGGGGGGCGTTCTTGGGGACCTCGGGCACGAACCTTGCACTAGCTGGCGAGGTGGCTGGACTTACCAGGTCATCCAAACCTTCAGAATCGGAACACGGAGTACCCCATGAACATACTTGACGCAAGACACCTTGGCTCAACCCTCACCCTGGTCGCCGCACTCCTGGTGCAGGTCGGCTGCATGGGCGCTGAGGACGCCGACGCCCAGGGCAGCGCCGTGGCCCTGGACCGGACGACCATGGCCCTGACGACCCTCGAACTTGGCTCCGTCAACGGGACCTATGGCGCCGGCTGCCGTGGCCACGTGGGCGCCTCCTGGAGCCTGGAGATCGCCCTGGGCGCCCCCCTGGACAACGACCCCCTCAGCGTAGTGCTCAACGACGCCGACTGCGCGCTGACCCTCACCTCCCTGCACACCGACGTCGCCGGCCCCACGGGCATCATGGTGGCCGTGCCTCCCCTGGTGCTGACCACTACCTACGCCGCCGCGGCCTCCTCCTTTGGCGAGTTCTACGCCAACGCCAAGCTCAGCTCGGCCCTGTTCGCCGACGACTTCGTCCTGACCGTGCTGTTCTCCGATGACCCCGCCCTGGCCACTGCGGCCAACACCGCCAGCCTCGCCAGTGTGCTGGCCACCGCCGTCACCTCGGGCGCCGTCGCGGCCCCGGACTACACGCTGAACGTGGACGGGCTTGCGGTCCTGACTGACGCCGGCGACGTCGTCCAGTCCGTCACGGGCACCGCCACCCTCACCGAGGTCCTGGTCCCCGGCCAGCAGTACGTCGTCGTGGACGCCACCGGCCTTTACACCTACGCCGCCATCGACGCGGCCTTCCTGGCGGGCGTCCCGGCCGCCCTTACTCCCACCATCCCGGCGGCGGCCTTCACGCTGGTCGGCGCCACCCTGACCGGCGGCACCACCGTGCGCACGCTGATCATCGCCAACACCGACGCCGGGGACGGCGTGGCCTCCTATCAGGCCTTCGAGGTCACCTTCTACCCCGCCCCCTAAGCTCCCCCCAACCCTTGGAGGTCCGCGTATGCCTGCCCTTCCCCACCACCGCCCGGTGCCCCTCCAGCGTGGCCTTCGCCTTGCCGCGCTGCTGGCCTTGGTGGGGGCTACCCTGCTGCCCTGCGCCTGCCAATACGAGGATGCCGCCCAGGGCAGCGCCCGCGCCATTGACCGCAGCACCTACGCCCTGACGGACGGCGATTTGCTGTCCCTGAATGGGACCTACGGAGCCGCGTGCAGGGACCGCGTGGGTGGTTGGAGCCTGCCCTTCACCGAGGACGCCATCCTCGACCACCCCACCCTGTCCGTCCTGGTCAACGACACCGCCTGCGCCCTGACCCTCACCGCCCTGCGCAGCACCCAGGGCCTCCTGACGGCCACCCCGCCCATCCTCCTGACCGCCGCCTTCCAGGCAGCACCCTCCCAGTTCGGCAGTCCCCTGGACTTCTACGCCAACGCCAAGCTCAGCTCGGTCGCCTTCGCCCAGGACTTTGTCCTGACCTTCCTGTACTCGGACGTCCCCAATCTGGCCACCGGCCACAACACGGCCATTGCCATCCCCCCCACGGTGGTCGCCCACACGCCCGCCGCCGATGCCACCGAGGTCTCCATTGCCATCCGGCCCACCGTCACCTTCGACGTCCCCATGGACCCCGCCACCATCACGGCCCTCACCTTCACGCTGCACCAGGGGCTGACCCCCATCGACGCCACCGTGACCTTCGACGCGCCCACCCGCACCGCGACCCTCACCCCCTGGGGCCCCCTGGACCTGGACCTGCCCTACCAGGCCCGCGTCACCGTCGGCGCCCGGGACACGGGCGACACCCCTCTGGCCCAGGAGTTCCTGTGGACCTTCACAACTGCCTTGTGCAGCCAGGGCCGGGTTGAACTTGGCGACGCCTCCTCCTTTGCTGTGCTGGCCGCCTCCACGGCCACCAACACGGGCCCCACCGTGGTCACAGGGGACCTGGGCGTGAGCCCGGGCAACGCCGTGACGGGCTTCCCACCGGGGCAAATCACGGGCACCTACCACCTTGCGGATGCCACGGCCGACGCTGCCAGCGCGGCCCTGGTGGACGCCTACACCGACGCCGCCGCCCGCGCCGTTTGCCCCGTCCCCGTGTCGGGAGACCTGGGCGGGCAGACCCTGACCCCTGGCCTCTATCGGTCGGGCAGCTCCCTGGCCCTGACCTCCGGCGACCTGACCCTGGATGGCCTGGGCGAGGCCGACGCCGTCTTCGTCTTCCAGGTCGGGTCAACCCTCAGCGTCGGGTCCGGCCTGCGCCTGAACCTGACCAACGGCGCCAGCTCCGCCAACGTCTACTGGCAGGTGGGCAGCTCGGCCACCCTGGGCACGGGCTGCGACTTCGCGGGGACCATCCTGGCCTTCCAATCCATCACCTTGGAGACCGGCGCCGCCCTCACCGGCCGCGCCCTGGCCCTGAACGCCGCGGTCACCATGGACAGCAACACCGTCGGAGAGCCCGCGCCATGAACACCCCCACCCACCGCCCGCGTCTTCTTGCCACCGCCGCCCTGCTGCTGGCCTGCTGCCTGCCGGCCTGCGGCAACCAGATGGTCGCCTGGCCCTACGACGACGACACCTCGGGAGGCCCCCCCGTGGAGGTCTACGAATTCACGGCCACCGCAGCCTCCGTCCCCGCCCCGGACTACACCCTCGACCTCGACGAACTGCTGGTCCTGCTGGACGCCGACAGCCTGGTCCACTCGGTCACCGGCGCCGCCTGCCTGACCCCCGGCGCGGTGCCCGCCCAGACCTTCGTCGTCACCCAGGCCGCGGCCCTGGATTCCTACTCCAAGCTTGACGCCGCCTACCTTGCCGCCCCCCCCGCCCCCCTCACCGACACCATCCCCGGCGCCGCCTTCACGCTGGTCGGCAGCGACCTCAGCAAACCCAAGTCCCGCACCCTCATCCTGGCCAACAGCGACGACGGCGTCCGCGCCTATCAAGCCTTCGAGATCCTCTTCGACGCCGCTCCTTGACCCCACCCCCCGCCGGGCCTATGGTGCAGCCACATCACCCACGGCAGGCAGGAGAGCGCCCATGCGTATCGAGTTTTCGGTGCTTAGTCTGGTGCTCGGCTGTGCCCTTGCCCTCAACCTTGCCGGCTGTGAATCCGCCCCCAGTGACCCCGTTGACGAGTTCGCCGTCGACCCCTCGGCGGCACCCCTGGAGTTCAGCGCCCAGGGCGTGACGGTGGCCCTCCCCGGCGGCCTCCTCGCCTCCCCCCAGACCCTCACCATCAGCAAGGTCTCCAACCCGCCGCCCCCCATCTTCAAGGGGCTGGAGCTGGGCGACACCTACGAAATCGAACTGGGCGACCTGCACCAGTTTGACCAGGACCTGACCATCCGCATGCAGTACGACCCCACCACCCTGCGCACCGACATCCCCATCGAGCGCCTCATCACCGCCGGCTACTGGGACCCGAACCAGAAGGTCTGGGTGACCGTGCCCATGACGCTGGACCAGACCGCCCACGAGGTCATCGTCAAGACCCGCCACCTCTCCATGTTCAGCTGGTTCATGAAGACGGCCGGCTACGACGTCTACTTCAAGAACAACTTCTACCTGGTCTACAACAAGGCCGAGGTCACGGACCCGACCTTCCTGCGCTACTACCAGAACCCCGACCATTCCAACTACGTCGACATCAACGTCCCCAACTACGTCGAGGACGTGATGGCCTTCCTCATCGAGGCCTGGAAGGTCTACATGGATGACAACAAGCTGACGGCCCCCGCCGCGCCCGTCGACGTCTACGTGGGCACGGAGCTGTCCTCCTTCTCCGAGAAGTTCACAGGCATCGTCCTGGTCAGCCTCCTGACCAGCAGCCCCCAGCAGCTCAAACTGGTCACCGCGCACGAGCTGTTCCACCGCGTCCAGAATGCCTACTACTACGACGTCGGCGGCATGATGACGCGCACCTGGTGGGTTGAGTCCACGGCCGACTACGCCGGCGATTGGCTGGCCTGGAAGGGGCTGAACCTCATGGGCGGCGAGGGCGGCATCCGGCGCAACTACCTGGAGGCGCCCCTGACCGACATTGGCGAGGCCCACAACGACGGCTATGCCACCGCCTACTTCGTCAAGTACCTCCACGACAGCGGCGCGGACTTCGTCAAGATGTGGGAGGCGACCGCCACGGATGAGGCCCCCC
>CAIXZC010000152.1 GCA_903923815.1 uncultured Myxococcales bacterium
GCCACGACCTCGCCAGTCTCCAAGTACTCCTTCAGCATGGCCAGGCCGCGGAAGAAGTCGCCGCCCACCATGCCGGTCATCATTCCCTTCAAGAAGAACAGGAAACAGGGCAGGCTGCCGCGCATCCACCAGGTCACCTCCGTGCCCTCTGCCACGGTCCGCAGATCGAACCCCGACCGGCTGCTGCTCTTCCAGGGTTTCAGGAACTGCAGCCGGTAATCCAACGCCGCGTTGGCCTCCGCCTTCTCCAGTTCCATCTCGCCAGTCCCGATCAGCTTCCCGTCCCAGAACTGCCTGTGCCCGACCTGCCCCGCCGCCCCGGAGATCCTGACGGGGCAGTCGGGTTCGAGGCACAGCCAGGGAGACCAGCGCGCCCAGGTCCCGAAGTCCCCCAACGCAGCGAAGACCTCTCCAACTGGCTTCCCGATGACCACGGATTTGCGCACCACAAAAGGAATCGAGAACATCCCAACCTCCCTTCAGTGCAGGCCCCAAGGCCGCCACGCCGACGTTGCCAAACCCAGGCAATCTAAGTCCTTGCGCATTTCTTGGCAACCAATCACGCGTGCCGGTTCCCACAGCGGCCCAGCCTTCGAGTGTCGATGTTTCAGCCCTCACCCCGCCCGGTTTCCCGGGGCCCGGAACCTGAATCTGGCCCGGATGAGTTTTTGCGGACCACGGGGCTCAAAGAGATTACTGGGCAAAGAGCTGGGCCATGCGGTGGTCCGCCCAGGACTCGAGGCGGTGGTTCATGATGAAGCCACAGTGGCCGCCGAGGGAGGTGGTCTCGATGCTTAGGTAAGGAGAGGGGGCTAAGTGCTGGAGGTCCGCGGCGGGGATCATGGGGTCATCCAGGCTGAAGATTATTGTGGATGGAACTGAGAGGGTGGAGAGGACGTCGCCGGTGATGGCGTAGGCCTCCAGGTAGGCTCTCAGGCTGGAGAAGTCGGTGAAGCGCTCGATGAAGTAGGCGTTCATCTCGTTGAGGCTCTTGAAGTCAGGGGCCCGGGCCAGCGCTGTGAGGTGGGGAAAGGCCCCCAGCTTCGACTTCAAGGAGCGCTGCCATTTCTTCAAGAGGTAGTCATGATAGACCCTGGGGCCCGCCTCTATGGCGTCCATGGCGTTCGGAGGGTAGAGGACCGGGCAGATGGACACCACCTGTTGCAGAGGGATGCCTGCGGAGGGGGCCCGGGCCGCCACGCGGAGGGCGAAGTTGCCCCCCAGGGAGAAGCCGCCAAGGAAGCAGCGCCGGTGGAGGAAGTCCCGCACGATGGCCTTCACCGCGCCCAGGACCTCGTCGAGCCGGCATGAATGGAACAGCCCCTCGTTGAGATGCTGGGTCCGGCCGTGGTCCCTGAGGTTCAATCGGAACACATCGAAGCCGCTGTTCCACAAATGCGCTGCCGCAGAGAGCAGGTAGGTGGAGCTGGCGCTGCCCTCCCAGCCGTGGATGAGGATCACCAAGTCCCTGGAGGCGCTGCCGTCAGTGGAGTGATAGCCCATTAGCCGCACCCCGTCACCGCAATCGAGGACATGAGCCTCGGAAGCA
>CAIXZC010000153.1 GCA_903923815.1 uncultured Myxococcales bacterium
GCATCCCCACGCTGGCCTTCGCCCTTGGCATGTACCTGCCCATCGCCATCAACACGGCGGTGCTGGCGGGCGGCTTTGCGTCGTGGCTGATTGGCCGCAGCGGCAAGACCGAAGAAGAGCGCGAGTCCCGCAAGGCCCAGGGCACCCTGATTGCCTCTGGCATGATGGCCGGCGCCGCCATCATTGGCATCGTGGCCGCCGTCTTCCGCCTGGACTGGACCTCCTACGCCGTGCGCTTCCTGTCCGTGGGACAGACCTTCACCGTGGGCACCAGCGCCACCGGCGCCACCACGCTTAGCAGCACCCCCCAGCCCTGGTACGAGGGCTTCACCGGCCAGTTCCTGGGCTTCGCCGCCTTCATCACCCTCATGGTCATCACCTTCCTGATGGCCCGCTGGGGCGCCCGCATGGAGGCTGACGAGAAGGCCGGGAAGTAGACCTTGGCGGTTTCAGGCTCCTCCGCGCTCCCTTCGGCGGCCAACGATGGTATGCACAGAAAACCGTTGCGCTTCGCTGCCCTTTGCACTAAAAACTGCCCCGTACGGCCGCACACCGGGCCGCCAAACTGGAGGAATCAATGAAGGATCAGAAGCAGGTTCTGGAGAATACGATCAAGCGTTGCCGTGAGAAGAACATCATCCTTCCCACCTACGCTCAGATGAGGGACCCGGGCCTGGTGCCCCAGGGCATCAAGGACGAGCTGTCCAAGATCGGCCTGTGGGACATCCACCCCAGGAACCTGTTCCGCATCACCTGGAAGAACGAGCCCACCAAGCAGGGCGGCCGCTTCGGCGGCGTCAACTACGTGGAGCTGCCCTCCAGCCTGACCGGCGTGAAGGCCCGCATCTTCGTGATGACCGGCAAGTACTTCCCCACCGGCGCGCACAAGGTCGGCGCCTGCTTCGGGCCCCTGGTCGAGAAGCTGATCAACGGCACCTTCGACCCCACCACCCAGAAGGCCCTGTGGCCCTCCACCGGCAACTACTGCCGTGGCGGCGCCTTCAACAGCCGTCTGCTGGACTGCGGCGCCATCGCCGTGCTGCCCGAGGGCATGAGCAAGGAGCGCTTCGAGTGGCTGAAGGTCTGCGGCAGCGAGATTCACGCCACCCACGGCGTGGAGTCCAACGTGAAGGAAGTCTATGACAAGACCGCCGAGCTGAAGCGCACCCGCCCCGACGAGGTGGTCGTGCTGAACCAGTTCGAAGAGTTCGGCAACCCTGCGTGGCACTACGCCGTCACCGGCCCCGCCATGGAGGAGATCTTCAACAACAACAAGAAGGAAGGCAGCCGCTTCGCCGGCGTGTTCCTTACCCAGGGCAGCGCTGGCACGCTGGGCAGCACCGAGTACCTGCGCGAGCTGCACCCCAACATGAAGGTCGGCGCGGGCGAGGCCCTGCAGTGCCCGACCCTGCTGTGGAACGGCTTCGGCGGCCACCGCATCGAGGGCATCGGCGACAAGCACGTGCCCTGGATCCACAACATGAAGAACATGGACTGCGTGGGCTCCATTGATGACGACCACTGCATGCGCATGATTCGGCTGTTCAACGAGCCCGCCGGCAAGGCCTACCTGAAGAAGATGGGCGTGGTTCCCCAGGTGGTGGTGATGCTGGACCTGCTGGGCTTCTCCTCTGCCGGCAACGTGCTGGGCCTCA
>CAIXZC010000154.1 GCA_903923815.1 uncultured Myxococcales bacterium
CATCAGAAGACGGCTTCGGTGGGGACAAGAACGCATAAGGCTGCGGCCCGGGATGTCCCCAACCGCAAAGACGAATACAAAGGGAGGGTGGCCAAGATGAGAAATGCCCAGGTAGGAATCCTGTTGCTGCTGGTGTCGCAACTGTTTGCGTGCGGAGATCCGCTGGTCGGATGGCCGACCGACGACCTCACGGCGCCCACCGTGAGCTCGACCAACCCTGGGCCGGCGGGTACGGGTGCCCCCATCAACGGCACCATCACCGCCACCTTCAGTGAGGAACTGGACCCCGGCACCGTCGTGGGCACCACCTTCTACGTCCAGCAGGCCGGCACCACCGTGGCCGGGGCCGTCACCTACGCGGGCGTCACCGCGGTGTTCACTCCCACCAGCAGCCTGGCGGTCAACACCCTCTACACCGCCACCGTGACCACCGGGGTCATGGACCTGGCGGGCAACGCCCTGGTCGCCAATCACGCCTGGAGCTTCACCACCGGGGCAGCCCCGGACACCACCTTCCCCACGGTCAGCTCTACCACGCCGGCCAATGGCGCGGTGGACGTGGCCTTCAACGCCCCGCTGTCCGCCGTCTTCAGCGAGGCCATGGACCCCCTGACCCTCACGGACGTTACCTTTACATTACTTGATGGCACCAACCCCGTGGTGGGCACCGTCAGCTATGTGGGCGTCACCGCACTGTTCACCCCCGCCGCCCCCCTCGACCCCAGCGTCCTGTACACCGCCACCATCATGGCCGGCGTCCTGGACCTGGCGGGCAACGAGCTGGTCGAGGACTACGTCTGGACCTTCACCACGGGTCTGGCCCCGGATACCACCGCCCCGGAGGTCAACTCCACCAGCCCCGCCGCCGGGGAGACCCTGGTGCCCTTCAACCAGAACCTGGTGGTGGTCTTCAACGAGTCCATGGACCCCTTGACCTTCACCAACGTCACCTTCCTGGTCCTGGATGGCATCAACCCCGTGGCCGGCTCGGTTAGCTGCGTGGGCGTCACTGCCACCTTCAATCCCGACGTCGCCCTGGCCGCCGACACCGTCTACACCGCCACCGTCACCAGTGGCGTCAAGGATCTTGCTGGCAACGCCCTGGCGGCCAACCATGTCTGGACCTTCACCACCGGCCCCGTGCCCGACACCATGGCCCCCGAAGTCAGCTCCACCACCCCCGCCGACGGCGATGAGGACGTGGCCTTCAACGGCAACCTTTCCGTGGTGTTCAGCGAGGTCATGGACCCCCTGACCATCACCACCGAGACCTTCCGCCTGCAGGACGGCACCACGCCCGTGCCCGGCACCGTGACCTACATCGGCCGTGCCGCCTCCTTCAACCCCACCGCGGCCCTCACGCCCAACACCGTCTACACCGCCACCGTCCGGGCCGCCGCCTCCGATCTGGCCGGCAACCCCCTGGCCGCCGACTACGTCTGGATGTTCACCACGGGCCCCGCGGCGGACATCACCGCCCCCGAGGTCAGCTCCACCATTCCTGCGGCGGGCGCCACCCTGGTGGCCTTCAACGCCAACCTCACGGCCGTGTTCAGTGAGCCCATGGAGCCCCTGACCCTCACCACCACGACCTTCAAGCTGGCGGCGGGCCTCACTGCCGTCCCCGGCGCCGTGACCTACGTGGGCGTCACCGCCACCTTCAACCCCACCGCCGACCTGGCCCCCAACACGCTGTACACCGCGACCCTCACCACGGGCGCCAAGGACCTGGCGGACAACCCCCTGGTCGCCTCCCACTCCTGGACCTTCACCACGGGCCCCGTCCCTGACACCACGGCCCCCCAGGTCAGCTCCACCTACCCGGCCAACGGCGCCACCGCGGTGGCCTTCAACGCCAACCTCCTGGCGGTCTTCAGCGAGGCCATGGACCCCCTGACCATCACCACCGCCAGCTTCAAGTTGCTGGCCGGCGCCACCGTCATCCCCGGCGCCGTGACC
>CAIXZC010000155.1 GCA_903923815.1 uncultured Myxococcales bacterium
GGCGGCTGGAGGCGGCGTTGACGGCGGTGCGGAAGGCCTCGGCGCTGGCGCCCGGGCTGGATGGTGTGGCCAGCCAGGAGCTGCGGCTGCTGGGGCGCCTGGGGATGGACACGGACCTGATTGAGGCCACGGCCCGGGCCGACAAGGCGGGCAAGCTGGACCCGGCGTTCCTTGGGGAGGTGCTGGCCTCCAGGCTGGAGGCGGGCAAACGGGACGAGGCGCTGAAGCTGGCCCGGGGGCTGGGGCGCAAGGTGCCGGGGCATCTGGGAATGCTGCAGGAGCTGTTCGATTTCTATTCCAACGCGGAGGCCTGGGAGGACGCGCTGGCGGTGGGTGAGGGGCTGTGCCGCAGCAGGGCCACGGCGGCGTGCCTGTCGGCGTTGGGGGCGGTGAAGCAGCGGGCGGGGGATTTTTCCCGGGCGCGAAGGGACTTCGAGCAGGCTGCGGCGCTGGACCCCAAGGAGCCCGAACACGGTTATCAGGCCGCGGTGAGCGCGGGCATGGCGGGGGACCCGGAGGCCGAAGAGCGGCTGCTGCGGGGGAACCTGAAGGCCCACCCGGACCACGCGGCCACGCTGGATGCGCTGTCGCTGATCCTGGAGAAGCAGGGCAAGCGGGGCGAGGCGCGGCGTCTGCTGGAGGGGCTGCTGAAGCTGGAGCCGGGGAACGGGCCCGCCCGCCGCAGCCTGGCGCGGATGCTGGAACTGGAGGGTGACCTGGACGGGGCCGAGCGGGAGTACCGGCTGGTCCTCAAGCAGTCCCGGGGAGACACCCAGACGACAAAGATGTTGGCGCTGCTGTTGCAGAACCGCGGCAAGGATGGGGAGGCCGAGGCCCTGCTGGAGGGCCTGGGGGAGAGCGGCGATGGGCAGGTGCAGGCGGCCCGCGGGTTGGCGGCGCTGAAGCGGGGAGAGCTGAACGAGGCCCTGCGCTCGTTTGAGGCGGCCCTGACGGCGGACCCCAAGCTGTGCGAAGCCCTGGTGGGCAAGGCCGACGCGCTGGAACGCCTGGGAGACCCGGCGGCGGCGGTGGCGGCCATGGAAGAGGCGCGCAAGTGCGGCGCCAAGAGCGGGCCCTTGGACCTGCCCCAGGCGCGGCTGTGCAACACGCTGAAGCAGTACGAGCAGGCCTTGAAGCTGTTACGACCGGGTGTCCAGGGGGACCCCGCGCAGGTGGAGTACCAGCGCGGCACGGCGCTGTTCGGTTTGGGGCGCAAGGACGAGGGGCTGGTGGCCTTTGGCGCGGCCCTGGCGGCGGCACCCCAGAACCGTGAGCTGAAGCTGGAACTGGCCCTGGCGCTGTCCGTGGCGGGGCGCTGCGAGCAGGCTGTGCCGCTGTATCGCGGGCTGCTGGAAGGCGGGGCGACGGGCAAGGCGGAGCAAAAAGCCGCTGAGTCCTACCTGCGCTGCCAATCCATCCTGGGGCAGAGCGAGGCCGTGAAGGGCGAACTGGAGGGGCTGGAGAAGCGTTTTCCAGGGGCGCCGGAGGTGCAATGCGAGATCGCCCGGGCGCGGTTCCTGACGGAGGATTACGTGGGGGCCGCGGGGGGGCTGGAGAAGCACGGGAAGGCCTGCATCCTGGGGTCCCGCCTGGAGCTGATGATCGCCGTGACGCTGGATGCCTCGGGCAAGCGTGAGGAGGCCATGGGCCGGGTGGACGGGGTGCTGAAGGCCGAGCCCCAGAACGGCGAGGCTCAGCGGTTGCGGGCGCTGTTCGCGTCGGGAATGGAGGCGCCGCCGGTGCCGGCCGCCGGGAGCGCGCCATCGGCCCCCAGGGTTGCGGAGACGGCGGTGGCCTACGACCGGGAGGCCCTGCGCCTGCTGGGAGAGGCCAAGAGCGCCACCAAGGCGGGCAAGCACGCCAAGGCGCTGGAGCTGTTCGGCAAGGCCTGGGAGAAGGACAAGCGGCTGCTGGATGCCCTGCGGGGGGCGGTGAACTCGGCCTCCGAACTGGGGGACCAGAAGCGCATGCTGGCGACCCTCGGGCTGCTGATCAAGGAACGGCCGGATGACCTGCAGGCCCTGAAGCTGTGTGCCTCCACGGCCATGGCACTGAAGGACCGGGCCCGGGCCAGCGAGTGCCTGGATGGGGTGCTGCGGGCGGACCCGAAGGATGTCAAGGCAGGGCTGGCGGCGGCACGGCTGCGCATGGAGGCCAAGGAGCCGGGGCGCGCGCTGCTGCTGTTCAAGCGGGTGCTGGAGGCGTCGCCCGGGGAGGTCAAGGCCATGATCGGCGCGGCCCTGGTGTCCGAGATGATCGGCGACAACGAGGGGGCGGAGGGCTTCTACCGGCAGGCCGTCAAGGTGGGCACCGAGCCCATGGCGTTCTACAACCTGTCGGTGCTGCTGAACATCTCGTCGCGGGAGGCCGAGGCGGCCACCCTGCTGGACGATTGCGTCAAGCGCTTCCCCTCCTACCCGGACTGCCACTACGCCGTGGGCATCATGGCGGTCAATCACCAGGACGAGCCGGCGGCCCGGGCGCGGCTGGCCATCCTACAGAAGCTGGGGTCGCCCCTGGCGGCCGAACTGGAGAACGCCATCCTGGGCAAGTGAGCATTGCCAAGCCCGGGGGGGACGGCCATAATCCCCGTCGATTTGGGGAGGGAACCTAGGGAACCATGACAGTCACAGGAAACATCAGGCTGGCGCTGCTGGCGCTGGCTGGCTCGCTGGTCCTTGGCGCTGCACCCGCGGGGGCCCAGGAGGCCTCCCAACTGCAGCAGCAATCTCCCCAGTTCTTCCTGCCCACGGCCAAGAAGCAGAAGGCCCCCAAGGTGCTGGTCCCGGCGGGCTCCACGGAGTGCGCCCAGCCGTGCCCCGACAAGGAGCACCTTCAGTTGGCCGCCTGGGTCGGGGAGCACAAGTTCGCTGCGGAGGCCCCGGCAGCACCGGCGGCCAAGGGCGAGCAGCCCAAGGTGGGGCTCAAGTCCAGCAAGGCCGCCCGGGAGGCGGCGGGGCGGACCTTGGGTCGGTGGCGTGCCCTGAAGCGGGCGGTGGCCAAGGACTTGGCTGCTGTCACGCCGGAATTGAATCGCGCGGGGGCCTTCTCTGAGCTGGCCCTGGACCAATGGAAGACGGCCACCCTGACAACGGGGCCGCTGGGGGCGGGGCCGGTTTGGAGCCCGCAGGATCTGGCGGGTTTCCCGGTGGACGGAGTGTGGTCGGTGGTGCTGGACCTGGCCAAGGGCCAGGCCCTTGATCTGCAGGTGAAGCGGGCGGTGCCGGTGCACGGCAGCGTGGCGGCGGACCCCCTGGCCCTGGCCTTTGAGGTGGTGGCCAGCGGAGAGCCCGAGCAGCTTCGCCTGCTGGCGCGCGCGGACGACCAGGGCGACGATCCCCTGCCCCGGCTGCGCCTCCAGGCCCCCAGGAATCTGAAGGTGCGGCTGGTGGTGGCGGCCCAGAGGCCCGGCGCCTCCGGCAAGGGCAGCTTGGTGGTGCTGGTGGCGGGCAAGAAGGTCCTGGAGGCCACGGACGCCATCTTCGGTGGCGCGCGGATTGGCGACCTGTCTGTGGGCAGCGGAGATCGTTTCCTGGCCTCTGCGGGGGCCCCCGGCGGCACCGCTGCGGCCGCCGACCCGGTGCTGCTGGTGCTGGCCGACGAGGCCGTGGCCGGGGCGCCGGCGCTGCTGTCGAACAACGCTGCGGGCCTGAACCCCGAGGTGCTGGTGCCCGACGGTTTTGAGCCCTTCGCCACCTGGAAGGGCCTGTCCGACCGGGTGCGCTGCGTGGGCGAACAGTTGGCCCTGGGCACGGCCTGGACCCAGGCCTGCCAGACCCGCCCCCTGGGCTGCTTCACGTGCTTCCCCCAGGAGGGGCGCGGCATGGTGCTGCTGGCCTCCTTTGGCGCCGGCCCCCTGGACGCTCCGCTGCTGGTGCAGTCGCGGGCTGCCGCCCAGGATGAGGACGAGGACCTGCTGGACGCCGGCGTGGAGCGCATCCTGGGTACCTGCGACGGCGCCGCCTGCCGCCCCAAGGGCCTGCCCAAGAACTCCTGGACCGCGGACGACACGGACCTGGATGGCATCTCGGATATGGATGAACTGTTCGGTGTGCGCCGCTGCTTCCCCCGCCGCCCCCTTGCCCCCGATTTCGACCCGGGCCCCTGCCTGGACAGGGACATGGACAAGGCCTGCGACCGCGACTGCCAGCCTGGGGACTTCATGGTGCAGCAGGCGCTGGGCGCGGCCCTGGACGCGAACCCCCTGGTGTATGACCTCTTCGTGGAGGCGGACGGCTGGGCGGTGAAGGACGCGGCGGACCAGGGCAAGGTGCTGTTGCCGGCCCAGCAACGTGTGGAGGAGATGGGCAAGTTGTTCGCGGCGCTTCGTGGCCCGCTGCCCATCCGCCTGCACTGGTTCAACGACGGCACCATCCCCATTCAGAACTTCGCGGCCCTGCCCCACCTGCCCAGCGCGGCCCATCGGCACGCCTGGTCCAACCTGCTGTTCACCCCGGAGCGGCGCCACTCGGGCGTGTTTCGTTATGTGTTGGGGGTGCGGGGCACGGGGGCCCAAAGCGACGTGGCCGGCCGGGCCGCAATCATTGGCATGGACGGCGGCGACAACCTGGTGTTCCGGGTGGTCCACGAGCTGGGCCACGCCCTGGGCATCTCCCACAACTACGACCGCAAGTCCCCGGATCGCAATCCGTTCTACACCAGCATCATGAACTACGGGTTCGTGTACTCCCTGCCCCCCGCGGGCACCCTGGAGGCCGTGCCCGTCCAATGCAGTCCGGGGGGGCCACCTGCGCCGCCGGCCTGCGCTGCCTGCCCGTGTCGGGCCAACGCTACTGCCTGCCCCCCTGCGGGGATCTGAAGGCGGTGATGGACAGCGGGCGCCAGGTCTTCTCGGATGGCGAGGCGGCCGTGACGGGGCTGACCGACGAGGTGGCGGGCGTCCCCGAGAAGGGTTGGGCCAAGGGCTTCCTGCCCTGGCGTTTCTGCTTCGTGGACGAGAGCACGGCCAAGGGCCCGGCGGTGGGGTTGGGCCGATTCTTGAACGAGGATTGCAAGGGCGGCCACTGTGTGACCTGCCAGCGCTCCGGGCGGTGCAACGTGGACTGGAACCGGGACGGGGTCATCGCGGACACGGGGCCCCTGGACCTGGATGGGGACCGCAAGCCCACGGCGACCAGACTTCGCAACGGTGACGACCTGGCGCGGATCTTCCTGATGGGGGCGCGGGGGCTGCTGGTGTCGGGTTACCAGAAGGCCGTGCTGTTCTACACGGGCTTCGAGGATGGCCCCTGGGGGCCGCTGCCCCTGGGACCGGCGGTGAAGGACCACAGCGCGGGCACCTGGTCGGACCCCACCAACTTTTGTGACGAGAAGGGACGCTGGGCCCACTGCAAGGGGCGCAAGGGGAACGCGTCGGCGCTGTTCCGCGGCCCGGCCTCCGGCGATGGCCCCATCGAGTACGACTTCTGCGCCCAGGACCCGGGGAACTGCCGGGAGGCCTGGCTGGCCCCCGAGGGCTTCGCGTTCTCCATGCGCGTCAAGGTGCTGTCCCCAAGCTGGGGAGGGGAGGGCGCGTCGGTGCTCAGCGTGGGCGGCTACATCGTGCGCGTGGAGGTGGACGAGTCCGGCGATGGCCTGCTGTGGACCGTGAAGGACCCCAAGGGCCGCAAGAAGTCCCTCAAGCAGCCCGCGGGCTTCGGCCTGTGGGAACGTCTTTCCTTGCAGGTGGACCAGCCCAACCGGATCTGGTCCCTGACCATCTCCTACCGCGACAGGATGTACTCGCTGGACGGCGCCGCCCCCAAGAAGGCCCCCGACCTGTCCCGCTTCTCGGTTGGCGCCGAGCCCGGCAGCACCAGCAAGCTGACGGGGTTGGTGGACGACGTGATCCTGGTGCGGGGGACGGTGAAGAACTTCTAGATGGGATGGGGGCTGGTTACAGGCCGGTCTTGCGGATGATGGCGGGCTGCTCGCGCTCGCGCTCGTAGTCGGCTTCGATGAAGGGGTTCTTGTAGGAGGGCTCGCGCTGGGCGGGCTTGTTGTTCATGACGGGGGGCCGGGGCGGAGGCGTGATGGCGCCCGCGGGCTTGCCGCCGTTGTTCCAGATGCCGCTGGTCGAGGGAGTGCGCTCACCCCAGTAGGTGGGGCGCTGGTTCTCGACGGCCGCGGCGGCCTTCAGTTCGTTGGACACGTCGGGCTGGTAGCTGTGGTCAAAGCCAGTGGCGATGACGGTCAGCTTGACGCGGTCCTGCATGGTGTCGCGGATCACGATGCCGGTGATGATCTCGGCCGACTCGTGGGCTTCCTTCTTGATCATCTTCATGGCCTCGGCGAACTCGCCCATCTTGAAGTCCGGGCCGCCGGTGAAGTTCACCAGGATGCCCGTGGCGCCCTTGATGGAGTTCTCCTCCAGCAGGCTGGACGTGATGGCGGCCATGGCGGCCTGGGTGGTGCGGCCTTCGCCGGTGCCTTCGCCCGTGCTCATCAGGGCGCGGCCGCGGCTCTTCATGATGCGGCGCACGTCCGCGAAGTCCACGTTCATCAGGCCCGTCTCGAGGACCAGGCTGGAGATGCTCTTCACGGCGTTGTAGAGGACGTCATCGGCCATGCCGAAGGCCTCGGCGATGGTGGTCATGTCGGAGGCGTTGTCCAGCAGCTTGTCATTGGGGATGACAATCAGGGAGTCCACGTTCTTCTCTAGCTCGGAGATGCCGGCGTCGGCGTGACGGGCGCGCTTGACGCCTTCCAGGGTGAAGGGCTTGGTGACCACGCCCACGGTGAGGGCGCCGGCCTCCTTGGCCGCCTTGGCGATGACGGGGGCCGCGCCGGTGCCGGTGCCGCCGCCCATGCCGGCGGTGACGAACACCATGTCCACGCCCTTGAGGATCTCGGACAGCTTGTTCTGGTCTTCCAAGGCGGCGTTCTTGCCCACCTCGGGGTCGGCGCCGGCGCCCAGACCGTTGGTCAGGCGGGTACCGATCTGCAGGCGGTGGTCAGCCTTGCTGCGCTCCAGAGCCTGGCGGTCAGTGTTGGCGGCGTAGAAGCCCACTCCCTTGAGGTCTCCCTTGCCCACCATGTTGTCCACGGCGTTGCCGCCGCCACCGCCCACGCCAAACACGACGATCCTGGCGGCCCCGTTGCTGTCTTTCGCGTCCATCGTAATCATGACCCCTCCTAAGTTTGCCTTGCGGTTGTGCCCGGTCACTGCCGATGACCGGACGTTATTGCCATGGCCAGCCCCAGCCGGCCTCAGTTCTGCCCGTACGCCGTCTTCGCCCAGCCGGAGAGCATCCCCAGCAGGCCGCCGCTCTTCTTCTTCTCCACCACGCGCTTCTGCCCCGAGGGCAGCACCATGTTGCCCGAGCACCAGGACACCAGGCCCAGGACCCCGGAGAACGCCGGGCCCCGCACGATGTCCACCAGCCCACCGAACCTGGCCGTGTTGGGCTGCCCGACGCGCACCGGCATGTTGAGGTTGGCCTCGGCCAGATCCGCAATGCCAGGGAGGTTGGCGGTGCCGCCCGTGATGACCAGCCCGGCGCTAAGCAGATCCATGAAGCCGGACAGCTCAAGCTGCTCGTGGATGCCCCACATGATCTCCTCGACCCGGGGTTCGATGATGTCGCAAAGGAACTGCCTCTTGTGCTTCACCGGGGCGCGGCCGCCCATGCCGGCGACCTCGATCTCCTCGGCGTCATCCACCTGGCAGCGGAAGGCGCAGCCGTGGGTCACCTTGATCTTCTCGGCCTCGCGCCGTGGGGTGCGCAGACACTGAGCCACATCGTTGGTGATCAGCTCTCCAGCCAGGGGGATGGAGGCGGTGTGAATGACGGCATTGCCGTGCCAGATGACGATGTCGGTGGTGCCGCTGCCGATGTCGGCCACGGCCACGCCCAGCTCCTTCTCGTCCTCGGTCAGGACGGACTCGGAGGCGGCAAGCCCGGCGAAGACCAGGCCGCCCACGCTGAGGTTGTTGCGGTTGCAGCAGGTCATCAGGTTGTCCGCGGAGGACTTGGCGCAGGTGACGATGTGCACCTTGGCTTCCATGCGCACGCCGGCCATGCCCACGGGCCTGTGATTCTTGACGTCGTTGCTGTCCACGATGTAGCCCTGGGGCAGCGTGTGGATCAGCTGGCGGTCCTCGGGAATCTTGGTGGCCTGGGCCGCCTCAATGACGCGCCGCACGTCCTCCTCCCGCACCTCCCGGTGGGGCACGGCCACCTGGCCGTGGGAGTTGAAGCCGCGGATCTGGTTTCCGGAGATGGAGACCACCACGCGGTCCACGGTCCGTCCCGCCATCAGTTCGGCCTCATGCACGGCCTTGCGGATGGAGTCCACGGTGGATTCCATGTTGATCACCGCGCCGTTCTTGATGCCCGAAGAGGCGGCGGTGCCTACGCCACCAATCTCCAGCACCCCGCCGTTCTCCTCGGCGATGATGGCCACGACCTTGGTCGTCCCCACATCCACTGCAACAATCACTTCGTCTTTCATTGCCATTGCCTTGCCTCCCACGAGTCCTATTTGTGACACTGCCAAAACAACCAATTCAGGGCAGGAACTCCTGCCGCATCTCCGGGCCCAGCGTGGGCTTGCGCTTGCCGGGCGTATCCAGCCCACCGGCGGTGACCACCGTGCGGTCCGGGTCCCCAGAGATGTCGAAACTCACGCTCTTCACCTGGGCCCCGCGCTTGGCCAGATCCCGCAGGATCAGGTCCAGGCGCTCCCACTTCTGGGCGAAGGGGCCGTGGCCCATGAGGAAGCTGACCTGGCCCTGGGCGGTCCAGATGCGGAAGCCGTCCACCGGGTCCACGTTCACTTCTTCCACGGGAAAGGCCGCCGCCAAAGGCAGGGCCGAGTACTCGGTCACGATGGCCGCCGCCTCCACCAGGAGGTTGTCCGGGGACACGCCCTCCAGGGTCCGGGCGTCCAGGTTCTCAATGCCCTCCACGCTGACCACGGGCAGGGCGGGCACCTCTCCGGTGGTAAGCCGGGAGTAGGGCTGCCCAAGGGAATCCAGCAGGTACAGGTCACCCGCCGCCAGCACCGCCACGGGCTGCTTCTCCACCAGCCGGATCTCCAGGCTGTCGGGCAGCTTGCGGCGCACATCCACGGACCGCACCCAATCCAGGCCGGCGATCTGCTTGCTGAGGTCCCGGGGGGACAGACCCATGATGTGGGCCCCGGCGACAATGCCCATCTGCTGCAGGAAGTCATCCTGCTCCATGAACGTGAGGCCCTTGACCTCGATGTGCTTGAGCGTGAAGTGGGGGGTGGCCATGGCCGCCAGGATGACCCGGTAGCTGAGGACCGGCAGGGCCGCCGCCACCGCAGCCAGGGCCAGGTACAGGATGGGCCGGGTCCACTTGAGCAGGCGATCCATGCTCTTGGCCTTGCGCCGCTGCTCCTCGACCTTCCGGTTCTGGTTCACGTGGTGACGCTGGGAGGCCTTGGTAGGCACCGGCGCCGTGAACACGTAGCTGTTCTCCTGCTGGACCTGCTGTGGCTTCTTCTTCCGGGCGAAGATCATCTGCACACCCCCTTGAGGACTTCCACGACCGCAGCGGCGGCCTCGGGCCTGGCCAGCCGTTTGGCGGCGGCGGACATGGCGACGAGGCGCTCGGGTCTGCGCTTGAGGTCATCCAATAGTTCCAGAAACCTGTCGCTCTGATAGGAATCCTGCGGCATCAGCACGGCGGCGTCGGCGTTGGCCAGGACCCGGGCGTTGTGCTCCTGGTGCTGGTCGGCGGCGCCGGGGAACGGGATCAGTATGGAAGGCAGGGCCAGGGCGCACACCTCGAAGATGGCGCCGGCCCCGGAGCGACCGATGTACAGGGAGGAGTCCGCCAGCAGGCTGGGGACATCGTCCACGAAACCCGTGACCTTGAGGTTGGCGGGGGCCGTGATGGTGACCTCGGCTTCCCGGGCGCGGCCGGTCTGCAGCAGCAGGTCCACGTCGGGGTTGGCGGCGGCCCAGCGGGCCAGGTCGTGGGCCAGGGTCTGGTTCAGGAAGCGGGCGCCCCCCGAGCCCCCCAAGACCACAATGCGGGTCAGGGCGGAGATGGTGCTGCGGGTGGCGGCGGCGGCCACGTGACGCTTGGAGATGGGGTTGCCCGTGTGGCGCACCTTGGCCCGGGGAAAGAAGGAGGCGCTATTCAGGAAGCTGGTGCAGATGCGGTCGGCGGTGTGGCCCAGGATGCGGTTGGCCAGACCCGGAATGCTGTTCTGTTCGCAGATGACCAGGGGGACGCGCAGGGCGGAGGCGGCGGCGCAGGTGGCGAAGGAGGCATAGCCGCCCATGCCAAGCACCACGCTGGGGCGGAAGCGGCGCAGGATACCAGTGGTGGCCCAGACGCCAGCGGGGAGGGCCAGGGCGCCGCGGGCCCGATCCTTGACGGCCATTCCCTTCATGGGGGCGGCCTTGACGGTCTCCAGGGTGAAGCCGGCGGGGGGGACCACGCGCTCTTCCATGCCACCGCGGGCGCCGATGAACAACACCTCACCGCCCATGGCTACCCACTCCTGGGCCACCGCGATGCCGGGGAAGATGTGCCCGCCGGTGCCGCCAGCGGAGATGATGAGGCGGGGGGCGCTCATTCTTCCCTCCGCAGCGTCAGGACTTCGTTCTCGGTGGGGCTGGGGGGGGGCACCTGGACCTGATTGCGGGTGGGCTCGGTGCCCTGGTGCCGGGAGACATTGAGGATGAGCCCCAGGCAGATGGCCACGGTCAGCAGGTTGGAGCCGCCCTGGGACACGAGGGGCAGGGGCAGGCCCTTGATGGGCATGAGCTTGGCGTTGCCGCCGATGTGCACCACCGCCTGGGCCACCACCAGCACGGTCAGGCCGAAGGCCAGGTAGCGCATGAAGGGGTCCTTGGTGCGGAAGGCCACCGCGGTGCCGCGGTAGAGGATGAACAGGAAGGAGGCGATGACCACCATGGCGCCGGCAAAGCCCAGCTCCTCGGAGACCACGGAGAAGACGAAGTCGGTGTGGGCCTCGGGGAGGAGGCCGGAGATGTTCTGGCGGGAGTTGCCCAGGCCCGCGCCGCCAAGACCGTTGGAGGAGATGGCGATGAGGGCGTTCATGATGTGGTAGGAGGCCGTCAGCTCGGTGTTCTCGGGGTCCAGGAAGGCCAGCACGCGACCCATTCTCATGGGGTTGATGATGACCAGCAGAGCGGCCAGGCCCACGGCCAGGGCCATGAAGACGGCCAGGGTGCGCTTGGGCAGGCCGGCGATGAACAGGATGGTGCCCAGGAGCGCCAGGATGAAGATCATGGAGCCGAAGTCCGGCTGGAGGCGGAAGAGGGCCATGAAGGCGGAGGCCACGATGAGGTAGGGGATGAGGCCGTACTTGATGGAGCGGATGTGCTGGTTCTTCTTGGCCACCATGTGGGCCATCCAGATGACGAAGGCCAGCTTGGCAAGCTCGCCCGGCTGCAGCTTGAAGGCGACCAGATCCAGCCAGCGGGTGGAGTTGCCTACGGTGCTGCCCCAGACGAGCACGACGATCATGAGGATGAACAGGACGGCCAGCAGGGGGCCCGAGAGGCGGCGCAGTTGGTCCAGGGGGAACACCACGGCGGCCAGCATGGCCACGATGGAGATGCCCACGATGCCGACGTGCTTGAGGAGGTTCTCGGAGGTGCCGCCGGGGACGCTGTGAATGGTCGTGCTGTAGACCATGACGATGCCCAGGCCCATGAGGAAGAGCGTGATGACCACCAGCACCTGGTCAATGCCAGTGGCGGTGCGGATGGACTCCCTGAAGGAGGTCTTTGCGGAGTTGCTCATGACCTTACCTCAGCTTGAGGGTGGCCAGGGCCACCAGTGCCAGCAGAATGCTCACGATCCAGAAGCGGACTATGACCTTGGGTTCGGGCACGCCCTTCAATTCAAAGTGATGGTGGATGGGGGCCATGCGGAAGATGCGCTTGTGGCGCAGCTTGTAGGAGGTCGTCTGGAGGATGACGGAGACC
>CAIXZC010000156.1 GCA_903923815.1 uncultured Myxococcales bacterium
CGGACCACGGCCGTCAAGGAGATGAGGAGCAGCACCCCAAGGATGCCCACGAAGGCAAGCATGCCGCCATTCATATCAGCGGCAGCAAGGTGGAGAAGACGAAGCATGGCAGCAAACCTCCGGCACTGTTTCGCGGCGCGGACCTTAGCACAAACTGGCGGCAAGTCCAGCCCCCCCGGCCCCCCCCTTTGGACTTGACTTGTGGTGATGGCGTGATTGAATGCGGGGGCGTTCGGTGTGCCGAAAGGTGGTGTGGTTGATGCTAGTCAATTCCCGGGTGCTAGGTATAACCCGTTGGTTTTCAATGGTTTTCGTGCTGTCTTTGCTGGGCTGGTCCTGTGGCGGCAAGGAGGAGCAGGTCCCCCTTCGGGAGGGGCCGGCGCAGCAGTCCCCCGAGGCCCCCAAGGCGGAAACCCCGGGCCTGGCCGAGAAGCTGAAGGCCGAGATGAAGGCCAAGGCGGAGCGCAAGAAGGCCAAGGAGATTCTGGGGGAGATAGAGACCCTGGAGGGGGGCGAGCTGTCCTCTCTGGTGGAGGCGGTGAACGAGTTTTTGGAGTTCCGCTTCCGCAGCGAGCGCGCCTACTACAGCAAATACATGGAAGAGTTCGACCGCAAGATGCGGGCCCGGCGCAGCATGGCGGCGCAGCTCAAGGAAGTCTATGCGGCGGCGGAGTACGGGCTGCTGTTCCACGACTTTGCGGCCCGGGTGCCCAGCCTGTCACCGGCGGGGCAGGGCCTGCTGTCGCTGCTCAAGGAGATGCCCTCCCACGGCCTGGAAGCGGAGGACTACCGGCTGGAGTCCCTGCAGAAGCAGCTGGATTGGTTCACCAAGGCCCAGGAAGAGTACGGCCGGGCCGCGGAGGGCGAGTTCGGCGAGCGGGAGCGCAAGTTCTGGGACCTGCTGGCGGCCTACAAGGAGATGCCCCAGGCGCTGGAGCTGACGCGGGACCTGAAGAAGGCCGGCTATAACAACGACGACGCCGTGGCGGTGCAGAACTTCCAGACCTATTACAAGTCCCTGCTGGACGCCAAGTTCAAGCTGAACGAGGCCGCCGCCGAGGTGGACCTGGACCTGCTGGCGGGCTTCTTCCAGGCCCTGCTGGACTTCAAGTACGTCATCCGGGCGCATCCCTTCAAGGGGGGCTCCAACAAGGACTCGGCGGAGGACTTCAAGGAGGCCCTGCGCATGGACTGGCAGAACGCGGGCGGGGACCCGGCGGCCTACATCCTGGGGCTCATCCCGGACAACCCCACCTACCTGCGCCTGCGGGAGGGGCTGGCTTTGTACCAGCGCCTGAAGGACGACCCCGAGGTGGCCAAGCTGAAGATCAAGCGGGAGCTCAAGCCGGGGGCGAAGGGCGAGGCGGTGCAGGTGCTGACCAAGCGCCTGGCGGCGGAGGGCTACCTGGGCCCGGAGCAGGTCAGTGACCGGTACGGCAAGGCGGTGGTGGACGCCGTCAAGGTGTACCAGCAGACCCACCAGATGGAAGAGGACGGCGCCGTGGGGCGGCTCACACGTAAGTCCATCAACGTGTCCATGGATCGGCGCTTCAAGGCCGTCAAGCTGGGCCTGCAGCGCTGGCGGGAGAGCGACATCCACCGGGACAAGCCGGCGCTGTACGTGCGGGTGAACATTCCCCAGTTCGAGGCGGAGGTCTGGGACAACAACGCGTTGGTGCGGGTGCACAAGGTGGTGGTGGGGAACCGCAACCAGGACGTCAGTGTCCAGCGCAAGCAGCGGGGCTTCTTCAACCACACGGCCCTGCTGAAGTCCAAGATTGAGACCGTGGTGCTGAACCCCAAGTGGTTCCCGCCAGACCGCATCCAGGAGGAGCTGCTGACGGACCTGGAGCGGGAGCCCGACTACTTCGAGAAGAACAACTTCGGGATCATCCAGCACGACGACGGCTCGGAGACCGTGTTCCAGAAGCCGGGGCCGGCCAATGCCCTGGGTCTGGTGAAGTTCCTGTTCCCCAACGAAGCCAACGTGTACATGCACGACACCCCCCAGAAGAAATACTTCGACCGGCCCGTGCGCGCGTACTCCCACGGCTGCATGAGGACCCACAAGCCCCTGGAGCTGGCCAAGTACCTGCTGGGCAACTTTGCGGCCATGGACGAAGCCAAGATGCAGGAGATCCTGAAGTCCGAGAAGGAGAGCTACATCAAGCTGGACCCGCCGCTGCCCATCTTCGTGGAGTACTGCACGGTGGGCGTGGACCCGGAGGGGCGGGTGCGCTTCTTCATTGATATCTACGGCTACGACCGCGCGTACTGGGACCGGCAGTTGCCCGTGCAGTTGACGGAGGACCTGTCGGACTGGGAGCTCAAGCGGCTGGCCGGCACGGCGACGGTGGAGGGCCCCGCCCCGGAGGGCGAGGAGGCCGAGGCCGGGGCCATAGATCCCGAGTGATTTCCAGGGGTAGAGGTGTTTGCTTGACAGCGGGGAGACCGCGGGCGAATATCCGACATTATCGTGCGAACCAACGATGGCGAGGTATCAAATGAGAACCTGCTTTGCGCTTGTTGCGGCCCTGACCCTTGCGGGATGCTCCGGGGCCAGCGAACAGACCACCACTGCCAAGGGCGCCAAGGCCCCCAAGATGGAAGCCGCCAGTGAGACCGCCGACGGCCTCAAGGTGGAGCGCAGTGACATGAACGGGGACAAGAGCCCGGACGTCTGGGTCTACTTCAAGGAGGACGGGTCCGACAAGCTGGCCGACGGCACCCCCAAGCGCACCATCGTGAAGAAGGAATCGGACCTGAACTTCGACTCCAAGAAGGACGTCCTGGTGGAGTACGACAAGGCCGGCAACGTGGAGCGCGAGGTCTTCGACTTCGACTTTGACGGCGTGGTGGATCAGGAGAACCTCCTGGCCGGCGGCCGAGTCTCCGAGAAGCACTTGTATGCCCCCCAGACCTCTCGGATCTTCATCTGGAAGTACTACTCCGAGGGCCAGATGATCATGCTCAAGCGCGATGACACCGGGGACGGCATCGCGGACCGCTGCGAGGAATGGTTCAAGGGCGAGAAGATCGTGCGCACCGGCCGGGACATCAACCGCGACGGCGACTGCGACGAATGGAAGAGCGTGGCCCCCTAGCCACTGCGAGTCGACCCGGTTCTTTGGGGGTCCTCCCGATCCCGACACAACCCACGGATAACCGAGGTAATGAACGACTCCTCCGACCACAGCCTGAGCTGGCTTCAGACGTTCGCGGACCTTGGCTACGGTGCCCTGGTCTCACGGCTGGAGCAGGCGCGCTGGGTGGTGGAGGCCTGCGGCGGAAACCTGGCCGAGATGCTGGGCCTGAGCGGGCTTGGCCCCCTGGAGGGCAGGCCCGAGCACGAGCTCCTGGATGAGTTGGCTGCCAGAAGCGTCTTGGGGGCGCCTCTGAGGCATGCCAACGCGGACCTGGGCAGGCGCCACGGAGAGGTGCGCACCGACGTGCTGCGGTTGGCCCGGCCGGAGCCCAGGGTGCTGGAGCGCTACTGCGGCCCCTGGCCCGGAGGCGGAGAGGACCGGCGGCTTTGGTTGTTCAAGGACGTCACGGCCCAGGAGGCCACCAGGGAGCGGTACAAGCGCAAGTCCCTCCACGAGGAGATGTTGGCCCTGCTGGTGGCCGAGGTGCTTGATCTGGATGGCTCCTCCGATCCCAACCGGGCCCTGTCCATCGTGTGTCGGGCGCTTGGGGCCAATGGCGTCCACCTGGCCCTGTTGAACCGGGGGGCCGTTGGGGAAGCCAGCTTCACTTTGTACTCCCGGGGGGCCACGCCGTTGGACCTTACCGGGCCCATGGTGGCCCAGGCCCTGGAGAGTCTGGCGGTCAGCCGGGAGGGGCTGCTGCGGCTTTCCGCGGGGCAGTGCCCCAGGGCCTTCGAGCCCCTGTTTGCGGAGAGGCCCTCCCTGGTCCTGCTGCTGACCTCCGTGCGCAGCTTCGATCACCCTGCGGGGATGCTGTTGGCCGAGTGCGCCCAGCTTCGCAGTCCTGGCAATGACGAGGGGCGCTTTTTGGTGAACGCCAGCTTCGCCATGGGGATCTGGTGTCGGCAGCGCTGGGGGGTCAGCCAGCTTGAATCCGCAGCGGCCAAGGTCAAGGCCGCGGAGGCCTCCCGCACCGAGTTCATGGCCATCGTCAGCCACGAGTTCCGTAGCCCCCTGGGACCCATCCTGGGCCTGTCCCAGATGCTGGCCGAGACCTGCGACTGCCAGGACCCCAATCGCATGCAGATGTTGGCCCAGATCAGCGAGTCGGCCTCCAACCTGCGGGAGCTGGTGGAGGATCTGCTGACCATCACGCGGCTGGATGGCGGGGCCGATCCGGGCACCAAGTACCCGGTGGACCTGCGGCTTCTGGGGGAGACCGCGGAGGGCTGCTTCAAGGTGTTCTCCAAGGGCCGCAGCCTGACCTTCCACAAGACCATCCCGGCGGAGCCGGGGCACATCAACGCCGACGGGGTGGCCATCAAGAGGGCCGTCCGGGCGCTGATCTCCAATGCCGCCCGCTTCACCCCGGACGGGGGCACGGTCCGCTTCACGGTGGTCACCGAGCCCGGTTGGGTCAGCCTGGCGGTTGAGGACACCGGTCCTGGCATCAGCCCGGACATGCTGGAGCGAATGTTCAACCCCTTCGTCCAGGCCGAGCCCGCCCTTACGCGGCGAAAGAATGGCGCGGGTCTGGGCCTGACCCTGGTGGACCGCCTGGCCCGCAGCCACGGCGGCACGGTGGTGGGTCGGAACAACGACCCGGGCCCCGGGGCCACCTTCGAGTTGACCCTGCCGAGGATCCTGCCCGAGGACGAGGAGACCGTTCCTTGAGGCTGCCTGGGATGGGGACCCTGTTGTTGACTCTGGCCCTGCTGCTGACCGGCGGGGGCGCTGCCCTTGGGGCCAGCCCGTCGCCTGAGCCGTCCCTTTTGGGCCCACTTCTCTTCCCCAAAGAACGCCTCCTGGCTGCCACCGGGCATCACCTGGAGGCCGCCGCCAGTCTGGAGCGCGGGGCCTCCTCGGGGACTCCTGAAGCGCTGTATCTGGCGGGTGTCTACCGTCAGGTTGGGGGGGACGCCAGGGGGGCGCTCAAGGACTTCTCCGCGGTCTGGGATGGCAACGGCGTGTTGGCTCCACGGGCCCTGTACCGGCTGCACCAGCTTCGGGGCGGCCCCATCCCGGCGGCCCTGTGGATGCAGGCGGGGGCCTTTCGCCCCAAGTTGATCCTGGAGGAGGCCCGGCGCTGCCTGACGGAAGGGCGGGCGCCCCAGGCCACCGAATTGGTGGGGCTGCTGTTGGCCGGCCCCCTGGCGGCGGAGCTGCGCAGCGAGGCGCGCCTGCTGCTGGTCCAGGCTCTGCTGGCCGAGGGCCGCACCCTGGAGGCCCAGCAGACCGCCGCCGAGTTGCTGTGGTGCCGGGACCCCCGGGCCCTGGACCTGGTGGAGCCCAGCCCCACGGAGTATGGGCGCACCCTGCGTCGGCTGTTGGCGCTGATGGACCTGGAGACCAACGCCGGGGGTACCCGGGGTCTGGATGAGCCTGCCCTGCGCCTAGCCAAGGCCGTGCACCTGATGGAGAGCAAGGAGAGCCGGGGTCGCGCCCTGGATCTTCTGGCGGGTCTGGAGAGGGAGCCGGCAGGGGACGAGGCCCTGCGGGTGGCGGTGGTCTACTACCGGGGCCGCTGCCTGGAGATGTTGGACCGGGACATGGAGGCGCTGGAGCTGTTCTCCACGCTGGCCTCCTGGACCTGGCGCCTGCCCTTCCGCACCTCGCTGCTGTGCCGGATGGGCCGCCTGGCGCTGCGGGAGGGCTTCCCCGGCAAGGCCGAGGAGCTGTTCCTGTCGGCGGTCCTGGGGGCGGTCCCCGGGGAGAACACGGCGGAGGCCTCCTGGCTGCTGGGCTGGACCCGCTACCTGTCGGGGGACGGCCCGGGGGCAATTCAGATGATGCGGCTGGTGCGCAGCCGCTGGTTCACGGGGCGCAAGGGGCCCTTCGAACACTACGGACCCATGGCCACCTACTGGGAGGCCCGGGTGCTGGAGGCCCAGGGCCGGCCGGTGGAGGCCCAGGCGCTGTGGAGCAGCCTGGCCCAGGCGCTGCCGGTGTCCTTCTATGGCGTACTGGCGGCCTCCAATCTGGTGGCCCCCCCCGCGCCCCCCCCCGCCAACTGGGGCCTGGGTACGGCGGTGACGTTGGAGCCCTCGGCGCAGGACGAGACCCAGGCGCAGGCGGCCCTGCTGCTGTGGCGGCTGGGCGTGTTGGACGAGGCCCTGGAGGAGGTCGAGGGGCTGGTGGGCCGGGGGCAGTTCTCGCCCTTTCTGGTGCAGCTTCGGGCCTCGCTGCTGCTGCGGCTGTCGGCGGACCCCATGGCCCTGTTCCGGCGGGATCCGGGCATGATGAGCGCGCCCTGGACAGGGGCTTCGCGCTTCTGGGCGGCGGTGCTGCCATTGGCGCACCTGGAGGACCTGCAGCAGGGGGAGCTGGGGGACCGGGCCCTGGTGGCGGCGGTCATTCGCTTTGAGAGCGCCTTCAACGCGGGGGCCGTGTCGCGGGTGGGGGCGGGGGGGCTGATGCAGCTCAAGCCCGGGGTGGCGGGGCACCTGGCCAGCCGTTGCCTGGGGCGGCGCCTGAAGAAGAACGAGCTGCGAAACCCCGAGTCCAACGTGACCCTGGGGACGGTGTTCCTGCGGGAGCTGCTGCGGCGGCACTCGGGGAACTGGCTGCCCACGCTGGCGTCCTACAATGCGGGCCCGGGGATGTGCTCCACGTGGCTGTCGCGGTTCTCGGGGCTGGACTCGGACGAGTTGCTGGAGCAGCTAACGTTCCCCAACACGGTGGCCTATGTGAAGAAGATCGTCGCCGTGCGGGACGCCTATTATTCGCTGTACTGGCCCCAGCTTGGGACGGAGTGGACGCGGCCGGGGCTGGCCAGGGCGCTGCCGGTGGACCTGGAACCCTATCTGGATGAGGAGGGGGGCGGCTGTGACTGAGGGTGTGCAGGAGCTGGCTGTCACTGAGAGCGTGGCCCGCCACCCGGAGGGGGAGGCGTTGGGGCTGGGGTTGGTGCTGCTGACCTTGGGGCTGTTGGCCCTGGGGGGGACGCCACCGCCGGAGGTGCCGGGCCGGGCCTGGGAGCCCACGGCGCAAGAGGCGCAGCTTCTGAAGGCCCACTGGCAGCGGGAGATGGGGAGCGAAGAGGCACGGGTGGACGGGCCCCTGGAGGGCGCCTGGGGAAAGCTGCAGGCGGGCCCCACGGCGGAGCGGGGAGCGGCCTTTGCGTTGGAGGCCCAGCGTTTTGCCGGGGTCCATGGAGAGCGGGCGCTGCTGCTGGCCGGACGGCGCTTGGCCCTGGAGCTTGAAGGGCTGCTGCGGACCTCGGGGTGCCAGTGGCAGGGGGCAGGCGAGGGACGCCTGGGCCTGCTGGGAGGGGCGCTGCTGGGACAGGCCCGGACCGCTGGGGCGCTGCCCGCCTCGGGGGCCTGTGGGGAGGCGCAGCTTCTGCTGCTGCGGGAGCTGTTCCTGCGGACCTGGGCGACCCTGGGGGGCCTGGACCCGGAGCAGGCTTTGCCCTATCTGGAGAAGCGGCTGCTGGGGCGCTGGCTGGTGGAGGCCTCGGAGACCCTGACCCTGGAAGAGCGGGTGCAGCGGGCGGAGGGCCTGGCCCCCTTTGACCCGCGCTTCTCCTACCTGTTCACGGTGGGCGTGCTGGCCGTCAGGGATGGGGAATATCAGGAGGGCAAGCGGCTGCTGCTGGCCTCGGTGCAGCGGCGCGAGGGGGCGGCCCGGTCCGCGGGCAGGCTGCTGTGGATCCTGTCCGTGAGCGGCCTGTTGGACTGACCCGCGGGGGCCGAAAAGGGCCTTTGTACTTTGCGGAAACGCCGCCCTTGCCAGCACAGGATGTTCTGGTATTATCCGAAGCACTGTCCGTGGTCCCGCAACCTGCTGCAGGAGTTGGCCTTCAGATGCTGAGTGTGGACTTCTCTGGCGACACCCATGTTGGGATGAAGCGGGAGATCAACCAGGATGCGCTGCTGCTGATGCCCGAAGAGAGCCTCTTCGTGGTGGCCGACGGCATGGGTGGGCACAAGGCCGGCGAGGTGGCCTCCCGACTGGCCATCCGTACGGTCAAGGAGTTCTTCCTGGAGACCGGCCGCGACAAGGACATCACCTGGCCCTTCCGCCAGGAGGGCGAGCGGGTCTACGAGGCGGATCGCCTGACCGCGTCCGTCAAGCTGGCCAACCTGAGGGTCTTCGAGACCGCCAAGGACAACCCGGACATGAAGGGCATGGGGACCACCATGGTGGCCCTGCACCAGGCCGACGGCAAGGTATACATCGCCCACGTAGGGGACAGCCGGGCCTACCTGCTGCGGGACGGACGCCTGTCCCAGATCACGGTGGACCACTCGCTGCTGAACGACTTCAAGAAGTCCATGACCATGACCGCCGAGGACGAGGCCCGCTTCCCCTACAAGAACATCATCGTGCGAGCCCTGGGCATGAAGGAAGCGGTGGAGGTCGACCTGACCATGCTGGAGCCCCTGCCGGGGGACATCTTCCTGCTGTGTTCGGACGGGCTCACCGGCGAGGTCACCGACCAGCAGATCGAGAAGCTGCTGTACGAGGAGACCAACATCGTCCGGGCCTCCAGCCGACTCATCGCCATGGCCAACGAGTCCGGGGGACGGGACAACACCACGGTGGTCCTCCTGCGGATCCGCAATAGCGCCGAGGGCGAGCTGGCGGACCTGGAGGACGAGGTCATGAGGGAGCTGGACCGCGAGAACCGCACCAGGGGCTGATACGCCCCGCCAATCAAGTCAGCACAGGGGAGTTCCATGTACGACGCTTTTTCCGAATTGCAGGCCCGGGGACTCATCTACCAGACCACCGACGAGGAGGCCCTCAAGAAGATCCTGGCGGGCCCCCCCAAGCGCTTCTATGTGGGCTTCGATCCCACCGCCCGCAGCCTCCACGTGGGCAGCCTCATTCCCATCATGGCCATGAGGATCATGCAGCGTTACGGGCACGTGCCGGTGGCCCTGGTGGGGGGCGGCACGGGCATGGTGGGGGACCCCAGCGGCAAGACCG
>CAIXZC010000157.1 GCA_903923815.1 uncultured Myxococcales bacterium
CCCCGCGCCCTGGACTACACCCTGGCGGTCCCCTCCGCCCAGGTGAAGACCGCCCTCATCCTCTCGGCCCTCTTCGCCGACGGCCCCAGCACCCTGCGGGGGCGCATCGACAGCCGCGATCACACGGAGCGCCTGCTGCCCCTCTTCGGCGGCCGCATCAACCGCACCGACGACGCCCTAGTGGTCACCCCCGGCCCCCTGCGGGGCTGCTCCGTGGAGGTCCCCGGGGATCCCTCCTCCGCCGCCTTCTTCGTGGCCGCCGCCGCCCTCATCCCCGGCTCCCGCGTGTGCATCGAGGGCCTCAGCGCCAACCCCAGCCGCTGCGGCTTCCAGGATCTGCTGGCCCGCATCGGCGCCCCCCTGGAGCTGACCCTGCACGACCCCCTGGCCCCCGAGCCCGTGGCCGACCTTCGCGCTGGCTTTGGCCCCCTGGACGCCTTCCAGGTCTCCGCCGCCCAGATCCCCTATCTGGTGGACGAGATCCCCCTCATCGCCCTCATCGCCACCCAGGCCCGGGGCGACAGCGTCATCCGGGGCATCCACGAGGCGCGCCTCAAGGAGACCGACCGCATCGCCGGCTCCATGGAGGAGCTGTCCCGCATGGGCGCGCGCATCAGCGTCAGCGGCGACGATCTGTACGTCCAGGGCCCCACCCCCCTGGTGGGCGCCGCCCTGGATGCCCGCGGCGATCACCGCCTCGCCATGATGCTGTCCCTGGCCGCCCTCATCGCCCAGGGCGAGAGCACCCTGACGGGCTGGGACTGCGTCAGCAAGAGCTTCCCCGGCTTCTTCCAGACCCTCGAATACCTGCTGGCCCCGTCCCCCTGCGAGAGGGCCCCCGGCCTGGCCTGAAAAGGAGGTTCCCGTGGCGATCCTTGGTCTGCTTGGCCATCCCCTGGGGCACTCCCTCTCCCCGGAGCTGCTGGACCCCAACCTCCAACGCTACTACCCGGGCACCGAGTACCGCCTGCTGGACCTGCCCCCCGAGGACTTCGAGCGCCGCTTCCTGGCGCTGCCCGGCGAGGGCTTCCTGGGTTGCAACGTCACCATCCCCTACAAGACCGCCGCCGCCCGCCTGTGCCACGACCTGGACCGCCACGCCCGCCGCAGCGGGGCCGTGAACTGCGTGCACTTCAAGGGCGGGCAGATCCGGGGCTACAACACCGACGTGGAGGGGGTCCGGGCCAGCCTGCTGCGCTACACCCACATTCCGGCCTCGGCGTTGGTGTTGGGGGCCGGGGGGGTCGCGCGGGGGGTGCTGACCGCGCTGGAGGACCTGGGCGTGGACCGGGTGACCGTGCTGACCCGCAGGCCCGAGGCCGCCGAAGGCCTCAAGGAGCTGTTCCCCCAGGTGAAGTTCCAGCCCTTCGAGCGGGTCAACGACCGGGACTTCGTGGGGACCTGGGACCTGCTGGTCAACTGCACCCCCGTGGGCATGCACCCCAAGGGCGGCCAGAGCCCCCTGCCCAAGTCGCCCCCCGCCAGCGTCATGGTCCTGGACACCGTCTACAACCCCAGCCCCACCCGCCTGGTGGCAGAGGCCCGGGCCTCCGGCTGCGAGGCCATGGACGGCCTGCACATGCTGGCCACCCAGGCGGCCCACTCCCTGAAGATCTGGTTCGAGCTGCCCAAGCCCCCAGTCTCCGAGCTATGGCAAAGGGCCATCACCCTCTGCGCCCGGCAACCCTGAAGTATCAACTACCTCTTCTCCTTCCCCCGACCCGGGGGAAGGTGGCGCGCAGCGCCGGATGAGGGGTGTCGTGGCGACCGCTGCGCCGGGCACGCGTGCACAACGCCGGCCCGCATGCACAACGCCGGCCCGCATGCACAAACGACCCACGCTACCGCTGGAGCGGGCGCGCCTGAAAGGACGCCAAGGAC
>CAIXZC010000158.1 GCA_903923815.1 uncultured Myxococcales bacterium
GAATGGTGGGAGATTAGGACCGTCCCCGAGGCGAGGGGGGTTACTGCTGGCCGGGGATGCGGCCCGCGCGGATGTCGTTCAGGTGGGCTTGGATGGTGTTGGCAAGGTTGGTCAGGCCCCTGGAGCGCACTGCCTCCAGGGCCTGGGTGGCCCACTGCTCGGCGCCCTTGAAGTCCCCCGCGCTGGCCTTGGCCACCGCCAGCAGATCCATCAGGTTGGCCTCCCCAGGGAAGCGTTTGACGGCCTCCTCCAGGCGCTTGGCAGCCTCCGCCGCCTGCCCCAGTTCCAGGCAGGCCAGCCCCAGCCGCCAGTGGGCCTCCACCGCCATGGGGTCGGCGGCAATGGCCTGCAGGAACAGCGCCTTGGCCTCCTCCATCTTGCCCGCCTCCAGTTTCAGGTTGGCCAGATGGAACAGCCCCTGATACCACCCGGGCCTGGCCTTCACGGCAGCCTCCAGGTCAGCCTCCGCCTTGTCCACCTGGCCGGCGTCCTTACGCAGCAGCGCCAGGTTCACCTGCCGCTCCGCCGCAAGCTTGGGGTTCAGGGCCTCAGCCTTCTTGAACATGGCCTCCGCCTTGTCCTTGCGCCCCGCCTTCTCGTACATCAGCCCCAGGTTGTTGTAGGGGTCGGGCAGGTCCGGTTGCAGCTTGATGGCCGCCTGCCACTGCTCCGCCGCCTCTTTGGTCTTCCCCAGCGACCCCAGCACCAGCCCATAAAGATTGCGCGCCTTGGCGTTCTTCGGGTCCATGTGGATGGACAGGGCCAGCATGTCCGCCGCCTTCTGCCGGTCCTCCGGGTTGGCGCTGTCCTTGGCGTGGCTCAGGAACAGCATGGCCCGCTTGTAGTACGAATCGCCGTCCAGAAAGCCCACGCCGATCTTCTTGATGGCGTCCGGGGGCAGGGCCACGAACTCGGGGATGTTGGCGGCCCGGTCGGGGGCGGTGAACTGCTCCAGCAGGACGGGCGGCGTGTCGTTGCCCTCGGCGTCAATGTGCGTCAGGAATAGCTGGGTGTAGGGCCCGTTCACCTTGGACGAGAACACCAGCCAGCGGCTGTTCGACGACCAGGAGTGCCAGGAGTTCATGGCCTCTCGGTTGGCCCGCATCTTCCTGGGCGTCCCCCCGGCCGCGGGCATGATGTACAGCGCCGAATCCGGCTGCAGCAGCATGAAGGACTCGGCCTGGGTGAACACCAGCCACTTGCCATCCGGCGAGTACCGCGGGAAGTAGTTGCTCTTGCCGTTGCCCGAGGCCCCCTCCACCGGCACCGGCGTTCCCCCCGCGCCCCCATTGAAGGGAATCCGGTACAGGTCGTACTTGAACTTCTGCCCGCCGCCAAAGAACTCCGGGCAATCCTCCGGCGTCAGCACCGTCACGCCCAGCTTCAGCAGCCGGCTGATGTCGTAGGCCTTGGCCCGCGCGAAGATCAGCTCCTTGCCGTCGGGGCTCCACACGGGGTTGGACTGCACCAGGTCCGGGTCACTGGCGCCGGGCAGCGTGCTGAAGCGGTTCTCCTGCCGGTCGTACAGCCCCAGTACCCCCTTCGTGGGAAAAAACAACTGGGAGTACGCCAGGTTGTCGCTGACCGCCACAAAGATTGACTGGTCCTTCACGGTGGCCATGACGTAGCGCCCATCGGGCGACACCTGGGGCAGCAGGCCGAAGGTCTTGGTGGGGTCCTTGGGGTCCAGCGACACCCAGGAGATGATGTTCTCCGGGTCCAGCGACATCTGGGCCGCCGTGTCCACCATGGCGTAGGAGCCCTTGTCGCTGGCATAGTCCACATCCATGCCCAGCACCTTGCCATCCTTGGAGAAGCTGTGGCAGTTGCCGCACACGGGCAGCCCGGTCAGCACCACCGGCGGCTGGGTCTCGCTGGAGATGGCCCCGAAGCGCCACTTCAGCACCTGCGTATCCAGCATGGCCGTAAGGAACGGCAGCAGCACCTCGCGGTAGAACAGCGAGTCCCCCACGGGGTCACTGGAACTGCCGAACCGCAGCGACTGCATCCCCAGGACCTTGGGCGGGTCGGACTGGTCCACGCCCTTGATCTTCAAGGTCAGCATGGAGTCCCTGGTGGCCAGTTTCAGCTCCTCCCACAGCTCCCGGTCGGGCCGGTAGCTGGTGCTGTTGACCTCTCGGTGGAAGCTGCGCCCGTCGGGGACCTCGAAGTCCAGCCGCCAGGTGCTGGCCCCGGTGGTGTCAGTCCAGCGGACGGTGGGGGCCACGATCTCCGGCGGAAACACGGCCTCGTCGTAGGGATAGGTGATGTGCAGTGCGGGGGCCTGGGGGGCCTGGGGGGCGGGGGGGGCGGCCGGCACCTCCGCCTTGGCCAAGGGGGCCTCCTCCGCCACGGGCCCAAGGGTCGCCGCAGCGCCACTCAGGTCGTTGGGTTTCGATTGACACGCGATTGCCAAAAATCCCGCCACCCAAACCCACCCAAGGAGTCCGTAGCGCACGCCCCACCTCCAGCCCGGTAGCGTCCAAGTCGGGCCGCAGCATAGCAGAGCCTGCGGCGGGGCGCACGTGCCTTGGCAGGGGGCTGGACGAGGGTGGGGTGCCAAGTGGAACTAGAGCTCCGGCACCCTCTTGGCCAGCAGGTCCTCAAGGTGGGATTGGAGGGCGGCAATGAGGCCCCTGTTCCCCCTGGCGGTGGCGGCCTCCAGGGCCCGTCGCGCCCAGGTCTCGGCGGCCCCGAAGTTGCCCTCCCGGGCCAGGGTCAGGGCCATCAGGTCCATCAGATTGGCGTCGTCGGGAAAACGCTTGAGGCTCTCGCCCAGGGCCTCCTGCGCCTTGACGCCCTGGCCCGCCGCCAGACACGCCACGCCCAACCGCCAGTGGGCCTCGGCCTCCCGGGGGTTGGCCTCCACGGCGCGCTGGAACAGGGTCACCGCACGCTCCGGCTCCCCCAGGTCCATCTGGATCTTCCCCAGCAGGAACAGCGCCGGGTACCAGTTGGGGCGAAGGTCCAGGATGCTCTCCAACTCCGCCCGGGCCTCCTCCACCCGCCCGTGTTTCAGGCGCAGCACCAGCAAGGCCATGCGCGCCTCCACCAGGGTCGGGTCCAGCACCGCTGCGCGCAGGTACATGGCATCGGCCTCCTCAAGGCGCCCGGCCCGCTCGTACACCAGCCCCAGGTTGAAGTAGTTGTTGGGGTCCTCCGGCCGCAGGCGGATGGCCTCGCTGAGTTGGTCGGCGGCCTCCTCAATGCGTCCCAGGGAGATGAGCACCAGCGCGTATTCCGTCCGCACGCCCGCGTTCTCCGGGGCCAGCTTCACCGAGGTGGCGAACAGGTCAGCGGCCTGCTGCAGGTCCCGGGTCTGGCCCTTCTTGGTGGCCAAAGCCAGGGTGGCCGAGGCGGCCTGGTAGTACGAGTCGCCGTCCAGAAAGCCCACACCGATCTCCTTGATGGCGTCCGGCGGCAGGGCCACGAACTCGGGGATGTTGGCGGCCCGGTCGGGGGCGGTGAACTGCTCCAGCAGGACGGGCGGCGTGTCGTTGCCCTCGGCATCAATGTGCGTCAGGAATAGCTGGGTGTAGGGCCCGTTCACCTTGGACGAGAACACCAGCCAGCGGCTGTTCGACGACCAGGAGTGCCAGGAGTTCATGGCCTC
>CAIXZC010000159.1 GCA_903923815.1 uncultured Myxococcales bacterium
GCTGTAGGGGGGCAGCAGGTCCGTGTCGAAGCGGTAGTCGTCCACGAAGAACTCCACGCCCAGGAGGGTGGCCTTGCTGTAGACGCGGGCCTCCAGGCGCACCAGGCCGCTGACGGTGCTGTCGCCGCTGCGGACCAGCAGTTCCAGGTCGGGGGAGCCCTGGTGGTTCTCCAGGTCGTCAATGAAGGGGGCGGCGCCCTCCTCGCCGCAGCCGGCGGGGCCGCAGGTCAGCAGCAGGGCGAGGGCCAAAAGCCAGGGCAGGGTCCGGTTCTTCATCCTGGTCCTTTCGCCGGGCCGGGCCCGGTAGCTAAAGCGTCTCCCACCAGGCCCCCAGGGGGGCGCAGGTGACCCGCCTGTAGAAGCGCACCGCGGCCAGGGAGGCCTCATCCGCGATGCCATCTCGCAGGCCCTGTTCGTAGGCCACCTTGGCGTCCTCCCACTGGCGCGCGGCTTCGTCTGTGCCCGGCGTGTAGCCCGTGCAGAGGGGTTGGCGATCCAGCAGCGTGCCCAGGCCCTCCAGGGTGGCCAGGCGCGCGGGCAGCAGGATGGCGGTGTGGGGATTGCACAGGTCCAGCACCCCCGTGAGCAGCGGGTAGTCGGGGGGCAGGCCGCGGTCCTCCAGGGCAAGATTGATGGTCTGGGCCAGGGCCTGGCGTCCCACCAGCAGCCCCTTTTGGTAGGAGCCCTGGACGGGGCTGGGGCGCGCCTCGCAGTAGGCGGCGCGGGCCATGGCGTGCTGGGCGAAGACCCGGGACTCGGAGAGGGCCGCCAGCAGTCCGCGACGGTACCAAAGGTCAAGCTGGGCCTGGGGCACGTCGGGATCAATGAAGGAGTAGTCAGGCAGGTCCGCAGCGGCCAGCGCGTCATCCACCTGATCGAAGCAGGCGCTGACGGCCTGCCCGGCGAGCTGCCGGCAGGGGGGCACCTGGGGGGCCCAGCCGTTGTCGTAGTAGCGCAGGAAGGGGCAGGGTTCGGGGGTGGCGGCCAGCTCTTCTTGATGAAGGCTGGAGTCGAAGGTGGCCAGGGGAAAGGAGGGGCCCGGGGAGGCGGTGCTGTCGGCCAGGGCCTGCCGGTACAGCGTGCGGCCCGCGGCCAGCCCCCGCCCGATGACCTCCCGAAGGACGGCGATGCGGCGCTCCTGGGCGCCCGTAAGTTCGGAGGCCAGATGCTGCACCACCTGCCCGCCGTCGCCCTGGACATCCTTGCCAAACCCAAGGCCCCGCTGGGCCTCGCCGGGGTCAGCGCAGGAGCCCCCAAGGAGCGTCACAATGGCAAGCAGCAGTGGCAGAAGACGCATGGCCTGCACCCGATTCAATGCGGGCGCAAGTCTAAGCCAAAGGCCAGTTGAAAGCAAAAGCGGAAATGGAGGCGAGGGGGGGCCGCGGGGGGCCCTACTTCTCCCGGTGATTCCAGGGGATGACGGCCAGGATGAGGTTCATGCTGGCGTAGGAGAGACCAACCGCAAGGGCAATACCGGCACCCATCAGCAGCAACGTGAGCAGACTGTCCATTTGCAACTCCTCATGGTTCCCAACCTCGGCGCCAATCTAACAGCCTGGCCGCCCCGGTCAAAAAACAGGGCGCACTTCTAACACAGGCGGCGCGGGGCAGCAAGGGCAGTGCGGTGTGCTTGAACTGACACCTGACGCACACGCTGGACAAAAGTAACCAAATGCGTTACTTTGCTCTACCGAAAACGGAGGCGGCATGGTTGGGCAGGACTTCATCACCGAGTTGGCAGCGGGCGGCCGTTA
>CAIXZC010000160.1 GCA_903923815.1 uncultured Myxococcales bacterium
CGGCCATCGAAGGTGGTTTCCGAGATGACCAACTGATGCTCGTTCATGTTGCCCAGGACGGCATAGGTCTGGGGCACCTGGGGGATCTTTCCAAGGTACTTGCCTGTATCCCACTCGTAGATGTCCCGGACCGCCCCCGGCGCGTGCAGCCCCGCCGGCGTCAGCGCCAGATCCCCGTAAAGCTCGTGGCTGTCGGCCACGTAGGTGACCATCACGGACCCATCCGCCGAGGCCCCCCGGGAGACCAGGATGCTGGTGCAGGGAAAGGCCGCCGACGCAGGCAGCACCAACAGCAGGGCAAGAATCCAACTACGCATTAGAACCTCCAATGGGGTCCAGCCACCCCTCGCGCACCCCCAACAACTTCTCGATGAGACTCTCCATCTGGGGCCGCAGCACCTGCCAGTCGATGGCATTGCCAAGGTAGATCTCCTTGTCCATCAGGAAGGACATGCCCCCGATGATGAAGTCCGCCGTGATCCCCAGGTGGCGCACCGAGAACACCCCCGCCGCGTTCCCCTCCCGGGCCAGCTCCATGAGGATGGGCGTCAGCCGCTGGGACATCAGCAGGTGGGTCTTCTGGTTGAGGGCGCTGTTCCGGGCCCGGTGGATGTGCTCGAACATCAGCAGGAAGGGGTCCTGGGGGTTGAAGGCCTCCTCCAGGGACGCCGCCACCCGCGCCCGCAGGGACAGGCGGCGGTCGGCGATGCGCTCGGCGATGCGCTCCGCCATGGCCTCCGTGGAGCGCAGAATCAGCGCCTCCACCAGGGCCTCCTTGGACTCGAAGTAATGGTAGAAGGTGCCCTGCTGCACCCCCACGAGGGCCACGATCTGGGACACCGCCGTGCCCTCGAAGCCGTGCTTGGCAAACAGGGCCTGCGCGGCGTCCAGGATCTCCTGCCGCCGCACCTCGGGCTTCTTGGTAATCCGTGGCTTTGGCATTGGCACCCCCTGGGTCTATGGGTCGAGGTGCGCCCTATCCTACTTGGGCAGCGAAGAATTGGAAGCCTTCGTTCCAAGATACAAGAAGCGATAGTCCCGGGCCGCCAGGGCGCGGATCAGCGCGGGCACCACCACCAGGGCCCCCACCGCCGTGGTGACCATGCACAGGGCCACCAGGCTGCCGAACTGGATGAGGGGCACGAACTGGGAGACCACCAGCACCAGGAAGCCCCCGAAGATGACGAACATGTTGTACAGGATGGCCCGCCCCTTGTGGATGATGCTGTGCTCCAGGGCCGCCGCGATGTCCGCCCGCCCCCGCAGCTCGTTGCGGTACCACGTGATGAAGTGAATCGAGTAGTCCACGCCGATGCCGATGGCGATGGACGACACGATGGCCGTCCCGGTGTTCAGGGGAATGCCAAAGAAGCCCAGGCTGCCGAAATTTATCAGCAGCGTCACGAAGATGGGCGTCAGGGCAATGAGGCTCATGCGCAGATCCCCCAGCACCACCAGCAGCAGCAACAGCACGATGGCCAGACACACCACGATGCTCAGCAGCATCCCCTCCACCAGCAGCCGGTTGGCCACGTCGAACAGGTGGGCCGTCCCCGACACCTGGACCTGCAGGTGGTTGGCCTGCTGGAAGTCCGGCGTGAAGTAGCGCTGGCAGAAGGCCCGCACCTGCTCCACCTGGGCCGACGACACCCGCTTCATCACCAGCGAGACGCGCAGCTTGTCATGGTCTGCCGTCAGCACCCCCTGCAGGTCCCCGCTGAAGATCAGCAGGTACTGGCTGATCAGCTCCGGGTCCTGGGGGATGACGTAGAACTCCTTGCCGCCGCCGTTCATCTCCTGGTGCATCTTCTTGAGCACCGTGTTGAACGAGTTGACCTTGGTCACAAAGGGGAACTGCCGGCGCACGTCCCTGTCGAACTGCTCCACCCGGTTCAGCACCGCCGGGTTGGTCAGCACCACGGGGGTCGCCGCCTCCCCGCCCTCCCCCACCGCCACCGCCGCCCGCTCGCTGGGGTGGCTCAGGTCCGAGTCCAGGATGACGTTCATCACCATGGTCCCCGCCAGCTTCTGGTTCAGGTGATCGTCCGCCGCGTGGATGGGGCTGGCCTTCTTGAAGAAGGACACGTTGTTCAGCTCCGCCTCCACGAAGAACCCGCCCACCAGGAAGGTCACGCTCAGCACCGCCGACACCCACAGCACCGCCCGATAGTGGCGCCGGTTCAGCCACACGAAGCCCTGCAGGATCCGACTGACCCAGCCCTTGTCCGACTCCGGTCCCAGCACCTTCTTGGGCCGCCCCGCCACCAGGATGAGGGCCGGCAGCACGTACAGCGCCCCCACCAACCCCGCCAGGTCCCCGATGGCCGTGAAGATGCCGAAGTTCTTGATGGGCACGAACTCCTCGATGGCCAACGCCCCGAAGCCCACCATGACCGTCAGCCCCGACAGCCCGATGGCCAGCCCCACGGTCTTCATGTTGTGCCGCAGCACCTCCAGCTTGTCCGTGCGCTGGTCGTGCAGGTAGTGGTTCATCTGGTGAATGCAGTAGGCCGACACGATGGCCACCAACAGCACCGGGATGGTCGTCCCCACGGTGCTGATGGGCACCCCGCAGAAGCCCATGAGCCCCAGCGTGAACACCACCGACATCAGGATGATGGCCGCCGGGAACACCACCCCTTGCAGCTTGCGAAAGCACAGGAACAGGATGCCCAGCACCACCAGCACCACCAGTGGCAGCAGCGTCTGCAGGTCCTCGAACATGAGGCGCCCCAACAGGTCGCTGATGACCGGCTCCCCCGTGATATAGGTCTTGAAGCCCGGCCGCTGGTGCGTCTTGAGGATCTGCTCCACGGCCTGGTTCACCGACGAGGTCACCTCGTTGTTGTCCGTATCCAGCTTGACCAGCAGCGTGGTCAGCGTGCCGTCCTTGGACACCAGCGTGTCCTGGTAGATGTCCCAGCCCGCCACCCGCTCCTTGAGGCCCGCCAGGTGCTCCGGCGTCAGCTCCTCGTCCTCCACCAGCTTCTTGACCACCAGGGCCTCGTCCTCGTAGGCGATGTAGTCGCCGTTCACCAGGCTCTGGATCTCGTCGATGGGGTTCCTGGTGTAGGCCAGCAGAGTGCGCGCCTCCACCCCCGCGGCCCCCGCCGCCACCTTCTGGGCCAGCGCCGGCTGCCACCCAAAGGCCTCCTGCAGCTTGGGCGCGGACCCCAGCAGTGGCACCAGGGTCTCCTGGTAGTTGGCCTCCCCCACGCCCAGCTCCCGCAGCGCCTCCACCACCCGCTGCCCCTCGTCCACGGTCAGCCCCAGCAGCGCCGCCACGTTCTTCGGCGGCAGGCTGTTCCCCAGGGCCTCGATGTCGTCCTTGAGGGTCTTGATGAAGGCCACGCTCTCGGGGGCGTAGATGTCCTTGCAGTCCACCCCGATGAAGATGAGATCGCTGGACCCGAAGCGGTCCTCATGCTCGTAGTAGTCGTTCACCAGCAGGTCCGGGTTGTCCGCCGGAATCATCGCTTTGATGTCCGTGTCGAACTTCAGCCGCGGGATGCCCAGGCCCAGCCCCACGGTCACCGCCAGCGCCAGCACCACCACCAGCCAGGGGCGCTTGAAGGCCCCCGTGCTCCAGTTCAGGAATCTGTCAAGCATCGCGCTTCCCTTGCTTTCTGGAAATCCGGCCCCGGTCACCGGACCAGGTCGTGATTCCACTTGTAGACCACCTTCAGGTAGACGTTGTTGGAGGGCGTGTAGAAGCCCAGCCGGTCCTCCGCCGTGTCCAGCCGCACCTCGCCCCCCGGGTCCTTCACCCAGGCGTAGCAGAGGTCCGCCCCCACCTTCACATGGAGGGAGTCCGCCGGCATGTAGTCCAGCTCGGGGTTCAGCGACAGGCTGCCGTAGCGGGTCTGGGCCTGGTCGTCGTACTGGAACGGCAACATGTAGACGGCCGTGAACTGGGGCGTCAGGGTCCCGTCCCACAGCTCCCACTTCAGGTTCGACGTCAGCCCCTGCAGCAGCCCCTCGGTGTACATCCCGAAGCGGTCCACCAGGGCCGCCTCGTAGAAGGTCTGCATGTAGCCTCCGTCCCCCACCTTTCCGGCCTCCGGCAGCCCCCCGGGGTACTGCTGCGAGAAGTCCTTGCGATACCCCGGCACCCAGGTCCCCAGGTACTGCAGGTTGGCGTACCACGAGTCATTGGGCCCGTAGTTGAAGTCCAGCCCCAGCACGTAGTCCAGCTTGGAACGCCGTCCCAACCGGTCCTCCCCGTCCAGCCCCTGCTGCGTCAGCGACCAGGCCGCCTCCGCCCACAGCCCCAGCCTGCCCACGGTGGTCTTGGCGTCGGCCCCGAAGCGATGCACCCGCTGCCGCTCCAGCACCAGCGCCTCCACCCGGGTGAACTGCTGCCCCGTGGGAAGCCCGCTGTCCGTCCAGGTGATGTGCTCGGTGGCCGTGATGACCCGCGGCGTGAAGAACGAGTCAATGTCGTAAAGGTAGCTCACCGACAGGTCCACCGCGCTGCTGCGGTAGCTGGCCCGGGCCCCCGCCACCAGGCTCTTTGGCCCCTGGGCCAAAGGCTGCCCCACCACGTTCCGGTCGTGGGGCACCTCCTCCAGGGTCTTGGTGGCCAGGGTGTAGCTCTTGCCGTAGAACAGCCCGTCGGGCACCCGCCCCGCCCAGTCGATGGGCCAGCGCTCGGGCTGCTCGTAGGGGATGAACACGCCCTCAACGGACCAAGTGTCGCTGGGATACCACACCGCCGCCGCCGACAGCACGGGGATCTTGTCGAAGTTCAGCCCCACGGTGTAGTCCCGGGGGTTCAGGTTGTCCGTGGGGTTCAGCTTGTCCGCCACGCCCCAGGAGTAGATCTGGTAGCCCGCCGACAGCTTCAGCGCCTGGCCGCTCCAGCTCAGGTAGTTCTCGCCGGGGCGAAGCCGCGTCAAAGCGTTCCAGTCCCCGCGCTGCCCCTGGGCGTCGGCCTTGGCCGGGTCCGCCAGCAGGTCCAGGTGCCACTCGGATACCAGCTTGAGCGCCCCATCCTGCACCTCCAGCCCCAGCAGGTTGCGCAGGGCCGGCACCTTGATCTCGCCCTCGTAGTCCTGGGAGGCGGGCTGCACCGGGGCGTGGTAGGCGAACTCGTGGGTCCCCGACAGCCGGGCCTTGAAGGGCCTCTCGGTGGCCTCGGGCGCGGCGCCCTCGTCAGCGGGGGGGGCGGGGGGGGCCGCCAATTCGTCAAACAGCGCCGTGGAGTCCTCCTCCTGGGCCTGAGCCCCCCGCGCCCCCAGCAGCATCAACCCAAGCAGCCAAAACGTCGCGACCTTGCGGTTCATGGCAACCCCCTGCGTGATGCGGGCTCTCACTGTTCCAGGTTCTTCACCGAGAAGACGTCATCCTTGAGGCCGATGTTGACCTGCACGTTGGCCATGGCCATGAGGGTCTTGGTGCCCTTCTTGACGTTGGACACCAGGGTCTGGGTGGGGACCAGGACGCCCTTGATGGTCTCCACCTTCACAAAGAGGATGGTCTTGAGCAGGGCGCCGTCCTTCTTGTCGAAGCAGTCCATCTTGTAGATGAAGTTGTTGGCCATGTTCACCCAGGCCACGGCCTTGGAGTAGGGCGCGTTGGGGTCCGTGGGCTTCATGGCGATCTTGGTGAACTTCATGCCCGCGAAGGCCTTGTCCGCCAGGGTCTCGTTGTCCGACAGGAAGGTGTAGGTGTTGTCCTCCAGGTAGCGCTCCTCCATGTCGTAGTAGAACAGGTCGGAGTTGACGAACTCGCCGTCCTTGCTGGAGGAGGAGATCTTGCGGACCTTCTTGAGGGCCGGCAGGAAGAGGCGCTGGTCGGCGTCGGCGCCGCGCTTGGACAGCGTCAGGAACTTGGTGCCCGCGATGTCCGCCGGGTCGGTGAAGACGATGAAGGCGTTCTTGCCCTGGGCGCCCTCCTGGTAGTTGACCTCCAGCTTGCGCACCTTCTTGGAGCCGTTCTTAGCCACCAGGGTCATGGTGGCCACGGCCTTGGTGTCAGCGGCCTTGGTGCGTTCGAAGTACTTGCGGGCCACGGCATCGCCCTTCTCGTCGGCGTGGGCGCCAAGGGGGGCAAGCATCAGACAAAGGATGGCAGCAAACAGC
>CAIXZC010000161.1 GCA_903923815.1 uncultured Myxococcales bacterium
GCCTTCTTCCTGGAGTCCAGCTTCCTGGGCCTCTACCTGTTCGGGCGGGACCGGGTGCCCAAGGGGGCCCACTGGTTCTCCATATTAATGGTGGGTGTGGGCACCATCATCTCGGCCTTCTGGATCCTGGCGGCCAACTCCTGGCAGCAGACCCCGGCGGGCCACGAGATCATTGACGGCAAGGCGGTGCTGGTGGACTTTGGCGCGGCGGTCTTCAATCCCTCCATGCTGCCCCGCTTCCTGCACACCGTCACCGCGGCCTTCGTCACCGGCGCCTTCACCATCGCCGGCATCCTGGCCATCCTGCTGCTGCGCTCCAAGCCCGGCGAGCGTCAGCACAGCCTGGCGGCCAAGGCCCTCAAGCCCGTCATGATCGCCGCCTTCATCCTGTCCGTGCTGGAGTCCTTCCCCATGGGCGACATGCACGCGAGGCAGGTGGCCATGACCCAGCCCGCGAAGTTCGCGTCCATTGAGGGCATCATCGAGACCTCGGGCAATGTGCCGGCGCTGGTCTTCGGCATCCCCGTGTCCCAGGACCCACCCAAGATCATCGGCCGTGTGGAGATCCCCTCCCTCATGTCGCTGTTCGTGCACGGGGACGCGGATGGCGTCATCAAGGGCCTCAACGAGTTCCCCGCGGCGGACCGCCCTCCCCTGGCGCTGACCTTCACGACCTTCCACCTGATGGTCATGCTGGGCATGTTGTTCATCCTGCTGGGCTTCATCGGCATCATCCTGATGCGGCGCGGCACGCTGTGCACCAACCGGGTCTTCCTGACCATCCTGGCCCTGGCCATCCCCCTGCCCACCATTGCCAATCAGGTGGGCTGGATCACCGCTGAGGTGGGCCGCCAGCCCTGGGTCGTCCAGGGGCTGCTGCGGACCTCCCACGCGGTCTCCATCAACGTCAGCGCGGGGGAGATCCTGTTCTCCATCATCGGCTTTGGCCTGCTGTACGCCCTGCTGCTGGCGCTGTACCTCCAGCTTGTGGCCCGCAAGATTCGGTCTGGCTTCCCCACCGACGACTCCAAGGAGGCTTCCTATGGCGCTTGAGATCACCTGGTTTGGACTGGTCGTACTGCTGCTGGCCATCTACGCCATCCTGGATGGCTTTGACCTGGGCGTGGGCTTCTGGCACCTCTTCGGGCGCGACGAAGAAGAGAAGCGCATCAACTTCAAGGCCATCGGCCCCGTGTGGGATGGCAACGAGGTGTGGCTGCTGACCGGCGGTGGGGCCATGTTCGCGGCCTTCCCCCCGGTGTATGCCACCATCTTCTCGGGCTTCTACCTGGCCCTCATTCTGCTGCTGTTCGGGCTGATCTTCCGCGCCATTGCGCTGGAGTTCCGAGGCCAAAGCGAGTCCCCCGTCTGGCGCCGCAACTGGGACCTGGCCTTCGGGCTTGGCTCCAGCCTGGTGGCCATCCTGCTGGGTACCGCCCTGGGCAACGTCCTGGCGGGCCTGCCCCTGGACGCCAATGGCGACTACTACGGTGGCCTGCTGGGCCTGCTGCGGCCCTGGCCCGTCCTGTGTGGTCTGGGTGGGCTGGCCCTGCTGGCTGTGCAGGGTGCTGCCTGGATGGTCCTCAAGACCGACGGCACCCTTCGAGACACCTACAAGAAGCGCCTGCACCAGGCCTGGATTGGCTTCACGTCCCTGTACGTCCTGACCATCATCCTGGCCTTCTTCCTGGCCCCCGAACTGGTGGCCCGCGCCATGTCCCGGGGTGCCTTCGTGTGGCCCCTGGAGGCCCTCTCCCTCGCCCTCCTCGTCGCCATCCCGCTGCTGGCCGGCGCCGGCAAGGACCTCTTCACCTTCCTGGCCTCCTCGGGCTTCATCCTGCTGCTGTTCGCCCTGGCCGCCGCCACCCTGTTCCCAATCCTCGTCCCCTCCGTCCCCGAGGCCGCCCACAGCCTCACGGCCCACAACAGCGCCGCCGGCCAGAAGTCCCTGGGGACCATGCTGGTGGTCGCCCTCCTGGGCGTGCCCATCGTGCTGGCCTACACGGTCTACATCTACAAGACTTTCCTGGGACGGATCACGAAGGCCTGATCAGGCCCCCACCCTCAGCTTCCAGACATTCACGAAGGCTTCCTTGAAGATCTTGCCGGACATCTTGGACTTACCGCGGACGCGGTCGGGGAAGATGATGGGCAGCTGGGCTATGCGGAAGCCCTTGCGGTGGGCGCGGAAGGTCAGCTCCACCTGGAAGGAGTAGCCGTAGCTGATGAGGGCGTCCAGGTCCAGCGCCTCCAGAACCTCCCGACGGAAGCACTTGAAGCCGCCCGTGAGGTCGCGGTAGGGCAGCCCCAGCACCAACCCGGCGTAGAGGTTGCCACCGCGGGAGATGAAGCGGCGGGACAGGGGCCAGTTCTCGGTGCCGCCACCCTTGATGTAGCGGCTGCCCAGGACCAGATCGGCGTTCTCCAGCAGTTCCAGGAAATGGGGCAGGTACTCGGGGCGGTGGCTGAAGTCGCAGTCCATCTCGAAGATGGCCTTGTAGCCCTTGGCCAGGGCCCACTTGAAGCCCGCCACGTAGGCCTTGCCCAGCCCCTCCTTGGCGGTGCGGTGCAGCACCTGGATGCGGTCGTCGGCGGCGGCCAGTTCGTCGGCCTTGCGGCCCGTGCCGTCGGGGGAGTTGTCGTCCACCACCAGCACATGGGCGTCGGGCACCTGGCGATGGATCTCGGCCACCAGCAGGGGCAGGTTCTCAAGTTCGTTGTAGGTGGGGACGATGATCAGCACTTCTCCACGGGTGAACAAGGCAGGTCTCCTACTCGTAAAGGGTCTTGAGCACGCCCGCGTACTTCTCGGCAATTCGGGCGCGGCGCAACCGGTGGTGGGGGGTCAGTTCGCCATCCTCGGTGCCAAAACGGCTGGGCAGGACGGCGATGCGTTTGATGCGCTCGGGGGCCGCAAGCTCGGCGTTGATGCGCTTGACGGATTGTTCAATGTCCACATACAGGTCCACGTTGCCAGCGGCGTCAGCCAGGCTGCGGAACTCCAGGCCCCGGGCGGCGTACCAGCGGTGCAGCTCTTCTTCATCCAAGGTGATGAGGGCCACGGGCCAGGCCTTGCCATCCCCAAAGACCACACTGCGGGACACCAGGGGCAGGCGGTCCAGGCGGGACTCCAGCTTGGTGGGCGAGATGATGGCGCCGCCGGAGGTGACCAGCAGGTCCTTCTTGCGGCCCGTGATGAACAGGAAGCCGCTTTCGTCCACGAAGCCCAGGTCGCCCGTGTGCAGCCAGCCGTCCTGGATGCAGTAGCCGCTGTCGCCCTCGTCCAGGTAGCGGGTCATCATGGTGGGGGTCTTGACCAGCACCTCGCCGTCGTCCGCGATGCGCACCTCCACGCCGGGGATGGGCACCCCCACCGACCCGGCCTTGAAGGCCCCGGGGCTGCTGACGTGGGTGGCGCCGGCGGTCTCCGTCAGACCGTAGCTTTCGTACAACGGCACGCCCAGCGCGTGGAAGAACAGCACCGTCTGCCGAGACACGGGGGCCCCGGCGCTCAGGAAGAAGCGCATGGTGCCACCGAACAATGACCGGATGCGCGGGAAGAACAACTTCTCGGCGACCATCCGCTCCATGTAGTCCAGGAAGTCGTCGTCGCCCTGGGTGATGGACTTCTCCAGGCGCTCGATGCCCGCCTCCACCCAACGGTGGAAGAGTTGGCGCTCTACGTAGCCGAACTCGCCCACACCGGCGCGCAGGCGGTCGGCCAGGCGTTCGAACATGCTGGGGACGCCCACCACAAAGGCCGGCGAGAACAGACCCATGTCTTCCACCATGGAGCGCTGCCCGCCGCCCACCGCCAGGGGGCTGCCCGCCTGGACGCTGCACAGCAGGGCCGACAACCCCAGGATGTAGGACAGGGGCAGCACCAGCAGTTGGGTATCGTCCTGGGTCAGGCCCATGAGCCCGGACAGGATGCGCGCCTGGGTCAGCAGGGCTTGGTGGGACAGGAACAGCCCCTTGTGGGTGCCGCCCGTGCCGGGGGTGAACAGCAGCACGGCGTCATCAGCGGCGCCGCGGCCGTATTCGGGGACACGCTGGAAGCCCGGATCGGTGTCGCCGGCCAGGTCCTCGGCAAGCTGGAACGAGAAGCCAAGTTCTTCCGGTTCGGGGGTGCCCGTGGGCAACTCGGAGCCGCGGAACCGCCGCCCCCCGGTGCGCCCCGTGGGGCCAAAATAGACGACCGGCGCGGTGCCCTTGTAGCCCACCATCTCCTTCAGGGTCGCGGGCCCCGTCACCAGGATGAGGGCGGGGTTGACGCGCAGCATGATGGGCAGCAATTCCGAACCCTTGAGCGTGTGGGGCAGGGGCACCGCCACGGCGTCCGCCATCCACACGGCAAACAGGCACTCCACGGTGATGCGCGAGGTCTCCCCAAGCACCAACACCCGCTGACCGGGGCCCACGCCCTGGTCCTTCATCATCCACGCCAGGGAGGACGCCACCGACAGCAACTCCTGCCAGGAGCGGCGGGACTGGCGCCCGGACTCGTGGAAGCGCAGGGCCGTGTCCTGGGGGCGGGCGCTGGCCTGATTCACCAGCAGTTGGGCAAGGGATTCTTGTCCTTTCATCTGGTCTGGTGCCTCCCGCAGGGTTGGATGGGGCAGAGCATCACAGGCATGGCTCGGCCTCGCTGGCGCAGTTTTCGTTGATGGCGGTCTGGAGGCACTCGTCGGTGGGGGCCTCGCCGCAGGTATCGGAGAAGCACTGCTCCAGCGCCTCCACCTGATACTGGGCGTCCACCGAGCCCTCGTAGAAGCAGTCGTTGATGCAGGTGTTGTCGTTGCAGCCGCCCACGCAGTTGTACACGCCGCCGCAGGTCAGGTTGCCGTGGTAGCAGTCACGGATTGCGGGGGTGCAGGCCTCGATGGCGGCGTCCTCGCAGGTGGTGTTGGAGCAGTCATAGTAGCCCTCGTCCACCAGACACTGGACCATGGCATAGAAGGCGTCCTGGGACTCCTGGTCGGCGTTGCTGATGCAGGCCTCGACGCAGGGGTCGTCGCCGTCGGCGCAGTTCGCCACGCAGTCCCAGATGCCGGGGCAGGCGGAGATGCCGGCCACGCAGAAGCCGTCGCTGCAGGACATGCCCTCGTCGCAGGTGCCGCAGCTACCACCGCAGCCATCGGGGCCGCAGACCTTGCCCAGGCAGTCGGGCTTGCAGGTGGAGCCCATGGGATGGACGCTGATGACCACGGCCAGCAGCGTGTTGAAGGTCTGGTCGCCCACGGGCACGGTGAACTTCTGGCCCGAGTACAGCGCCGCCTCAATGGAGTCGTAGCCCACGATGGCGCTGCCGATGACATCGTCGCCCATGAGGTCGTCGTCCGTCAGGTTGACCTTGACCTTGAGGCCCTTCTTGTAGGGCAGGTTGATCCAGCCCACGCTGTTCCATTGGGGGTTGTAGGTGTCCGACACCATGGGCAGGTCCACGATGATGTCAGACCACGCGCCGTCGGACATGAACTGGCCCGTGCCAAAGGGGTCCGGGGGCTCGTAGCCGGACAGCAGCGAGTTGGCCACATAGCCGACGATGGAACCCACGCCGGGGATGCCCACGTAGGAGTCAATGAACTGGGACCCGAACTCCATGGCCAGGTCCATCAGTCCCTGGTTCACGGTGGAGAAGCCGTCCCAGGTCACGCCGTCCAGACCCGCAGGCCCGACCAACGCGCCTTCGATGTAGATGGCGACCTTCTGGGGGACTTCGCATTCGCCCAGCTTGCAGGACAGGGGGCACTCCGCGATCTTGGCCCCCTTGACGCCGCAGGAGTCGAAGTAGCACACGTCGTCGCCACAGCAGTCTTCGGAGTACTGGGGCGTGCACTTGCACACACCCAGGGTGCACTCTTTGTTGGCCGCGCAGGTGCCACAGGTGCCGCCGCAGCCGTCGTCGCCGCACTCTTTTCCCTGGCACTGGCGCTGGCAGGCCACGACGCAGGCGCCGGCCTCGCACTTGGGGGCCGCCAGGGGGCAACTGCCGCAGCTTCCGCCGCAGCCGTCGTCGCCACACTCGCGGTCGCCGCAGGAGGGCACGCACTCGGTGGCCATGCACACGCCGGCCTCGCAGAAGGGCTTGGCGCCACTGCAGGTCCCGCAGCTTCCACCGCAGCCGTCGTCGCCACACTGCTTGCCGCTGCAACTGGCGGTGCAGTCGGCTACACAAAGGAAGTCGTGACAGAAGGGCGTGCCGCCGCTGCACTTGCCGCAGACGCCGCCGCAGCCGTTGTCGCCGCACTTCTTGCCGTCGCAATCAGGGGTGCAACCGCCGTCGCCGCCCTGATAGTAGACGTCGTCGTCACCGCCGGGGGGCACATCCCAACTGCCAAACCCCAGGTCGCCGTCGGACCCCTTGGTACTGCCATCGGAACCACAGCCAAAAGCGGAAAGCAGCAGAGAAGCCATCAGAATTACTCGAAGAATTCTCATCAACGTTCCCTCCTTGGACGGCCAACGGCAAAAACACGTTGCGAGAATGCCACATCGGGGGTTGCGGGGCAAGGACTTGGGGACGGGGTTTGGGGCGCACGAAAACGGGCCCGGACAGGGGGCGCAAAAACCGAAAGATTAAATAGAAAGTGCCCAGGGGCGGAGTTGAACCACCGACACGCGGATTTTCAGTCCGCTGCTCTACCAACTGAGCTACCAGGGCACAGGCACACAAAGATTTTCAACGGGGGCGTTTGTACCTTCCACCGCTGGATTGTGTCAAGCAAAAAGGTCCGCGGCCGGAACACTCAGTCCCGGGGCCTGCACAAACCCAGGAAATCCATCAAGGCCTGGGCCGCCTCCTGGGGCTGGTCCTCCAGCAGCAGGTGGGATGCGCGGGGCAGCCAGATGTGGGTCACCCGCCCCACCAGCGCCTCCGCCAGGGCTCGCTGTCGCGAAGGCGGCACCACCGGATCCTGGGCCCCGGAGAGCAGCAGCACGGGCACTGAGATCCGCGCCAGGTCCAGCAGCACGTCAAAGCGTTGGGGGCCGGGGGGGATGCCGGCGCAGTCCCGGGGGAACAGCTCGTCCATGCCCAATTCCCGGCAGGCCGCCAGCAGGAAGGCCGCCCGCGAACCCAGAGCGCCGAAGCCTGGCAGCGTCCGACTCTCCACCAGGGCCTCCAGAGGCCCCTCGTCCCCCGCCACATAAGCCCTGAGGATCACCGGGATCCGCTCCTGCCCGGCGTAGGTGTAGGCCAGCTTGAACAGGTAGATGTCCTGCAGGTCCAGCCAGGAGGTGCCCGCCGCCACCCCCGCGGCCCCCTCGGCGGCAAAGCGCGCCCTTGCCTGGGTCAACAGGTCCCGAAAGCCCGGGAAGCGCTGCTCCATGAGGGCCTCGAACTCGGCGCGGGCCTGGTCCCGCTGGCTCATGTAACGATGGTCCCCGGCGGTGGCCAGCAGCACCAGGGCGCGCACCCGGTCGGGGCGGCGCAGGGCAGTCTTCAGCGCCAGGAAGCCCCCGGCGGACTTGCCGAACACCACCACGTCCTCCACGCCCGGCCAGAAGCGATCCAGCAGGGCCAGGGCGTCATCCACCGAATCGTCCAGGGAGTAGTCGTCCCGCAGGGCCTGGGTGGGCAGGTCATCCAGGCGGCCGGAGTAGCCCGAGCCCCGCTGATGGAAGTAGAGAATCTCGAAGGACCGCGTGAGGGCCCCAAAGAACGGCCCCCGGTCGGGGATGCCGCGGGTGGGCACCGCCGGGCCGCCGTGGTACATGAGCAGGCGCCCCAGGCTGGGCCCGTCCGGGATGGAGTGCACGAAGTAGATGGGGATGAAGGTGGGGTGGGCCTCGTGGCGTTCCAGCGGCACCCAGATGCAGCCCGTGTCCTCGCTGCGCCCCGAAAGGTTGCGCTGCAGGGGTTGGCAGGGGTCCACCGGCTGAGCGACCAGGGCCTCAGCGCCGCCCAGGAGCAGCAGCCCAAGCCAGACAGTCAGAAGGAACGGTCTCACTCGGAAAACATTTCCGCGCCGATCTTCTCTTCCAGGAAGGCCTTCAGGGCATGGAGGTCGGGGGCAGAGATGTCGGTGAACAGCACGCCGATGGCCCATTTACGGCCGTCTTCGCCGGACGGAATCGGTTTGATCCATTTGATCTCGCCCTCGGCGCTGACGCTGCCAAGCCCCTCGCCAAGCTCAAAGCGAAGGTCCAGCACCTCGCCCATCTTGCGGGGGCGATCGCTGAACACGCAGCAGCCACCAAGGCTCAGGTTGCTCATCAGGGCGTCACTTCCGTCCAGATCCAGGTCGGCCTCCAGGACGGTCTGCAGCTTGACGTCAACGCGTGGGTACTTGCGGCGATCACTCCAGGACATCGTTCCCTCCAGGTGCCAGGGGACTGCGCACTCCCCTGATCAGCCATTCCAGCCCGCGCTTGCCCAGTTGGAACCTCCAGGGCTCCCCCTCTTCAAGCGCACCGGTGCCCGGCATGGCGTACACGATTGTCACATCCACCGAGGAAAGTCTTTGTATATCCAGGGGTCTGTCAAGTTTTCCAAGAAACATCTGGGGATCCGTGGCGCTGCCAGTCCGGCGGGCAAGTTCGTCGGCGAAGGCCTGGACCTCGGCCGCGCGCTGTTCTACCAGCCCGGCCTTCCAAAGCTGGACCCACTGGGCGCCAAGGCGGCGGCCGTCGTAGACCATTTCGCTGCTGTCCACGAAGGCGGCCAGGGGCGGCAGGTTGGCGGCCTGCTCGGGGGGCAACAGGAGGCGCCGGGCGAAGCTGCGAAAGGCCGAGGCGGGATCCTGGCACTGGTCCCCACAGCCGCCCACGACGGTGGGTTTCTTTTGACGGTGTTGAGCCAGCTTGGCGCGGGCCTCGTCCTGCTTGGCAATTGCGGAGCCGTGGCCATTGTCGCTGGGGGGGGCGGGGGGGGCCGCCGCTGGGACCGGCGCCGGTGCCACCGAAGAGGGCTGCGCCGTGCAGGCCAGCAGGCCCAGCAGCACCAGGGGCAACAGCAGCCTACTTGCCGATACAGAAACCTTTGAAGACCAGATCAAGGACATCTTCAGCTCCCCCAAGTCCAAGTTCCAAAAGCGTGTCCCTGGCCCGGCGCAGGGTCGAGTCCAGGATCTCCAGGGGCTGGCGACCCGCCCCGTCCCGCACCAGGGCCAGGTCCGCCGCGGCCCGCAGCAGCGTGTCCCGCTGACGAAGGCTA
>CAIXZC010000162.1 GCA_903923815.1 uncultured Myxococcales bacterium
CCTCCAGCCCGTCCAGCAGCCGCTGCAACTGCCCGTCCGCGTAGGTCAGGGCCCGGAAGTACTCGTCCCGGCGCGTCTTGGCCGGCGTGGCCTCCTGCTCCTTGTAAGCAAAGAAGGGGTGGTGCCCGCTGACCATGCTGAACATCAGGAAGAAGGGCTTGTCGGCCTCCAACTCGGGCAGCCCCAGGATGGTGTCCACGGACACGGCGTCGTCTATGCCCCACTTGCCAAAGAAGGCCTTCTCGCGCCCAGGCATGGAGGAGGAGTCCAGCAGCCTGTCGAAGGGGTGACTGCGGAAGAACAGGTGCAGCCGGTCCCACAACAGGTCCTGGCTGTTCACGTAGGTGGTGGCATACCCCGCCCGCCGGAAGGCCTCCGAGAGGCACAGCGCCGGAAGGGTTGGGTTCACCACGGTGAGGGGCTTGTAGCTGGGGTAGGGCAGCTCTGAGCAGAAGATGGAGAACATGGCCGCCGTGGTCAGGGCCCAGGTGGTGTAGTGGGCGGCCAGCCGCGCCGCGCCCGGCCTGTCCTCCAGGGAGCGCAGGAAGGGCATGGGGTTGTCCGCTCCCCGCAGGTAGGTGTCTCCCACGGACTCCAGGATGACCAGCAGGACGTTGCTGGGCCGGGGCGTGGCCGCCGCCAGGGGGGGCGCGGCCGGGGTCAGGTCATAGCGTGCTGCCAGGTCCAGCCGGAAGGGGTCCCCGACCTGCGTCGTGGTGGCCTCCTGCAACATGGGCCTTGCATAGGACCACAACAACTCGGTCAGGGGGCTGGCCTCTGTCTGGGTGGCAACGGGCAGCCTGTTGATGCGCCCATCCTGCATGGGTGGCAGCAGTACGAAGGTCCCCAGGACGGCGCCCACCAGCAGCCCCAGGGTGAGGAAACTCCTCCGGGGAGAGCTGCCCCGCAGGGACAGAAAGCGTGGATGGGGAAAGATGAAGGCCACGGGCAACAGCGCCGCCACCGCGATCCCCGCAAGGTTCATTGGATTGACGTAGTCCCCCACGGACCCCGCCAGGGCCCCTAGACCCTCCAGGCCAGCCCCCATCGCGCCAAAGAACGCGCTTTCGATGGACTGCCGGTTGAGGGGCCCGCCGGCAAACATGATCCCCATGGTGCTGACGGCCCCCACGGCCCCCAGCAGACCCAGGGTCAGGGCTGCCACAATCCGGGCGCCAAGGGGTCGCCGCAGCAGCCACACCGGCAGCGCAGCCAGCCCCGCCAATCCCGCAGCAAACACCGCTGCCACCACGTCTGCCCCAAACACCATGGGCACCATGTACAGCAGGTGCAGTCGATCCCAGGCGCCGGCGTCGGCGAAGAACTGGTGCGCCAGCAGCAGCCCCTTCACGAACAGGAAGGACGACAGGGCCCCCCAGAAGCATCTGGTGAAGAAGGTCACGGGCGGCATGGGGACTCCGACAGGATCCGAGCGTAGTTCTCAATCAGGTTCCGCGAGTACCGCTGCCACTCGTGGATGGCCTGGGTGTACTGGGCCACCAGGTCCGGATGCTGCCGGGACAGGTCGTTGGTCTCAGCGGGGTCCTGCGCAAGATCAAACAGCAAGGAGGCGGAGCCGTTCTCCAGGATGAACTTCCAGTCGCCGTCAGCTACGCCAAACTGGGCCCCCGGATCCCGCCCCCCGAAGAAGACCTTGCGCGGGGTGGCATCCGTCAGCAGGTTCCGCCCCTTCATGGTGCAGGGCACGCTTAGGCCCACAAGCCCCAGGATGGTGGGCGCCGTGTCGATGTGGCTGGTGGGCAGCCCGAAGACCTGCTTGGTGTCCCCAAACTGGGGCCCCAGCATGGCCGACGGTACGTGGACGTTCTCCTGGTAGACCTTGGGTCCGTGGCTTTTGGACCCGGGATGCTGCCCGAAACCCTCGCCGTGGTCGCTTTGGAACACGATGAGGGTGTCCTTCAGCAGGTCCCGCGCCTCCAAACCCTGGACCAATTCCTGCAGCCGCTGGTCAATGAAGCCCAGGGCCCGCAGGTAGGACTGGCGCTCGTCCGCCAGGGGGGTCTGTTCGTGCTCGCGGCAACTGTTGTAGGGGTGATGGGCGGTGGACATCTCGTAGAAGATGAAGAAGCCGTCGCGGTGCTCCTGGGCGGTCTCCAGGATGTTGCGGATGGTCAGGCGCTCGTCCACGCCCCAGGAGTCGGCCCACCAGCCCTCCTCGCGGCCCGGCATGTTGCGCATGTCCCAGACGCGGTCGAAGGCGCGGTGCCTGAAGAAGCGCAGCTTGCGGTCGTAGGCGGTGTCGGCGCTGGTGATGAGGGCGGTGAAGAAGCCCGCGTCGTGGAAGGCCTCGCTGATGGATTTGCAGGGGATGGTGGGGTTCAGCGAGCAGATGGTGCGGTAGTCGGGGTAGGGCAGCTCGGAGCAGAACAGCGTGAAGTAGGCCTTCATGGTCTGGGGCCAGGTGCTGTAGTGGTGGGCGAAGGCGGCGCTGCCAGGGTGGCTGTGGCCCAGGGAGGCCAGGAAGGGCATGGGGCTGGGGGTGGTGCGGACGTATTGGTCGCTGATGGACTCCAGGCTGACGTAGATGACGTTGCTGCGGCGGGGGGCGGCGCGCAGGGTGGCCGGGGGGGCGGCGGGGGCGGCCAGGGAGGCGGCGGCGCTCTGGTCCAGGCGCCAGGGGTCCAGGGGGGGGCGGTCCTGGGAGAGGCGCTGGGCCAGGGGGCGCAGGTAGGAGCCCGCTAGCACCGTCACGGGGCTGCGCTCCAGGCCCAGGGTGTGGACCCGGATGCCCGCAAGCTCGCCGTTGATCAGCCAGGGCAGCAGCAGGATGGTGATGGCGGCCAGCAGGGCGGCGGTCGCGGCCAGGGCGGTCTTGAGGCGGCGTCCCAGGGTGGTCAGGAGGCGCGGAACCCACCAAAGGCAGGTGGCCCCAAGCAGCGCGGCCAGCAGCATGGGCGCAAGGGTGGTCAGCTGCAGATAGGCGGCGATGGAGGAGTCCAGGGAGCTGCCCTGCTCCTGCACGGGCTGGTCCAGGAAGGCCAGGTCCAGGGTGGCCTTCTCGATGGGGGCGCCAAGGATGATGGTGACCAGGGTGCTGATGGTGGCAAAGAGGGCGGCGCAGGCCAGCACCAAGGAGCCCCAGGTCAGCACGGGCCAGCGGCGGGTGGAGCCCAATGCAGGCAGCGCGGCGACGCCCGCAACCAAAGCGGCGGCGGCCACGTCCCAACCCAGGAACAGGGGCACCTTGGCCAGCAGCTTGGGGGCGGACTCGAAGCCCTCGGTGCCAAAGATGTTGTTCAGCACCAGGGTGGCTTTGAGCAGAAGATTGACCGCCAGCATGGCGACGAACCCCGCAGCCCACCAATGTGCGAACCTGCCACGCATGGACGCTCCGACCGGGCCAGGGGGTGGCCCACAGGGGCGGAATGTAGCCCAAGGAAACGCGGAAGAAAAGGGAGAACGCCGGGGTGCGGTGCCAGGGGGGAAGTGTAATGTGTAAGGTCCTGACCCCAGGGGCCCCCAGGGGCCCGGCGCGCCTGCTCCAGCGGTAGCGTGGGTCGTTTGTGCACGCGATCCGCCGCCGTGCACGCGATCCGCCGCCGTGCAAGCGACCGCCCAAAGGCAACCCAAGCAGCGCGTGTCGGTAGCTGGAGGTTCGCTTTTGTGGAGGCTAGGGACTACAGCGTGGTGAAGGTGCCGCCGCAGCCCATCTGGCAGAAGGCGATCTTGTCCGCGTCCAGGGTGCCGTCGACGGGGTAGCAGTAGTAGCTGGTGTTCTCGGTGGGCTCTTCGCAGTAGCCCAGGGCGCCGGCCTCGCAGGTGTTGCCCAGGGACCAGGTGCGCTGGGTGCTCTCGCACAGGTCCTGCTTGGACGCCACGTTGGGGTTGGTGTCCCAGTAGTACTCGCAGGAGTTGGTGACGTCCCCGTTCTCGGCGCGGCAACTGGCCGCGGGGCCAAGCACGGTGTCCACCTGGACGGTGTCCACGGGCTGGATGGTGTCGACGGTGTCCAGGCCCGGGTCGGTGTCCTCGAGGACGTCCTCGTCGCCCAGATCGGTCAGGTTCACGTCTCCAGGCAGTTCCCCGGTCTGGTCCAGAGTGTCAGGCAGCGTGTCCTGGGGCAGGGTGTCCAAGGCCGCATCCCCGCTGGTCTGGTCCGTACCCGGCGCCGTATCCTTGTCGTCAGAGCTGGACGCAGCGCAGCCCCAAGTGCCAAAAGCAAACAACATCGCCAAAACCAAAGAAGCCTTTTTCATGGAGTCCTCCTGTGCATGGTCCCGAACAAACAACGCCGCCATATTAGCCCCGTCGCGCGCGAATAAAAAGCCTTTCCTTAGGCCTGCGGAAAGGCAAGCCTTTTGCGGGCCGTAGGCGCCTGTGTTAGGCTGGGGCGCTTTTTGTGAGAGTTCGGCTTCTTCCAGGGGGGACCATGACGGAGTTCAAATCCAATGGACCTGACACCTCCCGTTTTCCGCGGGTGCACCTGATCCTCAGTGCCGCCTGTCTGGCCTATGCGGCGCTGCTGCTCTTGGGTTGGCACGTTGGTGTCATACGACCCGATGGGGTTGATGGCTACGTGCCTGTCGCCCCCGCCACCGCCATCATGCTGGCGCTGCTGTCGTCTGCCATGGTCCTGGGAGACTCCGCATCCCGCCTGGCCCACCGCCCCCGCTTGTCCCTGTTGCTGAACCTTCTGGTGGTTGGCCTTTCCGGGTACCTGTTCCTTCAGTGGGTGGCCTTCGCCCAATTTGGCCTGTGGATCGATGCCGAGCGCGTGTTGGCCCCCATTGGCATTGCGCGGACGGGCTACTTCACCAGCCGGGCCTCACCCGTGTCGGCGATGCTGGTGCTGGTGTTGGGGGTGGCCAACCTGCTGGAACGGCAAACGGCTCGCCCCCGTTGGAATCCCAAGCGGGCCGGACAGATCCTGGCCGTCACGGTGTTTTCCGTGTCCTTCGTGCTGATCACCGGGTACCTGTTCGGTTCGCCGCCGCTGTACGGTGGCGCGCTGATTCCCGTGGCCTTCTGCACGGCGCTGTCCTGCTTCCTGTTGGCCACGGCGCTGCTGTTCAAGGGCGAGCGCTCGGCCTTTCAGTTGGTCTTCGGAGGCGACTCCATCTTCTCCCTGATGATGCGCATAGCCCTGCCCGGGTCCATGTTGGCGGTGCTAGCCGCGGGCCAGTTGGAGCAGGCCATCATGGGCCCCGCGGTGGATCCATCCTTCTTCCTGGTCCCTGCGGTGGTGGCGCTGCTTAGCGGGGCTGTGGTGATTGTCCTCAGCTTCGTGGCCGCCGGTCTGGTGGAGCGCAATGCCCAGCGGGCCCGCCAGGAGGTGACGGACGCCAAGGACAGGTTGGAGGCTACGCTGGTGGACCTGGGCCGCCAGGAGCGCCTGATTCGTCTGCAGGCCCAAATCTCCGAGGCCTTCCTGACGCTGGACGAGCCCGAGCTGTTCCAGCGCATCCTCAAGACCGTCATGGACTTCACCGAAAGCCGGGTTGGACTGGTGGGGCTGGCGGACGAGCGCGGCACCATCCACTTCGTGGCGCTGTCCGACTCGGTGCAGGGGCCCTGCCGGCACATGGGCCCGGGCGCCGGGTTCGCGCCTCCGGACTGGGCGGGCATCTGGGGACATGCCCTTAGCGGCCACCGCATCGCGTACAAGAACGATGGGCTCAAGCTGTCCGTCGGGCACATGCAACTGGACCGCGCCCTGGCCGTACCGCTGGTCTACCGGGAGCAGGCCCTGGGGGTCATCACCGTGGGTGGCCGGGACACCGACTACACCGACCTGGACGTGGTCCAGCTTGAGTCCGTCACGGGCTACCTGGGGGCGCTGCTCCATGGGCGAGTCGAGCGCAAGAAGGCCGAAGCCGACAAGGCGGCCCTGGGAGAGCGGCTGCTTCAGGCCCAGAAGATGGAGTCCGTGGGGCGCCTGGCGGGCGGGGTGGCCCATGACTTCAACAACCTGCTCACGGGGATCACGGGGAATGTGGCGCTGGGCCTCATGGAGCTGCACCCCAACAGCCCCCAGCGGCAGGTCCTGGAGGAGATTGGCCGGGCCGCCGACAGCGCCGCCGGGTTGACCAGACAGTTGCTGGCCTTCAGCCGCAAGCAGTCCGCGGCGCCGGTGGTGCTGGACCTGGGGGACCGCCTGGAGCAGATGAAGAGCCTGCTGGACCGCCTCCTGGGCGAACGGTTGCGCGTGGATTTGCAGGTGGCGCAGCGCCCTCTTCGCGTCCGGGTGGACCCCAGCCAGTTCGAGCAGGTGCTGGTGAATCTGGTGGTGAACGCCCGGGACGCCATGCCCCAGGGCGGCACCATCTTCATTGAGGCGGCCCGCGTGCAGCTTGCGGAGGTCGGGCCTCTCCTGGGCCCCGATGCAGTCCCCGGAGAGTTCGTGGTGGTGAGAGTCAAAGACTCGGGCATGGGCATGGATTCCGAGGTCATGAGCCACCTGTTCGAGCCCTTCTTCACCACCAAGGCCCTGGGGCGCGGGACGGGGCTGGGCCTGGCCACCACCTACGGCATCGTGCGCCAGAACGGCGGCTTCATCGCGGTGGCAAGTCAGCCCGGCCGGGGTAGCGAGTTCGCAGTGCACCTGCCCCAGGTGGAGGAGGAGGCCACGCCCTCCCAGGCGGCCGATCATCACCTGGCCCTCCCCTCCGGCGAGGAGAGCATCCTGCTGGTAGAGGACGAGCCCATGGTGCGCGAGCTGACCGAAAAGATCCTGCTGCGCCAGAAGTTCAAGGTGCGGGCCTTTGCCAGCCCGGCGGAAGCGCTGGCGGCCTGCCGCAGTGGTCAGGTCCAGGCGCAGTTGCTGGTGACCGACGTCATCATGCCCGGCATGAACGGGCGCCAGCTTGCCCAGGACATGAAGGCCCTCATCCCGGGGCTGAAGGTGTTGTATGCGTCGGGCTACGGCGAGGACATCATCGCCGAGGACGGCATCCTGGAGCAGGGCATCGACTTCATCGGCAAGCCCTTCACGCCTAGAGAGCTGGTCCAGAAGGTCCGGGAGATCCTGGATCGCCAGGACTGAGTCGGGGCCTCTTTCCAGAACCGCGTCTTTCATCCAACAAGTGCAGCAGCGCAAGCCAGGGGTGGTGCCACAGCATCCGGGGGCCGGCGAAGCGCATGACCGCGCGGATTTCCTGGCGGCGCTCGGGCTTGAAGCAATGGATCAGGCAGCGCCCGCAGCTTGGTTTGGGGGGAAGGTGGGGGCAGCGGCGCAGGCGCTCCTCCAGGTAGGTGGCAAGGTCGGCGCAGCGGGGGCACAGGGTGGTGGAGCCGTGGTGGTGCCGGCAGTACAGGCGCAGCATAGCCTGGGCCGTGGCCAGTTCACGCTCCAGGCGCGTCATGGGGCGTCGTCCTCCCCCGCGGCCCCCACCAATAGTGGCACCTCCAGGGGGCGCCACACGGTCACGTTGAAGGAGGCGGTCACGGTGAAGGGGCGGGGCAGGGCCTCCACGCGCTGGGCGATGTCCTCGGGGGACAGGTGGAAGGCGCTGGGGCCCATGCTGATGAGGTTGACGAGGTCGGCGGTGTCCAGGGCGAGGGTGGCCTCCACGGGGTGCTGGTGGGCCAGGGCGAAGTGGGTGCCAAGGCGCAGGGCGAGGCGCTGATCCTTGTCGGGGTCCATGGCCAGCATGCCGATGGGCGCCAGGAGTTGGTGCAGGTGGCGGGGGGAGGGCGTGGCCACCAGCAGCAGGCCGCCGGGGGCGAGGATGCGGTGGAACTCCTGGGGGTTGCGGGGGGCGAAGACGCACAGGGCCAGGGATGCGCAGGCGTCGGCCAGGGGCAGGTGGTCGTTGCAGTCGCACACCAGGGAGGCGATGCGCGGGTGGGCGCGGGCGGCCTTGCGGGCGGCGTGCTTGGAGATGTCGAGGGCCAGGCCGGACCAGCCGGGGAGGCGGTCCAGGAGGTAGGCGAGGTAGTGGCCGGGGCCGGCGCCGAGGTCGGCCAGCAGGGGGGCGGCGGGGGGGGCGGGGAAGGCGGCGAGGGCCTGGGCGGCGAGGGCCTGCAGGAGGGGGTCGAAGTGGCCGGCGCCCAGGAAGGCGGCGCGGGCGGTCAGCATCTGGGGGGTGTCGGCGTTCTGGGGGATGACGTGGCCGGGCAGCAGGTTCAGGTAGCCTTCGCGGGCCAGGTCAAAGGAGTGGTTGTTGGGGCAGCGGGCGCCCTGGGGGCTGAGGTCGAGGGGCTGGTAGCACAGGGTGCAGCAAAGGGCTGGCAACACGGCGCCAAGGGCACGGGTGCGGGGGGCGGCGGGGGTGGTTTCGGTGGTCATGGGGCTCCTGGTCAGCGGAGGAAGGTGCCGTTGCGGTAGGCCTCGAAGGCTTGACGGATCTCGTCGTCGGTGTTCATGACGATGGGGCCGCGCCAGGCGATGGGCTCGCCGATGGGGTGGCCGGAGACCAGCAGGAAGCTGGCGCCCCGGGGGCCGGCCGCGAGGGAGACGTGGTCGCCGTCGCCGAAGAGGACCAGGCTGTGGTCGGACAGGAGGCGGCCGCCCAGGAGGAGTTCGCCGGCGAAGACGTAGGCGAAGACGGTGTGGCCGGGGGGCGTGGGGTGCTGGAGGGTGGCGCCGGGCTGGAGGCGCAGGTCCAGGTACTCGGGGGCGGTGACCACGTCGGTCACGGGGCCGGTGACGCCGCCCAGGGTGCCGGCGATGATGCGGACCTCGCCGCCGGGGATGGGCACCTTGGGGATGTCGTCGGCGGTCAGTTCGCGGTAGCGGGGGGGCATGAGCTTGTTGGCGGCGGGGAGGTTGGCCCAAAGTTGGAAGCCACCCATGCGGCCGTCGGGGCCGGGCTTGGGCATCTCCTGGTGGATGATGCCGTGGCCGGCGGTCATCCACTGGACGCCGCCGGGGCCGATGACGCCGCGGTTGCCCATGGAATCGCCGTGTTCGACGCTGCCTTCAAGCATGTAGGTGATGGTCTCGATGCCGCGGTGGGGGTGCCAGGGGAAGCCCTCCAGGTATTGGTCGGGGTCGTTGGAGCGGAAGTCGTCCAGCATGAGGAAGGGGTCGAAGCGGGGAAGCTCGGCGTAGCCGAAGGCCCGGCGAAGGTGGACGCCGGCGCCCTCCATGGTGGCCTTGCTGCTGGTGATGAATTGGGGGCTGCGGGGGCTGGACATGGGGGCCTCCTGGGTGGGGCTGGGGGCCCCGTGGGGTTGCAGGACGGACAGCAGCGCCGCCAGGACGGGGGCGAAGAGCTGCAAGAGGGCACCGAGGCTGTGCGGTTCAAGCCACATGGGAGGAAGATAGGAGGCTTGGGGGAAAATGGCAATGCGATAGGAGATTAGGACCGTCCCCGGGGGAGCGTCCGGGCAACCCCCTCCCTTGCGGTCGGGGTTCTGAGGGTGCTAGGGTTCGGGTCTTCTTCTGTGGGGAGTTGGTCTTGAAGCGTGCCCTGCTAGTGGTGCTTGGTTCGGTGTTCGTGGCCCTGGGGGTTTTGGGGGCTTTCCTGCCGGTGCTGCCCACCACGCCCTTTCTGCTGTTGGCGGCGGCCTGCTACCTGCACAGCTCTGAGCGGCTTTACCGTTGGTTGCTTGATCACCGGTTCTTGGGGGGCTACTTGAGGGCCTACCAGGAGGGACGGGGGCTGTCCCTGCGGGCCAGGTTGACCACGCTGGGGGTGCTGTGGGTCTCCACGCTGTCGTCGGTGTTTTTGGTGATCCCCGACAGTCCACTTTGGTTGCGGGGGTTGTTGTTGGTCATCACGGTGCTTGTCAGCATCCACGTGTGGCGCCTGGGGCGGCCCCGTCAGACGCCGGCGATCAGGAAGCCGGTGTAGCCCAGATAGCCGGCCAGCAGCAGGGCCCCCTCCCAACGTTTCAACACCAGCCCAGAGTGCATCAGCGGCAGGCAGATGAGCGCGGCCATCACCATCACCGGGCCGTCCAGCGTCTGGATGGTGGAGGAGACCTTGAGGCCGCCGGGGGCCACTACCGCCGACAGACCAAGTACCCCGAGGATGTTGAAGATGTTGCTGCCGATGATGTTGCCCACGGCCAGGTCCGGCTCTCGCTTTATGGCGGCGATGACTGAGGTGGCCACCTCCGGCAGGGAGGTGCCGGCGGCCACGATGGTGAGGCCGATGACCAGCTCGGGGATGCCCAGGAGGCGGGCCAGGGTCACGCTGGATTGAACCAGCCAGTGGGAGCCCAGAACCAGGAGGCCCAGGCCCGCCAACACCAGCAGAAGGTTGACGGGCAGGGTGTTGCGGACCCGTCGGTGCCGGGGGAAGTCCGGTGGGGTCTGGGGAACCAGGGGGGGCAGGGCCGCCTGGCCGGCGGATGCCCGGACACCGTAACGGTAGGCCAGCCAGGTGTGCAGCAGCAGCAGGGCCATCAGCCCCAGGCCCTCAAGGCGGCCCAGGCTGCCGTTGGCGCTGAGCAGCAGCAGCAGGATGGAGACGCCCACCAGGAAGGGCGCGTCGAAGCGGACAAGCCGGGTGGACACGGTTAGGGGCAGGATGAGTGCGGAGATCCCCAGTATGAACAGGACGTTGAAGATGTTGCTGCCCACCACGTTGCCTACGGAGAGGTCGGCCGAGCCCCCCAGGGCGGCAGCCACGGAGACGAAGGCCTCCGGGGCGCTGGTACCAAAGGCCACCACCGTCAGCCCAATGAACAGGCGCGAGACGCCCAGTTTCAGGGCCAGCCCGGAGGCCCCCCGCACCAGAAACTCACCGCCCACAACCAGCAGCACCAATCCAAGGAACAGGAAAGCAAGGATGGAGGTCATGAAAGGCCTTCTTGAGACGATTGCTTGTCCGGGAAGATAGCACAGGAAACCGCCAAGACCACAATTGCGGCGCGTTGCACGACGGGGCTGGGCCGGGCCGGACGGATACAAAGCGCTTGACGGCCCCGGCCGTTTGGTGTTTCTATTCGTAGAAACGGAGGGGCCCATGGACAAGGCAGTCTCAGAGCTTGCGCAGATGCTGGCACAGATTCAGGACCGGAACTTCATGGAGGGGTTTTTGCGGGAGATGCTAACCCCATCCGAGTTGAGGGCCCTGAGTTTGCGCTGGGAGTTGCTGAAGCTTTTGGATGCTGGGGTCTCCCAGCGGGAGATTGCTCGGGAGCTGGGGGTCAGCCTTTGCAAGATCACCAGGGGGTCCAGGGAGATGAAGAAGCGGGGCTCATTCCTGAAGCGCGCCCTGCAACGGGTCTCGGCTGCTGCTGACCAGAAGGGAGTGTAGACATGGAGTACAAGATCAATCTTCCCCAAGGGGAAATGCCCAAGAGCTGGTACAACCTGGCTGCGGACCTGGCCTCCGCGCCCCTGCCACCCCTGGGGCCGGACGGAAAACCAGTGAGGCCCGAGGACCTGGCGCGGGTCTTCCCCATGAACCTCATTGAGCAGGAGGTCAGCACCCAGCGGTGGATAGACATCCCACCGGAGGTGCTGGAGATCCTGGCACGCTGGAGGCCCTCGCCCCTTTGCCGCGCTCGCGGCCTGGAGCTGCACCTCAAGACCCCTGCGCGCATCTACTACAAGAACGAGGGCCTGTCGCCGGCGGGCAGCCACAAGCCCAACACGGCCGTGCCCCAGGCCTGGTACAACAAGCAGGCCGGGGTGCAGCGCCTGTGCACCGAGACGGGGGCCGGCCAGTGGGGCAGCGCGTTGTCCTTTGCCTGTGCGCTGTTGGGGCTGAAGTGCAAGGTCTTCATGGTGCGCGTCAGCTTCGACCAGAAGCCCTTCCGGAAGCTGATGATGCAGGTCTGGGGGGGCGAATGCGTGGCCAGCCCCAGCCTCAACACCGCTGTGGGCAGGAAGGTCCTGGCGGAGCACCCCGACACCCCCGGCAGTCTGGGCATCGCCATCAGCGAGGCCGTGGAAGAGGCCGTGCAGGACTCCAGCGGCCGGACCCGCTACGCCCTGGGCAGCGTGTTGAATCACGTGATGCTGCACCAGACCATCATCGGGCTGGAGGCCAAAAAGCAGCTTGCCATTGCGGGGGAAGCCAAGGTGGACACGGTCATCGGGTGTGCGGGCGGTGGCAGCAACTTCGCCGGCCTGGCCTTCCCCTTCATGGCGGACAAGATCCACGGCGCCCAGGTAGACATTGTGCCGGTGGAGCCCACCTCCTGTCCCACCCTGACGCGGGGCCGCTTCGCCTACGACTTTGGGGACGTGGCTGGAATGACGCCGCTGCTGCCCATGCACACCCTTGGGCACGACTTCGTCTCCAACCCCATCCATGCGGGCGGCCTGCGCTACCACGGCATGGCCCCCCTGGTCAGTCAGGCGGTCCGGGAGGGCCTTTGCCGCCCCAAGGCCGTGCCCCAGCTCAAGTGCTTTGCGTCCGCCATGCTGTGGGCCCAGACCGAGGGCTTCATTCCGGCACCCGAGACCAGCCACGCCATCGCCGCCGTGATTGACGAGGCCAACCGCGCCCGGGAGGAGGGCAAGGAGAAGGTCATCCTGTTCAACTTCAGCGGCCACGGCCTGATGGATCTGGCTGGCTACGACGCCTACCTCAGCGGCAAGCTTCAGGATTACAGCATGTCGGAGGACGAACTGCTGCGCTCTCTTGGCAAGCTGGAGGGCTTCCCAGAGCCCTGACACCCAGGCGTTTCGCCGATTTGCCCAGCGCTTGACCGGGGTGCCTCGTGGGCGTTAGTATGCCGCCCTGCCATGGGGAGGGATCATGAACACGCCACGCCTTGGAATAGTCCTGGGGGCCGTTGCCATGCTGCTGCTGGCCTGCTCGGGGTCGTCGCAGGTCTCGGACGTACAGGAAGCGGACGGCGGGCCGGATGGGGCCCAGACTAACGAGACCTGCCTGGAGATCCAGAACGCCTCAATAACCGAGTACCCCCCCGCGGGCCTTCGGCTGACCTTCCGGCTGCTGAACTGCGCGGGGTCGCCCGTCAGCGATCTGACCGCCGACGAGTTGACCGTGCTCAATGACGATACGGGCCTGCCCTTCGGGGCCAGCCAGGGAAAGGCGATGGTGTCGGCGCCCACGGTCATCCGGGACCGGGACCTGAAGACCGTCGTGCTGGTGGACCTGTCGTCGACGGTGGTGAACCTGGGCCAGGTGGCTGCCATGGTGGAGGGCGCCAAGGCGCTGGTGGCGGGGCTGCTGGACGACGCCGTGGCCAGACACTCCGAGGTTGCGGTCTGGGCCTTTGGGTCTCCCAGCAAGACAGTGCTGGTGCAGGATTTCACGGCGGACCTTGCGGTCCTGACGGAGAAGCTGGAACAGTTCAAGGCTGCCCAGGGCTTCGGTGCCAGGGACCTGTACGGCGCCGTGACCAAGGGCCTGAATCAACTGGCGGCGCTGCCCCAGACGGATCACTCCCAGCGGACCCTGGTGTTGATTGCCGGCGGACTGCATGAAACCGGCGGGGCTGCGGCCCTGGCGGCCGAGGTTGTGGCGCTGCGCAAGGGCCTGGAGGCGGACAGCGGGCTGGTGGTGGGGGTGGTGGGCCTGGCCACCGGCGGCTTCGACAAGCTGCAAGAGCTGGCCTCCCGTAGCGACCTGGCCTTTGACGCCCAGGGCGGCGCCTGGACCAAGGGCACCCAGAAGGTCACCAAGGCTCTCAAGGCTTTGCTGGGCAGCGAGTACGCGGTGGGCATCTGTACGCCCATCGTCTACGGCACTCCCACGCTGACGCTGGACATCCAGAAGGGTGGGGCCTTTGTGTCGAAGCAGGTTTCCTACCTGGTTGACGAGTTCAACGGCGACACCTCGAAGTGCGACCCGGACCTGTTGGCCGATCCCTGCGGCGGCATGCAGTGCGGGGACTCGGCGCTGCCCGGCTTCAACTGCGGTACCTGCACCGCGTGCAACGGCCAGTGCGTCGAGGGGATCTGCGTCAGCGACGCGTGCGCGGGCCTCCAATGCGGTGACGACGGCTGCGGTGGGTCCTGCGGCAAGTGCGAATCCGGGCAGGTCTGCAACGGCGGCCTGTGCTGCACCACAAACTGCGGCTCCCGGGACTGCGGCGACGACGGCTGCGGCGGCGTCTGCGGCACCTGCGATGGGGGCCACCTGTGTGATGCGCTGGGATTCTGCAGCATCCAGTGCCAGCCCGATTGCCTGGGCCGGGACTGCGGCTCGGACTCTTGCAACGGGTCCTGCGGCACCTGCCAGCCGGGCCAGTCCTGCAACGTCAACGGCAAGTGCCTCAGCGACTGCGTGGCAAGCTGCACGGGGAAGCAGTGTGGGACGGACGGTTGCGGCGGAAGCTGCGGCACCTGTGGCCTGGGCTCAAGTTGCAACGCCAACTTCCAGTGCGTGCCCGACTGCGTGGCGGATTGCAGCGGCAAGCAGTGCGGCAGCGACGGTTGCAACGGAAGCTGCGGCACGTGCAGCAACGGCAAGACCTGCAACGCCAACGGCCTTTGCGTCACCACCTGCACGCCCAACTGCAGCGGCAAGCAGTGCGGCAGCGACGGCTGCAACGGAAGCTGCGGCACGTGCAGTTACGGCAAGACCTGCAACGCCTATGGGGCCTGCGTCACCGTCTGCACCCCCAACTGCAGCGGCAAGCAGTGCGGCAGCGACGGCTGCAACGGTAGCTGCGGCACCTGTGCGTACGGCAAGACCTGCAACGCCTACGGGGCCTGCATCACCACCTGCACCCCCAACTGCAGCGGCAAGCAGTGCGGCAGCGACGGCTGCGGCGGAAGCTGCGGGGAGTGCAACAGCAACTATCTTTGCGACGAGGGCGATTGCGTCCAGTACCCCGCCTGCCCCCACGGCGGGATCATGCTGTCCACCGACTGCTACGGCACGGATGTCTACGGCTGTTGCCAGCAGGAGGCCCTCTACTACTGCGGCTCGGGGGTGGACCAGTGCCCCGCCGGCGAGCCCAGTTGCCTGTGCTACCAGCAGTGTGACTCCACCGCCAATGGGAACCGGTTGTGCCAGAAAGAGAAGGTCTACGGTGGCAGCTGGAACTACCTGTGTTCGCTGAACAACGAGCCCACCTACCTGGCGGGCGACAACTGCCCCTGGGACTACTAGCCCCCCTTCCGTCGGTTTCCGCAGTCGCCCAGGCGCGGCCGCCGGTGGCCCCAGGGCGGCAGGGGACTCAGTCCTCCCAGCAGTTGTCCAGCTCGGTTTTGCAGGCCCCTTCCGAGGCCGCCATGGCGCATTCACCGGACACGGGCGAGCCGCACTGGTCCACCAGACAGGACTGGAACAGCGTCCATAGCTTGATGGACAGGCTGTAGGCCGAGAAGTAGCAGTTCAGCTCGCATTCGGTGTTGTTGTCACAGTCCGTCAGGCAGTTGTTGAAGTCCGCGCATTTCAGCAGCGGCTTGACGCATTCGTCCCACTTCTCCTGGCAGTTGGCGATCACCTTGTCCATCACGCACATCTGGTCCCCCAGGCACCCTTCGGTGCCGCTGTTGACCATGCAGTTCTCCATGCGCCAGTACATGATGATGTTGTCTGAGGACTGGTCGGTCCAGCACTCCATGGAGCACTCCATGTAGTTGCCGCTGTAGGAAAGGCCGCAATACATGTCCATGCACACGGCCATCTCGCGGCACTCCTGGTCATAGGCGCTCAGGACGCAGACGTCGTTGGGGTTGCAGGTGGCGTAGGAGGGGCACGTGCCGCAGGTTC
>CAIXZC010000163.1 GCA_903923815.1 uncultured Myxococcales bacterium
CCTGCCCCTGAAGTGCCTCTACAAGGGCACCCCCAAGGCCAAGCGTGAAGACCCCGACGCAACCTCCAGCGACGCCGAATCACCCTCAAGCGAAACCAAGCCGCGCAGGTCGTAAGCGGATCCGGCCTGCCGGCTGTGGTCGTCCTAGCCGCGCACGAAGTAAGCGGATCCGGCCTGCCCGTCCTAGCCGCGCAGGTCGTAAGCGGATCCCTACCTCGGCCGCGGGTACCGGAACACCCGTCCGTCCGGCGCTTCGATGATGGCTTCTGTGGCGGTCAGCTCCACCTTGCCGTGGGGCCACAGGGTCAGCTTCCCCCGCGCCCCCTGCAAGTCCACCGCGAACCTTGGCAGGGCCATGCCCCCCAGTTCCTCCGACAGGCGATCCATGAGGGTCAGGCCCAGGGCCGGGTCGCTGCGCAGGTGCTCGGTGCCCTGGACCAGGTCCGCCTGGAACAGGTAGTAGGGCCGGACCCCGGCGGCCAGCAGCCCGTTCATCAGGTCCTTCAGCACCGGCAGCGAATCGTTCACGCCGCGCAGCAGCACCGCCTGGTTGGCCAGGATGACCCCGGCGCGGCGCAGGCGCACAAGACCCTCCAGGGCGGCGGGGGCCAGCTCCCGGGGGTGGTTGAACTGGGTGTTCAGGTAGAGGGGCCGACCAAGGGACGCCAGCAGGTCGCACAGCGCCGGCGTGAGGCGTGAGGGCAGCACCACCGGCACACGGGTGGCCAGCCGCAGCCAGCGCAGGGTGGGCAGGGAGTCCAACTGGCGCAGCAGGTTGGCCAGCACCTCGTCGGGCAGCAGCAGGGGGTCGCCGCCGGAGACCAGCACCTCCTGGATGGCGGGGTGCTGGCGCAGGTAATCCAGGGCCGCGGGCAGGTGCTCCAGGGCCGTGCCCAGACTGGGTCGCCCGGCCAGGCGCTTGCGGGTGCAGTGACGGCAGTAGACGGCGCAGCGGGTGGTGACCAGCAGCAGGGCCCGGTCGGGGTAGCGATGGATGAGGCCGGGGACGGGCTGATGGGTCTCCTCCGCAAGCGGGTCCTCGGCCAGCCAGGGGTGGGCGTCAAGTTCCCGGGGGTCGGGCAGGCACTGGGCCGCGATGGGGTCCGCGGGGTCTGTCGGATCAATCAGCGAGGCGTAGTGGGGCGTAAGGGACGCGGGGAAGCGGCGCAGCACGGCTTCCAGGTCGGCGGCAGAAAGGCCGGGGCGCAGTGCCGCCAGCGCGGCGGGGTCACGCAGGCACTGTTGCAGGTCGCGTTGCCATTGGGGGCACTGGGCTTGGTTGGGGCTTTCCATGAGTTGCCGCTTGGTGGGTGCTACTTGTCGTCTTCGTGAAGTTCGGGTGCGTCGAACTTGCTTTCCAGGATGTCCTTGATGAGCTGGCCGGCCTTTTCGGCGTCGCCCTCGCGGGTGATGACCTCGCCCCAGCCGTTGCTGGCGGTGAAGATGCCGTCGTAGGCGGTGTCCTTGTAGGTGCGGATGAAGAAGGGGATGCCCTCTTCCTTCAGCATGGTCTCCACGAAGTTGGCGTGGACTGCGTCCTCCAACTGGTAGACCTTGACCAAGGCGTGTCCCTCGAAGGCCTTGAGGTCGCCGTCGGAGAACTGGTAGCCACCCATCATCATCTTGAGCTCGTCCAGGGTCAGTCTGCCTGTCATCCTCTTTTCCTCAGCCATGGGAACCCCCTTGTTGAGACGTCCGCATTAACCTTTAGTACTTTGGGGGGGCGCTGACAAGGAGGAAGGACAAAGGACGGGCAGCGCCGCGCCCCTTCGCGACGCTGGCTGCCGTCGATCCGCTTGCTTCGCGCGCGGCTAGGTTTTCGATGTTGTGGTACTGGAGATGGTGTTGGTGATGGTGCAGGCAGGGCAATCCTAGCCGCGAACGTAGTGAGCGGATCTGTTGGCAACCTACTTCCCGCCGCAGCCGCAGCCCTTGCCTTCGCCGCCGCCGCACTTGCCGCCTTCTTTCATGCAGTCGCACTTGCCGCCTTCCTTCTGGCAGTCACAGGTGCCGCCTTCTTTCATGCAGTCGCACTTGCCGCCTTCCTTCTGGCAGTCACAGGTGCCGCCTTCTTTCATGCAG
>CAIXZC010000164.1 GCA_903923815.1 uncultured Myxococcales bacterium
CCTTGGGGGGCGGCAGCAGAAGCACCGGGCCCCGGCAGGTCCCAACAGTGGGCGGGACTTTAGCGGCGAGCGCGCTGTGCGTCAAGTGACGCGGTGCGTCAGGGTGCTGTGGCTATTGTCAACGATGCCGTTCGCGGCGCAGTTCAGCCATCGTATCTCCAAGGGCTTGGCCTGAGAGAGCCGTTCGAGTTGCGGCTGCCTTAGCCAGACTTGGGTGCCCGTGGTCCCCGCGGGCCATGGACAGCACCAGTTCGGCCAGGGGGGCCAGGGCGGCGGGGCTGAGGGCGTGGCCAAGGCCCGGAATTTCGGCGTAGCGGGCGCCGGGAATGAGGTCGGCCAGGTGGCGGCCGTGGGGGGGCGGGTTCAGGGGGTCCTGGGGGGCCTGGATGACCAGGGTGGGGGTGGTGACGGCCCGCAGTTCAGCGCCGCGGGCCGTGGGCACCGGGGTGGCCAGGGCGTGATTGAAGGGGCGCTGCCAGGTACCGGCGTGGGCGATGGAGAGTTCCTCGAGGTGACGAAAGAAGGGTTCGTCGAAGGGCAACTCGGAGCCCGCCAGCAGGCGCCACTCGGCCAGGCGCTTGTGGATCTCTTCTTCTTGGGTGGTGGCGGGCTGGGCGCGGGTGGCAAAGCTTCGCACCAGGGCCGGGTCAGGGGTGGGCAGGCCGTCGGGTGAGGGCTCGCCGCGCAGGGCCCTCCCCAGATTCCCCACGAAATCCACGTCCAGGGCGGCGGTCATGGTGACCGTCAGGGTCAGCAGGCGACTGCGGTGGTCCAGGGCCAGAAGCTGCCCCAGGGTGCCCCCCAGGGACATGCCCAAGACATGGGCTGCTGAGACGCAGTGGGCATCCAGCACGGACGCCGCGTCCCGGGCCAGGTCCAGGGCCGTGTAGGGGTTGGTGGCGAAGTCGTACCGGGGCGAGCGCCCGGTGTCGCGGTGATCGTAACGCAGCACCCGCAGGCCCCCCGTCACCAGGTGCTGCACGAAGGCTTCGGGCCAATAACGCGAGCAGGCGTTGGCCCCCATTATCAGCAGCAAGGTGGGGTGATCAGGGTTGCCGGTTGACTCGGTCCAAAGCTGCCTGGCGCTGGGTGCGGGCACAGGTGCCTCCTATTCGCCAAAGGCGAAGGGCAGTTCGCGGGTGAGGGTGGGGGCCTTCTTCATGCCCGGCATGCCCTTGATGGTGGCGGTGATCTTCACGGGGGCGGTGCCTGTCTGGTACAGCAGCACGGGGAAGTGGACCGAGTGCTTCTCCACCGCGCCCAGGTCCTTGAGGGGCACGGCCTGGCGCGCCAGGACCTTCTTGCCCTCGGTGGCCATGACGTGCAGCGTACCCTTGGCCTTGGCGAAGTCCGGGCAGGCGACCTCCACCAGGACCAGCGTCGCGTTGCTGGGCTGGCCCCCCGCCGAGCCCTCGCCAATGAACACATTCCAAAGGGAGATGTCCTGGCTGCCCAGCAGGTCCCTGTCGCCGAGGGTGCCCGATTCCTGATGGTAGAAGAAGGCCTTCATCCCGGGCAGGTCCGCGATTACCAGGGGCTCGGCGGCCATGGCCGAGGTCCCGAACAGACACAGCAGCAACACAAGCATGGCACTTCGCATGGACCCCCTCCGTTTGATTGACCGTTCCTTGGTAGCAGCCTGCCGGGGGCGGTGTCAAGGGGCGGCGGGGGGGCTGGTCGGGGCGACTTGCGGGCCGCTTGACTGGTGCTTGGTGCTGGGTGATGATGCGGTCCTCACGACGGAGGTGAAGCATGCTCAAGCGTTGGCTTTGTTTGGCGTTTGTTCTGGCCCTGGTCACTGGCGCCTGCAGCGACGACAAGGACAAGGTCGACCGCGATGGCTGCGGCGCAGACCAGTGGGGCGGGGACGTGATTGACGCCTTGGGCGGCGCGGACGCGGTGGACACGTCGGACAGCGTTGGCGGCGTGGACAGCGTGGACGCCGGGGAAACCGTTGACGGCGTGGACACGTTGGACACGGTTGACAGCGCCGACCCGGTGGACACCGTGGATACCATTGACACCATTGACACGATTGACACCGCCCAGGATGTCTGTGGGTGCGGCCAGCGGGTCTGTGGCGATGACGGCTGCGGCACGGACTGCGGCACCTGCGACGAGGGCCTGACCTGCACGCCCTTTGGCCAGTGCCTCTCCTCCGAGGTGCCCGCGAACGACACCTGCGCGGCCCCCGTGGAGCTGATATTCAAGGAGGCCTGGGTGGCCACGGCCTGGGGCTCCACGGAGTATGGCACAAACGACTACTCGGCCTTCTGTGGGGGTGGCGAGGCGCCGGACCTGGCCTACAAGTTCAATGTGCCCGCCGGGACCCCGATGCTGACCATCAAGCTGGTGACGGAACACGACCCGGTTCTGTACCTCGCCAATGGCACCTGCGGCACCACCAGCCTGTTGACCTGCGTTTCTGGGAAGAAGTACTCGCTGTTGTATCCCTCCCCGGGGGACTTCTACATCATCGTGGACGGCAAGACGGCCGCCGACAAGGGCGAGTTCTACCTGACCGTGACCTTTGAGTAACCCCGCCTGAGGGGCCCTTAGTCTTTCAAGCGCCGGCGCCTACTTCTTGTCGGGCCCGAACCAGTCCAGCAGCTTGGCCTTGGCCTGGGCCTTCACGGCCTCGTCGATGTGGGCGGCGACTGTGCCGACGGCCGCGGTCATGACCCCGATGTCATCCACGAAGCCCACGCCCACCACGAAGTCCGGCACGGCGTCAAAGGGGAAGATGAAGTAGGCCAGGGCGCTGATGATGACGGCCTTGGCCCAGACGGGGCAGCGGGGCGACTTGAGGGCGTAGAACAGCTGCAAGGCCAGTTCGGCGACCTTCTGGCCGACCAGCTTGAGCTTGGCCCAGAAGGCGCTGTCCGAGAACTTGGTGGGATGGTGACTCATGGTGTGGTCCTCCGTTGGTGACAGACCCACAGTAGGCCTTTGCGGGGGAATACACGAGGGGCGCGACGGGGGGGGCGAAGGTCGCCTCGAGGTGGGGGCCGTCTTCCACGTTGCGGGGGGGGCCGGGGGGGGCTAGAATCCGGGCCTCAACCTGGAGGATGGTCTTGGACGACGACCAGCAGCGCGGCAGCATCAAGCTTCACTTCGGGGACAACCTGAAGATCCTGCGGGCCCTGCCGGACGCCTCGTTTGACCTGATCTACGTGGACCCGCCGTTCAACACGGGGCGGGCGCAGACCCGCACCAGCCTTAGGACGAAGCTGGACGACGCGGGGGACCGGGTGGGGTTCAAGGGCAAGCGCTACCAGACCACGGTGCTGGGGGCCAGTTCGTACAAGGACAGCTTTGGCGACTACCTGGCGTTCCTGGGGCCGCGGCTGGAGGAGGCCCACCGGCTGCTGAAGCCCGACGGCAGCTTCTTCTTGCACCTGGACTACCGCGAGGTGCACTACGCCAAGGTGGCCCTGGACCAGATCTTCGGGCGCGCCAGCTTCATCAACGAGATCATCTGGGCCTACGACTACGGGGGGCGCTCCACCCGCCGGTGGTCCGCCAAGCACGACAACATCCTGTGGTACGCCAAGGACCCCAAGCACTACTGCTTCAACTACGACCAGATGGACCGCATCCCCTACATGGCGCCGGGGCTGGTGGGCCCGGAGAAGGCGGCCCGGGGCAAGACCCCGACGGACACGTGGTGGCACACCATCGTCAGCCCCAGCGGCAAGGAGAAGACCGGCTACCCGACGCAGAAGCCCCTGGGCATTCTGACGCGCCTGGTGAAGGTCCACTCGGACCCTGGGGACCAGGTCCTGGACTTCTTCGCCGGCAGTGGCAGCTTCGGTGAGGCCGCCGCCGCCCTGGGCCGCCATGCCGTGCTGGTGGACAACAACCGCGAGGCAATCCGGGTCATGAAGAAGCGGCTGGCGGGGTACGACGTGCGGGTTGAGAAGGCAGTTCGGTCCGGATCTCAGGTTTCCGCCAAGAACCTTGCGGCAGATTGAATCTGGACGGATCCTGCGGAGAGCTCGGCGGTACGGTCCTCCTGCCTGGTCACCAGGGTCGCGCTGTCCAGGCCAAGTTCTCTCATGGCCTCGTCCAGGGCGTCCAACTCACGCTTCTCGTTTCTGGGATCGGCCAGGGTCTGGCAGACCTGGACCAGCCTTGGCTTGCGGCCCCGCTCGGTGACCACGAAGTCAACTTCCTTCCCACTGCGGGTCTTGTAGTAGGCTGGCTGCAGCTGTTGTCGTCGAAACGCCAGAAAGACCAGGTTCTCCAGAAGGTGCCCCGAGTTCACCAGCAGCCCACTGGACACCGATGCAACCAGGGCGTGGTCCACACAGTAGACCTTCTTGGGGTTGGCGTTGGCGCGGGTCACAGAGGCGTTCAAAGAGCTTCACCGGGAACAGGAAGAACGCGTCCTCCAGCCAATCCAGGTATTGGGCGACAGAGGCCTTGGGGACCTTGTGGCCCAGAGCCTTGAGGTAGCCCGACAGCCTGTTCAGCGAGTACATCGACCCGGCGTTGTTCAGCAGCCAGACGGCCAGGTCCGTGAGGGCGCGGGGGTGGGAGAGGTCGTGGCGCTCGACCAGGTCCCGGGCCAGGACCGTGTGGAAGTATTCCTGATGGATGCGGGTCCGCAGGTTGGCCGGCTGGCCGATGACCTCGGGGAAGCCTCCGCATTGCCAGTATTCATCAAAGGCCTTGGCCGTCTGGAGGCGCCTACGCGAGCTGGGGTGGCCCTGCTGGTCGAGTCCCTTCCAGGCCAGATACTCCGGGAAGGAAAGGGGGAAGAGTTCCCAAGAAAGCGCCCGGCCCCGCATCTGAGTGGCGATCTCCTTGGAGAGCATGGTGGCCGACGAGCCGGTAAGGAAGACCTCGCAACGCTCGGTTCGCAGCAGTCTGGAGACGAAGGCTTCCCAACCAGGGATTTCCTGGATCTCATCAAAGAAGCAATAGACGGTTTCGGTGCCTTTCTTGTCCGGGAACAGCGAGTAATAGGCCTCCAGCACCAGCCCGGGTCCGGTGTTGGCCAGGCCTCGGAGCCGATCATCGAAGAAGTTCAGGTAAAGCAGATTCTGGGGCGAGACCCCGCGGGCCAGCAGGTCTGCCGCGGTCTGAAACAGCAAGGTCGACTTGCCGCAGCGCCTGACGCCTATGCACACCGAGGCCTTCCCCAGCAGGGCCTGGAGCTTGAGATTCCGAGGCTTACCAGGGTCGGGCGGGGCCTCCTGAAAGTCCGTAATCAGGGTCTTCAAGATGTCCAGCATGGACGCCTCCTGGTAAAAAATTTTACCGGTTTACCACGAAACTGGTAAGAAATATTACCGGTTTTGGGTCTCGCGTCAAGTGGAGGCTGCGGGGCGGTGCTGGAGCAGCGGGGGGGCAGAGGCCAGAAGGCCTTCCTGTTCGGCGCCAGCCGGCAGGTTGTGCAGGCGCTGGTCCGCCTGTCGAAATTCGGAACTGGCCAGTTCATCTTGATTGCTTCCAATAACACTTGGTGAATAATACCTCGACGGCATGGCTTCATGTGGGTGTCGTGCACAAACGTGGCAAGTCGAAGACGCATGGAACACCGATGCAAGTGTTTGTGGTTGTCGCGGCATTTCAAGTGGCAACTCGCTGGGTAGGGCATGCCGACCCCTTTGGGCCGGGCTGCGTTGATGTTGGCATCTCAATTATCGGTAAGGATGAACTGCCATGGCGCCAGAAAATAGGAACCCGGATAACGGCTCGCCTGCCCAGGATGGTGTGACGACCGTGGTGGAGGGGAGCGTAACTGTGGTGGTGTCAGGGCAGACGGGGCAGGTGCTGCTTCAATTGCCGGGCACTGGGCCGAGGGCTCCCGTGCCCAGGCAGA
>CAIXZC010000165.1 GCA_903923815.1 uncultured Myxococcales bacterium
GGGCATTGCCAACGGCGCCGCCAAGGTGGACGACTGCGGCTTCTGCGCCGGCGGCACCTCCGGCGTCGAGGCCAACAAGGACAAGGACTGCCAGGGCGTGTGCTTCGGCCCCGCCATCGTGGACGACTGCGGCATCTGTAGCGGCGGCACCATCGGCCACGTGGCCAACAGCGACAAGGACTGCGCCGGCGTCTGCTTCGGCGCCGCCACCCTGGACACCTGCGGCGTCTGCAGCGGCGGCCTCTCGGGCCACCTGGCCAACAGCGACCGAGACTGCAAGGGAGTCTGCTTCGGGGACGCCATCAAAGACAGCTGTGAAGAGTGCCTGCAGGCCGCCGTGGCTGCCACCACCGGCACCAGTTCCTGCATCAACAATGGCGCCGGGGTCGTCTACGCCGACTTCGTGGGCGAGGTCAACCAGACCTTCGTCACCGACAAGACGGCCTACCTGACCACCTTCTGGATCCCCATCCAGACGGCCGACACCTCGGCAGTGTTCACCCTGGAAATCTACAAGGGCACGGGCAGTTCCAAGACCCTGGAGGCCTCCACCTCGTCCTGCACCATCGGCGCCCTCACCGGTTGGTGCGGCAACCCTGCCGTGGGCCTCACCTGCACCTTCGCCCAGCCCGAACTGGCCCGCCCCAACACCACCTACACCCTGGCCCTGCGCTGCGACAGTTCCCTGGTGGCCACCTATGCCATCCAGGTGGCTGGCTACACCAACGGCAGCTTCTCCGGCAAGCCCTTCAAGGCCGTGGCCAACCTCTCCACCTCCGATCTGGTGTTCCTGATCAAGGAGAACGTCTACCCCATCGACCGCGCCAAGGACTGCAACAAGGACTGCTTTGGCACCGCGACGGTGGACACCTGCAGTGTGTGCAGCGGCGGCAAGACCGGCCATGTGGCCAACAGCGACAAGGACTGCGCCGGCGTCTGCTTCGGCAAGAGCCAGCGGGACAGCTGCACGGTCTGCGTGGCCCCCGAGTCCACCGAGAAGACCGTCATCGACCTGTGCACCGGCACCGGCGTCACCCCCGAGCCGCCCCTGCCCGACACCTACCAGCGCTCCGCCGATGCGTCCCTGCTGATCACCGTGACGGAGACCTTCTACCTGAACAAGCTGCTGTTCGAGATTGACCGCAACTACGTGGGCGCCACCGTCACCGCCGACCTCATCAGCGAGTGGACCAATGGCACCACCCTGGAGTCCGCCACCAGTTGCGCCATCCAGTCCGCTGGCCTACCCGCCTGCTTCAGCGCCAAGCTGATGGTCTGCACCTTCTCGGGCACCAAGCTGCTGTACCGCAATCAGCACTACCGCTTCCGCCTCAAGAGCGCCGGCGAGGAGCTTCTGTTCCGCGCCGTCGGCAATGTGTCCGGCTCCATGCTGTTCTACAAGGACAGCCTGGGCAACCCCGCCACCATGCTGCATGACAAGGACCTCAAGTCCCAGATCCTGGGCGTGAAGTTCCCGCTGAACGCGACCTACGACTGCCAGAACAAATGCGCCGGCACCGCCACCCTGGACACCTGCGGCGTCTGCAGCGGCGGCACCACCGGCCACACCGCCAACTTCGAGCGCGACTGCGCCGGTTACTGCTTCGGCAAGGCCACCAAGGACACCTGCAACGTGTGCAGCGGCGGCACCACCGGTCACACCGCCGAGAGCGACCGCGACTGCACCAATGTGTGCTTTGGCGGGGCCGTCATCGACTCCTGCGGGGACTGCACCGGCGGCCTCACCGGCAAGCCTGTGAACGGGGCCAAGGACTGCACCGGCACCTGCGACGGCACGGCCTACCTGGATGACTGCGGCGTCTGCAGCGGCGGCAGCTCGGGCCATGGCGCCAACGAAGACAAGGACTGCAACGCCACCTGCTTCGGCACCGCCGTCCTGGACACCTGTTACACCTGTGTGTTGGGCACCACCGGCAAGGTCTGGAACCAGGAAAAGGACTGCACCGGCATCTGCCGTGGCGGCGCCACCGTGGACGACTGCGGGATCTGCTCGGGCGGCGGCACGGGCATCATCGCCAACAAGGACAAGGACTGCAACGGCACCTGCTTCGGCACGGCGGCCATCGACGCCTGCGGCGGCTGCCACGGCGGCACCACCGGCATCCCGCCCCAGGTCTGCACGGGCACCCAGATCTGCTACCTGACCCTCTGCTGCACCCCCACCTGCGTGGGCAAGCAGTGCGGCAGCGACGGCTGCGGCGGCACCTGCCCCAACACCTGCACGGCCAACCAGGAGTGCACCACCAGCAGCAACCGCTGCCTCTCCACCCTTCCCCCCGCCAACGACGCCTGCGGCGGCGCCCAGGCCCTGGGCTTTGACGGCACCGGTCTTGCCGCCATCTGGGGCTCCACCAAGTACGCCCAGGGAACCCTCTCGGGCACCTGCGGCGGCACCACCGGCGCCGACGTCGTCTACTCCTTCACCGTCCCCGCGGGCAAGGCCAGCGCCGTGATCACTGTCGCCGCCACCTGGAGCCCCATCATCTACGTCCGCAGCACGACCTGCACCACCGGGACCCAAAGCTTCTGCGTGGACGGCAAGACCCGCACCATGACCAGCCCGGCCGCCGGCACCTACTACCTGTTCATTGATGGCAAGACCGCCACAGACAAGGGCGAGTACGACCTCACCGTGAAGCTGAACTAAGCCCCGCAGCCAGCGCGCCCAGCGCCGGATTCAACGCCCACACATCCCTCCACGACAGCACCGAGCGGCGGTTCTCCTGCTGCTGATGGGGCAGCTCCCGCAGGCCCTCCGGCGTCCACAGCAACTGGCGCCGGGTCCCGTTCTCGTACCAGTACAGGTGCCGCCCGCAGGCCCGGTCCACGATCAGCTCATCCGTCACCGAGAAGCTCCCATTCACCAGCGAGAACCGCAGGCCGTAGGTCCATTGTCCCCCGTCGCCGTCCACCTGTGCCTCCAGCGACACCACCGCCTTGCGACTGCCCGGGCTGGCCCACCCGAAGGGCGTCTGGGCCGCTCCGACGCCCGCCTTCACCGCCGCCTCCAGGTCCCCAGGCACCGCCGCCAGCAATTCCAGGGCGGCCCGGACCGATGCCAGGTCCTGGGGCGGAAGGGGGCCGGGGGGACGGGGCACCACAGTGGGTGTCAGGAAGCCCAGGAAGTTCTCCAGCGTCAGGCTAGTGATCAAAACACGCCTCCGGCGAAGTGCAGCGCCAAGGCTACCACCGGCGCGGCCCCACGCAAGATGCCGCTGCCGCGGCGCCCTTTCCCTTGACATGCAAGGCGTTACAGGGCATTTTTCGCCACGTTCGGCGGCCCCCCGGCCCCCTGGAGGAACCCCTTGGAGAGAATCAGGAATTTTTCGATTATCGCCCACATCGACCACGGCAAGACCAGTCTGTCGGACCGGATCATGCAGGAGTGTGGTGTCATCCACGCCCGCAAGGACGCCAACCTGCTGCTGGACAGCATGGACATCGAGAAGGAGCGTGGCATCACCATCAAGGCCTCCGCGGTGACCATGGAGTTCAAGGCCAAGGATGGGCTTACCTACACGCTGAACCTCATCGACACCCCCGGCCACGTGGACTTCTCCTACGAAGTGTCTCGCGCGCTGGCGGGCTGCGAAGGGGCGCTGCTGGTGGTGGACGCGGCCCAGGGCGTGCAGGCCCAGACGGTGGCCAACCTGTACAAGGCCATGGAGCTGAATCTGTGCGTCATCCCCGTGATCAACAAGATTGACCTGCCCAACCTGGACATTGACCGGGTGCTGACGCAGATCGACGAAGAGCTGGGCCTGGACATCACCAAGTCCATGAAGGTCAGCGCCAAGGACGGCACGGGCGTCAAGGACCTGCTGGAGATGGTGGTGCAGGAGATCCCGCCCCCGAAGGATCTGTCGGATTCCCTGCGGGCCCTCATCTTTGACTGCCACTACGACTCCTACCGTGGCGCCGTCATCTACACCCGCATGTTCGGCGGCTCGCTGCGCGCCGGGGACACCATCCGCATCTGCACTACGGGCAAGCTCTTCAAGGTCGAAGAGGTGGGCGTCTTCCAGCTTGGCCTCAAGCCCAAGAACGAACTGCGCTCGGGCGACGTGGGCTACATCATCGCCAACATCAAGTCCGTGGCCGAGACCCCCATCGGTGACACCATCTTCGCCGCCGACGACAACTCTCCCCAGCCCCTGGCGGGCTTTGTGCTGGTCAAGCCGGTGGTGTTCTCCTCCATCTACCCCGTGTCCTCCGACGATTACGAAGAGCTGGGCGTGGCCCTGGGCAAGTTGCAGCTCAATGACGCGTCGCTGCAGTTCTCCAAGGAGAGCTCCCGGGCCCTGGGCTCGGGCTACCGCTGCGGGTTCCTGGGGCTGCTGCATGCCGAGATCACCCAGGAGCGCCTGGAGCGCGAGTTCGACCTGGACCTCTTCGTGACGGCGCCCTCCGTGCAGTACCGCATCACCCTCAAGGACGGGCAGGTGGTGCTGATTGACAACCCCGCCCACTTCCCCGACCCGGCCACCATCAAGATGGCTGAGGAGCCCATGATCCGAGCCTCCATGATCATGCCCGAGCAGTACCTTGGCTCGGTGATGAAGCTGTGCATGGAGCGGCGAGCCCTGAACCCCACCCATGCCTATGTGGGCTCCGGGCGCCTCGAACTCAAGGTCGAACTGCCCCTGGCGGAGGTCGTCTACGACTTCTACGACAACCTCAAGAGCCTCACCCGGGGCTACGGCTCCTTCGACTATGACATCATCGGCTTCCAGCAGTCCGAGTTGGTGAAGCTGGAGATCAAGGTGAACGGCGAGCCCGTGGACGCCCTGGCCATCCTGCTGCACAAAGAGCGGGCGCCCTACCGGGCCCGGGCCATCTGCGAGGTCCTGGTGGAGGAGATCCCCCGGCACCAGTTCGCCATCGCCGTCCAGGGCTTCATCGGCGGCAAGGTCATCGCCCGCGAGACCGTCCGCCCGGTGCGCAAGGATGTGACCGCCAAGTGCTACGGTGGCGACGTCAGCCGCAAGCGCAAGCTGCTGGAGAAGCAAAAAGAGGGCAAGAAGCGCATGAAGACCTTTGGGGCCGTCAGAATCCCCCAGAAGGCCTTCTTCGCAGTGCTGAAGCGCGAGAATGAGTGAGTTTGCCCTTCCCCCAGCCCGCCGCCTCTACGTTCATGTTCCCTTCTGTACCCGCAAGTGCGCCTACTGTGCCTTCGCCTCGGAGCCCGTGGCCGGCCTGAGCGCCGGGGGCCTTGAGGACCGCCTGGACCAGTACCTGGGTGGCCTTGTTGCCGAACTGACCGCCCGGCGCGTCCAGCTTGCGTCGGGGCCCCTGGATTCCGTGTTCTTCGGGGGTGGCACGCCCAGCCTGTTGGGGCCTGCGCGGGTGCAGAGTGTGCTGGATCTGCTGGGGGCCTGGGGGCTGCTGGACGCTGGCACGGAGATCTCGATGGAGGCCAACCCCGAAAGCCTGGGGCGGGCCGCGGACTGGAAGCTGGCGGGGGTGCGCCGCCTGTCCCTGGGCATCCAAAGCCTGGATGACCAGGTGCTGCGCTGGCTGGGCCGCCCCCACGACGCCGCCCAGGCGCAGCGTGCCCTGCAGGACGCTGTGGCCACGGGTCTGCGCGTCAACGGGGACCTCATCATCGCCCTGCCCAATCTTCCCCGGGACGTACCCGCCGAGGTCCAGACCCTGGCGGCCCTGGGGCTGGGTCACATCGCCGTCTACGTGCTGGGCGTCGAACCCGGCACGCCGCTGGCTGCCCGCCTGCACGGTCTACCCAAGCGCGAAGGCCCCCTGGACCCGGACGCCGAGGCCCAGGCCCTGGTGGAGGCCCGGGACGCGCTGGTGGCCCAGGGCTTCCAGCAATACGAGGTGTCCAACTACGCCCGGACCCCGGCCCAGCGCTGTCGCCACAACCTGGGCTACTGGCACCACGAGGCCTACCTTGGAGTCGGACCCGCCGCCCACTCTTTCCTGCAGACCCCCGCCGGCCCCGTTCGAAGCTGGAACCACGCCGGCTTCCAACCCTGGCTGGAGTCCCTGGCACCGCCCGGTGCTGGCCCCACGCAGGGGTCCGAACTGTTGACCGCCGAGGACCTGGTGCTGGAGCGCCTCATGCTGGGCCTGCGCTGCGCCGAGGGCTTGTCGCTGGAGGCCCTGGCCAGCCAGCTCGGCGTAGTCCTGCCCTTTGCCGACAGCGCCGCCCTTCGGGGCCTGCTGGACGGGGGCCTGCTGACCCTGGACGGGCCCCGCCTGCGCCCCACCCCGGCGGGAATGTTGCAGGCCGACGGGCTGGCCCAGACCCTCAGTGACTTGGTTGTTGCCGCCGTCCCCGGCCTTGGCTAGACTGCCGCCCCTGGAGGTGTCCCGGATGTACGTACTGATTTCCAATGACGACGGCATAGATTCCCCTGGCATCAAGGCCCTCGAGGAGGCCGCCAAGCAGGTCTTCGAGGAAGTCGCAGTGGTGGCGCCCCTGACCCAGCAAAGCGGCGTCTCCCACGGCCTCAGCCTCAATAAGCCGCTGTACTGCAAGCGCTACGACGAGAACCACTGGGGCCTGGGTGGCCGCCCGGCGGACTGCGTCTTCCTGGCCCTCAAGCGCATCCTGCCCAAGCAACCGGACCTGGTCATCTCGGGCATCAACCTGGGGCCCAACATGGGCATCGACACCGTCTACTCTGGCACCACCGGCGCCGCCCGTGAGGCGCTGATCAACGGCATCATGTCGGTGGCCTTCTCCTTCGGGTCCGTCAGCCACTTCAACTTCGAGGCCGTGGCTCCCTGGACCGTCAAGATCCTCCAGTCAATCCGGGGACTCATCGAGCAGGGCGAGCCCGCCATGATGTTCAACGTCAACTTCCCCTCCCTGGAAGATCACGGCCCCGTCAAGGGCATGAAGGCCTGCAGCCTGGGGCACCGCGTCTTCGCGGACACCACCTTTGAGTGGCAGGACCCCCGCGGCGGGCAGTGGCTGTGGCTTGGGGGCGCGCGCCTGGACATGGCCGGCACCGAGGACAGCGACACTCACTGGCTGCCCCAGGGCTACGTGACCATCACCCCCATGCTTTGGAACATGTATGAATGCGGCGGCCGCAAGCACGCCGAGGACATAGCCGAACGAATTTCAGGAACCTCAGCCAAGGAGCAGGGCAAATGAACACCAAGGAACTGGCCTCCCACATCGCCGCAGTCCCCGACTTCCCCAAGCCGGGCATCCTCTTTCGGGACATCACGCCCCTGCTGGGCAACGCCGCCGCCTTCGCGGGCACCATTGACCTGATGGCCCAGGGCATCAAGCCCGGCACCGTGGACGCCATCGCCGGCATCGAGTCCCGGGGCTTCATCTTCGCCGCCGCCCTGGCCCTCAAGCTGGGCCTGCCCTTCGTGCCCGTGCGCAAGCCCGGCAAGCTTCCCCGCAAGACTCGCCGCGAGTCCTACGCCCTGGAGTACGGCAATGACAGCATCGAAATTCACGAGGACGCCGTGGCCCGCGGGGCCCGGGTACTGATCGTGGACGACCTGCTGGCCACCGGCGGCACCATGGAGGCTGCCATCAAGCTGTTCACCGCCATTGGCGCCAAGCCCGTGGAGGCCCTCTTCCTCATCGAACTGGACTTCCTCAAGGGCCGCGACCGCCTGACCGCCCACTGCCCCGTCCGCAGCCTCCTGCAGTACTGACGCGCCTTCCGCCTTCTCTATTGAAAACCCCGCGCCGTGTGGCACAATCCGCCATGTTCGAAATCGGGGCGTGGCGCAGCCTGGTAGCGCACTTGTTTTGGGTACAAGAAGTCGCTGGTTCGAATCCAGTCGCCCCGACCAACATCACTTCAGGCCTTTGGGGGTATCCGATGAACAAGAGCTCCCGTCTTCTGCTTCTGGCCCTGGCGTTCCTCATGCTGACCGGTGCCCCCGAGGCCCTGGCCAAGAACATGCAGGGCAAGATGGGTCTGGGCTTCCAGCAGACCATGCCAGGCGCCCACGGCTTCTCCATCGCCTACTGGACCAACTCCCACATGGCCGTCCAGCTCCTCCTGGGGGGCGAGTTCCTGATGAACGACAACAGCAACACCAACCAGGTCCACTATGGCCTGGGCACCAAGTACGTCCTGGTGGCCACGCGCTTTGCCAACCTCTCCATCGGCGCCCGCCTGTCCGGCGCCTTCGCCTCCGAGCAGACCTTCACGGACAACAGCGTGGGCGGCAAGACCACCACGGACTCAAACGTGTTCCAGCTTGCCCTGGAGGTCCCCTTCGAGATCGAGTACTTCTTCTCCGACGCCTTCGCCATCAATCTGGCCTTCGGCGTCATGGCCACCAAGGTCTCCTCCAAGGGCCCGCTGCTCAAGCCCCAGGGCCTGGGCGCCACCGAGACGCCCGGCAGCACGGGCATCGGTATTGGCTCCGGGGGGCTGCTGGGGGCCGCGGGGTTCACGTTCTATCTTTAGTGCAAAACGACAGGCTCAGGGCTGACTCAGGATCTTGGCGGGGTCCATGCCGGCGGCGCGGTTTGCGGGGAAGAACGCACCCAGCAGGCTGAAGAAGACGGCGGCACCCACGGCGGCGGCCAGCCAGCGGGGCTCGAACAGGAAGAAGCTGTCGGGCTTCATGGGGAAGCGCCCCAAGTAGGCGGCGGCGGCCCGGTCCACACCCCAGGCGGAGGCCACGGCCAGCAGGTTCCCCAGCACTCCCCCCAGCACCCCCACGAACACGGACTCACCCAGGAACAGGGCGCGCACCTGGGCCCGGGAGGCGCCAATGGAA
>CAIXZC010000166.1 GCA_903923815.1 uncultured Myxococcales bacterium
CGGAGGGAGCGCGGAGGGGGCCCCATTGACGCTTGTCGGCAATGGGGCTGCCCGGAGAGCGAGCGACCGAAGGCGGCTGGAGTCGCCCAAGGCGATCCGCTTACTTCGTGCGCGGCTTGGACGGACAAGGGCCTGCTTACCAGAGGAAGTTGAGCATGTCCGGGTGGGGGCGAGCGATGGTCTCTTGCTGGGCAAGCTTGTCGCCTGCGATGGCGGCGCCGGCTTCCAGGGCGGCCTGGACCTCATGCAACATTCCGGTGACGACCCAGTAGCCCTTGCCCCCGATGCCGTGGGCGAGGCGCAGCTCCAGCAGCTTGACCTCGGCGGCCTTGCAGGCGGCGTCGGCGGAAAGCAGGGCGCTGGACACATCGAAGGTCTCGACCACGCCCAGGGAGTCGGTCTCGGGGCGCAAGGTGCGCTTCAGCAGGCAGTCGATGAGCTGCTGGTCGGCGCCAGGCAGGAAGAGGCTGGCCACCAGCTTGTCTCCACAGGCGGCAAGGCCGTCCTTCAGGCTTTCTTCGACCTCCGCCACGGGCCCCCAGAACAACAGCAGGTAGCGGCCCGGGGAGATGGGACTGCTTTGCAGCAACCGCACCTCGGCCTTCTTCACCACCGCGTCGGTGATGGTCATGCCCCGCGCGATGCTGGAGCACTCAATCAGGCCAATGGCTGGGAAATTCTGCATGCCCCCGAAGCCCCCTTAGACAATGCGGAAGTAGTCCTTCAACACGCAGCGACGCTCGCGGGTGAAGTGCCTGGCATAGGTCAGGCCTTCGCCCGTGGGGCTGGCGATGGTGAAGGAGGTGTAGCCCTCGCCGGTGAAGCCCAGGCCCGCATAGCTGGGGCCGTTCTTCACAAAGATGCTGCAATTCATGACGCGGGCCATGCGGTGCAGGGCGTCCAGGTTGGTGCTGTGCATGACGGCGGTGTGGCGGAAGCCGTGTTCGACGCGCTTGGCCATGTCGATGCCTGCGTTCACGTCATTGACGCGGACCAGGGGGATGACGGGCATGAGGCCCTCCACCTGCACCAGCGGGTTGCCCTCGTCCACCTCGGCGATGATCAGGCGCGGGTCGTCGTGGACGTCGATGCCGATGGCCTTGAGGATGACGGAGGCGTTCTTGCCCACGAAGTGGCGATTGGCGTCCTTGCCGTCCTCGGTGTAGCAGCGCTCCAGCTTGGGGATCAGGTTCTCGCGCACGAAGTAGGCGCCCTGGGCCTTGAGGGCCGCCTTGAGGCGGTCGTACACGGCCTTGGTGGCGATGATCTCTTTTTCCACCACGCAGATGATGTTGTTGTCCAGGGAGGCGCCCAGGTAGATGTCGCGGGCAGCCTTCTCCACGTGGGCCGTCTCGTCCACCACCACGGGGGGGTTGCCCGGCCCGGCGGCGATGCACTTCTTGCGGCGGCTCATGGCGGCGTCCACGACGGCGGGGCCACCGGTCACCACCAACAGGTCGATGCCCTTGTGGTCCATCAGGGCGTTGGCGGACTCCAGCGTGGGCTCTTCGACGCAGCACAGCAGGTTGTCCGGGCCGCCCACGGAGATGATGGCCTGGTTCAACAGGGCGATCAGGTGCACGGAGACCTTCTTGGCCCGGGGGTGCGCGTTGAAGACCACGGCGTTGCCCGCGGAGATCATGCTGATGCCGTTGTTGATGATGGTCTCGGTGGGGTTGGTCGTGGGGGCGATGGAGCCGATGACGCCGTAGGGCGCGCGCTCCATGGTGGTCATGCCATTGTCACCAGTCCAGATCTCCGGGCGGACGGAGTCCACACCGGGGGTCTTGGTGGCGGCAAGGATGTTCTTGTTGACCTTGTCTTCCACCCGGCCCATGCCCGTCTCTTCTACGGCCCGCAGGGACAACTCGCGGGCGTTGCGCAGGGAGACGTCGCGCATGGCCTCGATGATCTTGTGACGGGTCTCGAGGGTCAACTCTGAGAGCTGCTCGAAGGCGGTGCGGGCGGCAGCGACGGCGCCGTCCATATCACGGAAGCAGCCGTAGCGGCCGGAGGTGCGGATGAGAGCGGGGCTGGCAGGCCGGGGTCCCACGGACGCACCCTGGGCAGCCTTGCCACCAAGCTGACTCATGACCTCGTCCACGATGGACTGAATCTTCTTGTCATCAATCTGCATGGCACCCCTCGCTATCTGGCAGGATCAAACTTCCCAGACAGATCCTCGGCGGTCTTGTCGAACTTCTGCTGCCCCATGACCTCGAAGCTGTCCACGATGGCCATGATGGTGGCATCCACGGGGCGCTCCTGGGTGGCCAGGGTCTGCCGGGCCGAACTGCCCGAGGCAAACAGCACCACCTCGCCGACGCCCGCGCCGACGGAGTCCACGGCCACAACGATCTTGTCGCTTTCCTTGAGGTCAATGCTGAGGGGCTTGACGATGAGGAAGCGCAGACCGCCTAGCTTTTCTTCTTTTCTGGTGGCCACAACGGTGCCCACCACTCTGCCCATGAGCATGGCGTCCCCCGATACAATCTGTGCCGCGAAGAGGGGGGCTCGCCTGAGTCACCCTCTCCGCAACGGAAGCAGTCCAGAATCGGCGACTTACTTCTTCAGATCTTCCGCCCGGCGGCCCAGGGGCAGCACGGCGTCGATGTTGGCGTGGGGCCGGGGGATGACATGCACGGACACCAGCTCGCCCAGGCGCTCGGCGGAGCGGGCACCGGCCTCGGTGGCGGCCTTCACAGCGGCCACGTCGCCACGCACGATGGCGGTCACGTAGCCGCCGCCGATCTTCTCGTAGTGAACCAGCTCAACCTTGGCAGCCTTGACCATGGCGTCACAAGCCTCGACCATGCCCACAAAGCCCTTAGTCTCAATCATTCCCAGAGCGTCAGCCATTGTCTTCATCTCCTTAGCGTTCATGGATCCCAAGGCGCGGGATCACCCCGCTTCAAAGCACCTTGGTGTCGGGAAGCTAGCACCATCGCAGGGGCCGTGCAAG
>CAIXZC010000167.1 GCA_903923815.1 uncultured Myxococcales bacterium
CCCGGGTCACCAAGAGGCCATCCAGGTCAGCCAGTCCCGCCCCGAAGGAGGCCAGCAGTCCCTGCAGGTGCCCCATCATGGAACTGCCCCGGGGGTCCGGGTGGAGTACGCGGGTGCTGGCCACACAGGCACCGTCCAAGGCCAGGGCCACGGAGACGCACTCGGCGCTGCAATCCAGGGCGGCGTGCAGCAGACCGGGGGCCGTGGCGCCATCCTTACGGGGTTTTCGAGGGGTGGGCATGGGCATCAGAACAAATCTCCAAAGAGGCCCCAGTTACGCTGAATGTCGTTGGCGAAGACCACCACCATCAGCAGCAGGATCATGGCCAGCCCGATGTAGGCGGCGATCTGCCGGACCTTCAGAGGCACGGGGCGACGAATCACGCCTTCAATAAGGAAGAAGAACAGGTGGCCACCGTCCAGGATGGGGATTGGGACCAGATTGATGATGCCAAGGGACACGCTTAGCCAGACCATGATGCGGAAGAAGTACTCCCAGCCGTGCTCCGAGGTCTTGGCCGCCATGTCATAGATCATGATGGGGCCGCCCATGTCCTTCATCTTGACGCGGCCCTTGAAGAGGCCAGCCAGGGACAGGGCCGTGATCTCCACGGCGTCGGCGGTGCGGGTCCAGGTCTGGGTGGCGGCGTAGGCCACCAGATGGGGGTTGGGGACCAACTCGGGGACCCCGTAGGCGCCGTGGTTGTAGGCACCAAAGGTGACGGTGCGGCGCTCTTCGTTGAACTCGCCCTTCTCGGAGGTCTCCACCAGCTTGAACTCGGCCTTGGTCACCTGGTCGCCGCGCTGGTACTCGAGGACGTGGGTCTTCTCGGGCTCGTCGGCGAGGGTGTAGATGACCTGGGACCACAGGGGATTGCGCACCCCGTCCAGGCTGAGGACGCGGTCGCCCGCCTGGAGGCCTATGGTCTGGGCGGCGGTGCCGGGGTCCACGCGGTGGACGACGAACTCGCTGCTGGTGATGCCCGCGGCGGCGCCCGCCGGGAGTTGCACGTCAAGGGGGGCTTCGGGGATGGCCCAGTTACCCGGACCAGAGGTGCCCAGATCCTTCTGGCGCAACACCTGGACTGCCTTGGGGCCGGCGGTGACCAGCAGATCCAGGGTCTCGTCGATGGTGGTGACCTTCTTGCCATCCACCGCCAGGACCAGGTCCCAGGTGCGCAGACCCGCAGTGTAGGCCGCGCTGCCGGGCTCCACGGCGATCATAGGCTTGATGAAGACGGGCAGAACCTGGATGCGGCCCTTCACCTCGGAGAGACCCAATTCCTTGACGCGGACCACGGTGTTGGCCTCGGGCACCAGGATGGTGTCCAGGGTCCGGTCGCCGCGCTTGACGGTCACCTTGAGCTGCTGGCCCGCGGAGGCGTTGACGGCGCTCTCCAACTCCCACCAGGTGCTGACGGGGCGACCCTCAATGGCGGTCACTGAATCGCCGGCGCGGATGCCGGCCTCCCAGGCGGGGCCATCCTGCTGGACGGCGCCAATGTAGGAGGGGGTCAGCTCGGTGTAGGTGAGGAACATGGGGAAGAAGACCAGCAGGGGCAGCAACAGGTTGAAGAAGGGGCCCGCAAAGACCACCAGGGAGCGCTGCCACAGGGGCTTGTGGTTGAAGGCAAATTGGCGCTCGGCCTCCGGTACGGCGGAGTCCACCTCGTCGCCAAACATCTTGACGAAGCCACCCAGGGGGACCAGGGCCAGCTTGTAGAGGGTGTCGCCGCGCTTCCATTTGAGGATGGCGGGGCCAAAGCCTATGGAGAAGGTCTCCACGCGCACGCCCATGAGGCGGGCCACCAGGAAGTGGCCAAGCTCGTGGAAGAATATGAGCCCGCCCAGGAGCAGCGCGAAATAGAAGACTGATTGCATTTACACTCCGTCGCCGGGGTCACTTCATGGTTTCAAGGAAGCTCAGGATCTCGTCCACGTGGCCGGCTGCCTTGACCTTGCGCCATATTCGGCGGACCACCCCCTTGCCGTCAATGACAAAGGTGCTGCGCTCGATGCCAAGGGAGCACTTGCCGCAGAAGATCTTCTCCTTCCAGGCGCCATAGGCCTGCAGGACCGTGAGGTCCGTGTCGGAGAGGAGCCGGAAGGGCAGCTCGTACTTCTGCTGGAACTTGCGGTGGGCAGCCAGGCTGTCCTTGCTGACGCCCAGGACCTCCACGCCGGCAGCCTTGAGGCGGGCGAAGTTGTCGCGGAAGTTGCAGGCCTCAGTGGTGCAGCCGGGGGTGTCATCCTTGGGGTAGAAATATAGGACCAGGGTCTTGCCGCGGTAGTCGGCCAGGGACACGGGGCCCTCCAGGGTCTGGCCGGTGAAGTCAGGCGCCTTCATTCCTTCTTTGAGTTCCAGGTCGGTCATGGGATGCCTCCAGGGTTGCATTCAGGGAACGAATATAGGCGCGTCTTGGCGTTTGAGGAAGGGGGTGGTCACTGATATGATGCGCGCTTCGGCGGCCCCCCCGGGGCCGGCCACTGGTAGCACTGGAGAGCCCGTGATGCACGCCCGGTTCGCAATGTTGATGGTATTGGTGTTGGTCCTGCCAGCCTGTCCGTCCAGCCCTCCACCGCGGCCCCAGGCGGCCCAGGATGTGGAGGGGGCTCCGGGGGATGACTACCTGTGGGCTTACGATCTGGGGGGGGACGGGAAGGACGGCAAGGACGACAAGGACGCCAAGGACGGGAAGGACGACAAGGACGCCATGGACGGCATGGACGCCATGGACGACAAGGACGGCAAGGACGGCAAGGACGCCATGGACGGCAAGGACGCCATGGACGGCATGGACACCATGGACGACATGGACGACAAGGACACCATGGACGGCATGGACACCGGGGACACGATCGACACTGTGGACACCTTGGACACGATCGACACCTTGGACACCTTGGACACAGTCGACACCTTGGACACCCTTGCGGACACCGCCGTGGACACGGTCCAGCCTTTTGAGCCTCAGTGTTTTCCTTGCCTTGATGACCTGGACTGCGACTTTGGGCGTTGCGTGGAGCTGGACGATACCAGCCTTTGCCTTCGCTCCTGCACGGCCGACTGCCCGGAGGGGTTTGACTGTCAGGTGACGGGACGGGGGCGGCGCTGTGTGCCGTTGGATGTCTGCCCCTGCGAGGGCGTGGAGCGACCTGCCCTTTGCCTGGGGCGCAACGAGTTCGGCGCCTGCTCGGGGGTGGCGCGCTGTGGGGTGGACCTGGTTTGGACCTGCACCTCGCCGGTGGCCGCCTTGGAGACCTGCAACTACACCGACGATGACTGCGATGGCGCCGTGGATGAGGGCTTCCGGAACGCCCAGGGGGCCTACCTGGGGGACCTGAACTGCGGGTCCTGCGGCAACTCCTGTCTGGCCCTCCTGGCGCCCAACAGCACCTCCAGTTGCGTGGCCGGGCCACCCCGCTGTGTGGCCAAGTGCCTGGCGGGCTACGTCAACCTGGACGGGGGCTGGGGCAACGGTTGCGAGTGCCAGATCAAGGGCGTGGACGACAGCCCGGATGGCCTTGACCAGGACTGCGACGGCGTGGACGGGGGCACGGGCGAGACAGTCTTCGTGCGCCCCAACGGCAAGGACGGCGCGGGCGGCGATCTGGCCCACCCCGTGAGGACCATCGCCGGCGGCCTTGCCCGGGCCAAGGTCATCGGGGCCCGGCGCATTCACGTGGCCGAGGGCATCTACCAGGAGCGCGTGGCCCTGCCCGACGGCATGACCCTGCGCTGCGGCTTCCAGGAGGACTTCGCCGTGTGGGACCCCACCCGCTTCGTCAGCGAGGTTCAGGCCCCCACCCACAATCCGCTGGAGCCGGGGACCCTGCGCCTGATTGAGGTCGGGCGGGGGGCCTCCACGGTGGTCTCCGGCTGCACCTTCGTGGCGGCCGACGCCACGGTGCCAGGGGATAGCTCGTTCAACCTGTACCTGAAGGACGTGGGGCCCCTGCTGTCCATCCGTCGCTGCGTGTTCATCGGGGGCGACGGCGCCGCCGGAAAGCGCGGCCAGGATGGCGTACACGGCACCGACGGCGAGCCCGGCAAGGTGGGCAAGGACTCCCGCAACCTGCCCGGCAGCGGCTGCGGGGCCCAGGACGGATCCGCCGGGGGCCTTGGCGGCAAGCTGTCCTGCGACGGTCAGAACGTTGAAGGCGGACGGGGCGGCAGTTCCGCCTGCCCCAACTATGGCGAGGGTCAGGACCCCAGCGAGTGCCCGCCGGAGGAACACCAGAACCCCGACGCGGTCGAGGCGGGCAGCAAGGGAATGCCCGTGGCCAACGGCGGCAACGGTGGGGACCCCGGCTACGACGCCATCCATACCATTCTTTACAACGGCATGTACTGCGACTGGAACAACGCCCACTGCTCCTTCTGCCACGTCCCCGAGGAAGGCACCGACGGCCGCAACGGCAGCGTGGGCACCAGCGGCGGCAACGGCGGCGCCGGCAAGGGCTGCCAAAGCGCCGGCACCGTGGACGGGGCGGGACAGTGGATTCCCTCCCTGGCGGGTGCCGGCACCAAGGGGTCCGCGGGCGGCGGCGGTGGTGGTGGTGGTGCCGGAGGGGGCGTCGAGGTCTACCAATGCCAGGACAGCGCTGGCGGCCCTGACGTGGGAGGCGGCGGTGGTGGCGGCGGGTCGGGAGGCTGCGGTGCGGCCTCCGGCACGGAGGGCCAGACCGGCGGATCGTCCTTCAACCTGTACGCCGTGTGGCCCTCCTTCTGGGGCGGCGCCCCGGACCTGGCGCAGAACCAGTTCCTCCAGGGCAACGGCGGCAACGGCGGCGCTGGTGGCAACGGCGGCGTAGGCGGGGCCGGCGGCTACGGTGGTGGCGGCGGCGCTGACGGCACGGGCGACCACCTGCGCTGGTGCGCCGGCGAGGGCGGCAACGGTGGCGCCGGTGGAACGGGCGGCCATGGCGGCGGCGGTGGCGGCGGCTGCGGCGGCAACAGCTACGCACTTTTCTTCCTTGCTCCGCCAACGGC
>CAIXZC010000168.1 GCA_903923815.1 uncultured Myxococcales bacterium
CCCCGGCCCCCCCAACCGATTCTGATCATCCCCCGCACCCAAAATAGGCCTTGCCAATCCGCGCAGTTCGCTTCTATAATCCGGCCCGTTTGAGTCTCCGGGGCTGTTTTTCCCTGCCCCCCGGTCGTAACCATGCGGCCGAGAGTTTGGTTTTGGGCATGGAGGCATTTGGGGCCTCTTTTTTTTTGTTGAACGGGTGACATGCAGGATTTGAAGGACACATTGGAGAAACTGGCGGACACCATCCTGCCGACCCTCGGGTTGGAGTTGGTGGACCTGGAGGTCGAGGTCTCCCAGCACCGTCGGGTGCTGCGATTCTTCATTGACCGCCCCGCCGGCGGCGTCACCGTGGACGAGTGCGCCCACGCCAGCCGCAAGCTGTCCGCTGCCATGGAAGAGGCCACCTTGGTCGAAGGCGCCCACATCCTGGAGGTCTCCTCCCCGGGCATCGACCGCCGCGTGGCCCGTCCCCGGGACTACATTCGCTTCAACGGACGGCGCGCCAAGGTGCGCCTCAAGCAGGGCCTCGAGGGTCGCAAGAACTTCGATGGCGTCATAACCGAGGCGGGGGAAGAAGGCTTCACCCTGGTGTTTGGCACTGAGCGCCTTGCGCTGCGTTATTCGAACGTGGCGCGGACCAATCTGGTCTACGAGGCAGGCAATACGGAGGAACCACATGGATCTTGACCTTCGCGAAGTAGTGGCCCAGATCAGCCGCGACAAGGGCATCGACAAGCAGGTGCTGATTGGCGCCCTTGAAGAGGCCATCCAGATCGCCGCCCGCAGGGTCTTCGGTCAGAACCGCGAGATGGAAGCGCGCTTCAACGAAGAATCCGGCCACATTGACCTCTTCCAGTATGTGGAAGTGGTGGACGACGTGGCGGACCCCGAGAGGGAAATCTCCGTCGAGTCCGCCCAACTTGTGGACCCCGAGGCCCAGCCCGGTGACGAGCTTGGCTTCCAGATCTTCTACCGCGACGAGGACCGCAAGCAGGCCAAGAGCGAAGAAGAGAAGTACGGCGACATCCTGGGCATCGCCAAGGCCCGTGGCACCTTCGGGCGCATCGCCGCCCAGGCCGCCAAGCAGGTCATCACCCAGCGCGTCCGCACCGCCGAGCGCGAGATCGTCTTCAACGAATACAAGAACCGCCGGCACGAGCTGGTCACCGGTATCGCCCGGCGCTTCGAGCGCGGCGACATCGTGGTGGACCTGGGCCGCGCCGAAGCCCTGCTGCCCCTGCGCGAGCAGATCCCCAAGGAAAGCTACCGCGCCGGCGACCGCGTCCAGGCCTTCGTGCAGGACGTGCTGGACTCGGAGCACAGCATCAAGGGCAGCCAGATCATCCTGTCCCGCAAGCATCCCTTCCTGGTCACCAAGCTGTTCGAGATGGAAGTGCCCGAGATCGCCGAGGGCATCGTGAAGATCGTCAGCGTGGCCCGCGAGGCCGGAGAGCGCACCAAGATCGCCGTCACCTCCACGGACTCCGATGTGGATCCCGTGGGTGCCTGCGTCGGTATGCGCGGCGCCCGCGTCCAGGCCGTGGTGCAGGAGCTTAAGGGCGAGAAGATCGACATCGTCCCCTACAGCCCCGACCTGGGCAAGTTCGTGTGCAACGCCATCGCCCCCGCCGAGGTCTCCCGCGTCCTCATCGACGAGGACAAGAACAGCATCGAGCTCATCGTCCCCGACG
>CAIXZC010000169.1 GCA_903923815.1 uncultured Myxococcales bacterium
ATCCTGCTGGCGGACGAGATCAACCGCGCCCCCGCCAAGGTCCAGAGCGCCCTGCTGGAGGCCATGCAGGAGCGCCAGGTGACCATCGGCGACAAGAGCTACCCCCTGGACCCCCTCTTCCTGGTGCTGGCCACCCAGAACCCCATCGAGCAGGAGGGCACCTATCCCCTGCCCGAGGCCCAGGTGGACCGCTTCATGCTGAAGGTCAAGATCGGCTACCCCAGCATGGAGGAGGAGCGGGTCATCATGGAGCGCATGACCGGCGCCACCAAGCCCGAGGTGCGCAAGCTGCTGCGGCCCTCGGACATCCTCAAGGCCCGGGAGGTGGTCAAGCAGGTCTACGTGGATGAGAAGATCAAGAAGTACATCCTGAACATCATCTTCGCCACCCGGAACCCCAAGGAGTTCGGCCTGGAGTCCGTGGCGGACCTCATCGCCTACGGCGCCTCCCCCCGCGCCTCCCTGTACCTGCTGGAGGCCGTGCGGGCCCAGGCCTTCCTGCGGCACCGCGGCTACGTCATCCCGGAGGACGTGAAGGACTGCGCCATGAACATCCTGCGCCACCGGATCATCCTGACCTACGAAGCCGAGGCCGAGGACATGCCCGTGGAAGGCGTCATCAAGAAGATCTTCGACGAGGTCGAGGTACCCTAAGCCATGGCCACGCAGAACCGAGCGGAGCTTCGCACGAAGCTGCGACACATCGAGATCGCCACCACCCGGCTGGCCAACCAGCAGATGGCGGGCCAGTACCGGTCGGTGTTCAAGGGCCGGGGCATGAGCTTCGAGGAGGTGCGGCCCTACCAGGACGGCGACGACGTGCGCCTCATCGACTGGAACGTGTCCGCCCGCACGGGGCAGCTGCACATCAAGGTCTTCATCGAGGAGCGAGAGCTGACCGTCTTCCTGCTGGTGGATGCCTCGGGCTCCACGGGCTTTGGCACCCGCCGCATGAGCCGTCGGGAGCTGATCGCTGAGGTGGGGGCCCTGCTGGCCTTCTCGGCCATCAAGAACAACGACAGGGTGGGCCTGCTGATCTTCACCGACACGGTCCAGCACATCGTGCCGCCGGCCAAGGGTCGCCGCCACGTCATGCGCGTCATCATGGACATCCTGAACTTCCAGGCGCCCCCCACCGCCCAGGTCCCGGGGGGGCTGGAGAAGGCCCTGCGGACCCTGCACGGCATCACCAAGAAGAACTCCGTGGCCTTCGTGCTGTCGGACTTCTTCGTGCGGGATGACGCTGAATACGAGGGCCTGCGCAAGGCCATGGCGGTGGCCCGGCGCCGGCACGACGTGGTGCCCCTGGTGGCCCGGGACCCGGCGGACCTGGAGCTGCCCCCCGTGGGCCTCCTGGCGCTGCACGATCCGGAGAGCGGCCAACAACTGCTGCTGGACAGCTCGCGGCCCGCCGCGGCCCGCCTGTTCCGGAGCTGGGCCGAGGCCGCCGACCTGCGCCTGCGGGGCTTGTTCAAGAGCCAGGGCCTGGACCACGAGTTCATCCACACGGACCGGGACTACATTCCGGCGCTGCTCAAGCTGTTCCGCCGCCGGGCGCGAAGGCACTAGGAGGAGCCATGAGCTGCATCCCGTCCATCCTGCTTGCCCTGCTGCTGGTCGCCCCCGCGGAGGAGCCCGTGGTGGTGAAGGGCGCGGCCCCCGTTGGCCCCGCCAGCCCCGCTCAAGCCCAAGCCCAAGGCCCCCAGCAGGCCCCCCTAAGAAAAGACTCTGACGAGCTGGAGATGCCCGGCGTCCCCGCGGCCCCCAAGGGTGCGGTCCTGGTCAGCGACGAGGAGACCACCAAGGGCCCTGCCGCCCCCGCCCCCAAGCCCGGCGACGCCCTGGTGCCGGAGCTGAGCTTCGTGAAGAAGAGCGACGCCCCCCTGGTGGGCGAAGAAGTGGAGCTGCACATCAAGCTGGCCATGCCCATGGGCTACAGCCTGCAGATCCCCACCAGCTTCAAGTTCCCCGAGACGACCCAGATCCTGCGGGACGGCATCCGGCTGACCCGCAGCCTCTCGGAGGATGGCAAGACCGTGAAGAACGAGCTGGTCATCCCCTTTCGGGTCCTGGGCGCCGGCTGGATCCTCATCCCGCCCCAGGAGCTGCCCGTGGAGACCCCCTCCGGCGGCCGTGTGGCGGTACAGACTGCCAAAAGAAAATTCCACACCGGGTCCCACTTCGCCAACGAAAGCCAGCCCGCCGTGGCCGCGGCCTTTGCCACCGTGCCCCTGGTGCAGACCAACTGGTTCCTCATCTGGGGCCTCATCATCCTGGGCGTCATCGTGACGGCCACGGGCAGCACCATCGCGGTCATCCGTTTTCGGCGGGCCCACTACGTGCCCCCCCCGCCCCCCCCCGTACCCGCCCATGTCACGGCCCTGGGGCGCCTGGCCGAGCTGGAGCGCAAGGACCTGCTGAAGTACGGCCTCTTCTCGGCCTTCTACACGGGCCTGTCGGAGACCATGCGCGAGTACCTGGGCAACCGCTGGGGCTTTGACAGCATGGACCTGACCACCACGGAGCTGCGCTCGCGCCTCAAGAAGCTGAAGCTGGAGGGCGTGGTGGTGGAGGAGGTGGTGGTGATGCTGCAGGACTTCGACCTGGTGAAGTTCGCCAAGGTGGAGCCGGGCCTGCCCAAGGCGGGCCAGGACCTGGAGGCGGTGCGCACCTTCATCACGCGAACCATCCCCAGGGCGGCCACCACCCCCGAGGTCGCCCCCCAACAGGAGGCTGCAAGAAGATGAGCTTCCAACACCCCTGGTTCTTCCTGCTGTTGCTGCTGCTGCCCCCCCTGTTCTACTGGCGGCGCCACGGGACATTGCGCTTCTGGCGCCACCCCCTGCTGGCCCTGCCCACCTGGGGCTTTGCCAACTGGAACGCGGTGAAGGCGGCTCGCCCCGGCATGCGCGCTGGGCTGGCCTTCATCCCCGAGCTGCTGCTGGCCCTGGGGCTGCTGGCCCTGGTGGTGGCCCTGGCGCGGCCCGTCACGGAGGACTACGAGGACCTGGAGGGCGAGGGCCTGGACATCATGGTGTGCCTGGACATGTCCAGCTCCATGAACGCGGTGGACCTCTCGGACCTTCAGATTGGGCAGCTGCTGTCCCAGGGAAAGTCCCCAAAAAACCGCTTCGAGACGGCCCGGGACGTGCTGCGCGAGTTCATCACCCAGCGCAAGGGCGACCGCATCGGGCTGGTGGTCTTCGCCAGTGACGCCTGGATGAAGTTCCCCCTGACGCTGGACTATCAGGCGGCCCTGGGGCACCTGAACGCGCTGGTGCTGGACAGCCAGGAGCGGGAGCGGGACCGGGAGGGCTGCATCAACGGCTGCACCATCAACGGTGAGAGCACGGCGGTGGGGGACGCCTTGGCCCGGGCCTACAAGCGCCTTGCGGACAGTGACGGCAAGGGCAAGGTCATCATCCTCATCACCGACGGCAACGACAACGCCAGCCAGCTCAAGCCCCTGGACGTGGCCAAGCACCTGGGCGCCATGGACGACGGTCAGCGGCCCCGCCTGTACACCTTCCTCATCGGGTCCGGCAATGACAGCCGCATCCCCGCCATCCAGCGCAACGGCCGGCAGGCCCTGGAGGGCGGCATGCCCGTCTACATCCCCTACGAATCCAAGGTCGACGAGGCCCGCATCCGCGAACTGGCTGACGCCGCCAAGGGCGTGTTTCAGGTTTCCTACACGGACGAACAGTTCCGCAAGAACTTCGCGTCCCTGGAGCGGGGCGCCTGGAAGGAAGAGCGGGTGACCCTGCGCAACGAGGAGTTCGAGCTGCCCCTGGCGGTGGCCATGGCCCTGCTGCTGGGCGCCTTCGTCCTGCAATGCACGGTGTTTCGGAGATTCCCATGAACTTCGACGGTGGCATCAACTGGCAGAACCTGCAGTTCTTCTGGCTTCCCTTTGTGCTGGCGGGGGCTGCGGGGGTGGCGGCCCTGGCGCTCCATCGCTGGCGCAGGGCCACGGCGGCGCGGCTGGCGGACAGCCCCCTGCGGCACCTGCTGACGGGGCAGGCGGCCCAGAGTCGGCGGGTCCTCTCGTCGGTGTTCTTCGTGTTCGGCCTGCTGCTGTTGGGGGTGGCCTTCCTGCGGCCTCAGTGGGGCATGGAGGAGAGCAAGTGGCACAAGAAGGGCATCGATCTGGCGGTGGCGGTGGACCTGTCGGCCTCCATGCTGGCGGCGGACGTGGAGCCCAACCGGCTGCAAGCCTCGGTGCTGGAGATTGAGGAGATCATGAAGCGCATGAGGGGCGGGCGCCTGGCGCTCATTCCCTTTGCGGGCATCGCCTTCAAGCAAAGCCCCCTGACCTCGGACTTCGGGGCCATCAGCAGCTACCTGCAGGGGCTGCGGCCGGGGGACGTGCCGGTGCCCGGGACCGCCGTGGGCAAGGCCCTGGACGAGAGCCTGGACACCCTGGGCATAGGGCGCGAAGAGGCGGACGCCAATGGCGTGGTGACGCCCTTCAAGGGCAGCCGCTTCAAGGTGGTGCTGCTGGTGACGGACGGTGAGGACCACGGCGGGGACGCCCTGGCCATCGCCCAGAAGGCGGCGGACGCGGGGGTGCGCATCTACACCGTGGGCGTGGGCTCGGCGGCGGGGGACATGGTGCCCGACATCAACCAGGACACGGGCCAGCCCGGCGAGGGCCGCATGACGGACGAGGAGAGCGGCGACCCGGTGGTGTCCCACCTGAACGAGCAGCTGCTGCAGGACATGGCCCGCATCACCGGTGGCAAGTACTTCCACTACACGGGCCAGCCCATCGCGGCGGCCATCTATGCCGAGCTGGACCGCCTGGAGAAGAAGGAAATAGAGGCCACCATGGCGCGCCTGCGCCAGGACCGCTTCCAGTTCCTGCTGGTCCCCGCCCTCATCCTGCTGCTGCTGGCCCTGCTGCTGCCCGAGCTGCGCCGCACCAACACCGTCCGAACCCCGACCGGAAAGGAGGGGGCGTCCGTCCGAACCCCGACCGCCAAGGACAGCGGGTCCGTCCGAACCCCGACCGCAAGGGAGGGGGTGCGCCCAAAGGG
>CAIXZC010000170.1 GCA_903923815.1 uncultured Myxococcales bacterium
GGAGCCATGAAGCTGAAGCTCCAGCAGGTCCTCGCCGGTGTAGGAGCGGGGGCCGGCGAAGAACAGCACCAGGGCATCGTCCAGCCAGGTGCCATCCGCCGGGTCGTGGAGGGGCCGCAGCAGCGCGCGCCGCGGTGGCAGAGGTCCAGCCCCAAGGGCCAACCCCAGGTCCCGGGCCCCGGGCCCGCTGACCCTAAGCACCGCAATGGCCGCCCGCCCGGGGGCTGTGGCCAGGGCGGCGATGGTATCCGTGGTCTTCAATGCCTGCTCCTTGGCGGGTGGGTGCGCCGGTTCCCCAGATTTCGCTTGTGCGCCGTCGCCCGCGGCGGTTATTTTCGGGGACCGGAGGCAACAAGACAATGAAATACCTCTTGCTAGCGATAATTGCCGCAGCCTTTTTCCTGGCGGCCTGCTCCCAGGGCATGCCCCCCGCGTCGTCAGACATGCTGGGGCGGCTGAACCTGCCGGACCCCGAGGGCCGCCCCGTGGGCTTCAGCGAGCATCTGGGCAAGGACGTGGTGCTGGTCAGCTTCTGGGCTACCTTCTGCAAGCCCTGCAAGAATGAGATGCCCTTTCTGCAGCGCCTCCACGAGGAGTACGCCGCCAAGGGTCTGTACGTGCTGGCCATCTCCAGCGACGGCCCGGACTCGGAGGCCCAGGTGCTGCCCTTCCTGCAACGCAACGGCTACACCTTCCCGGTGGTGGTCGATCGTTCCTCGGAGGCGGGCACCCTGCTGAACCCCAAGGGTGGCCTGCCCCATCTGATCGTGTTTGACCGCAGCGGGCGCGAGGTGCTGCGCCAGGACGGCGTGCTGCCCGGCGAGCAGTACCAGCTTGAGGCCTTCCTCAAGGGGCTTCTATGAGCGGGTTGGCCCTGCTATGCGTGCTGGCCCTGCTGGGCCCCCTGACGCCGGGGGCTGAAGACCCCCAGGTGCCGCCCCCCCAGGCCCCCCCAGCCCAGACCCAGACCGCGCCCACCTTCGGGTATCTGCTGCCCCAGGTCACCGAAAGCTTCTACGGCGACTACCATTACGATCCCACGGACGGGAACTGGTGGTCCCTGCGCAACCGGCTGAACGGGTCGCTGGCCTCCCGGGACTTCTACCTGAGCGCCCGCCTGGACGCCGAGAAGTACCTGAGCGGGACCACCGGCAAGGCCGCCACGGACTTCCACAACCTGTACCGGGATGAGGTGCGCCTGGAGAAGGTGACCGCCCGCCTGGGTGCGGGGAACAGCACCATGGAACTGGGCGACTACTACGTGTGTCTGGGCAAGGGCATGGCCCTGTGCTTCCAGCGGGTGGACGAACTGGCCATGGACACCTCCCTGCGGGGGGGCAAGGCGTCGCTGCGCAGCGGCCCTCTGGAGGGGCTGATCTTCGCGGGGCTGGCCAACCCGGTGAACGCCGCCGAGCAGGTGGAGACCTATATTGAGGACAGCGACGACGTGCTGGGCGGGGCCTCTCTTGGGGCGGCCCTGGGGCCCATCAAGCTGGCGCTGCATGGCGCGGGCGCGCTGTTTCGGGACGGCGGGGACGAGTTGCAGGTGGGTGTCCCCACGCCCGACTCCCACCAGACCGCGGGGGCCGCGCTGACCTGGGGGCAACTGCCGGCGCGCACGATGCTGTCCGTGGAGGGTGACCTGATGCAAAGCTCCTGGGTGAAGGACCCGGGGGGGACCAAGTCTCTGGCGGAGTACCGGCGGGATGGTTGGGTGGTGTACGGGGCGCTGAACAGCAACCCCGGCCCCTTCCACGTGCTGCTGGAGACCCGCGTCAACAAGGGGCTGGACGAGAACGACGCGCTGCTTCAGGGCAGCGTCAAGGATGGCCTGGGGAAGGTGCAGTATCTGGCCTATTCCCAGCTTCCGCCGCTGGAGGACGAGGGGCTGTTCCTGCGCCCCGGCTTCTATGACTCCTGGGCGGCCCGGGGGCGGCTGGACTTCACGTTGCCGGGCAGTGACAGCAGCGTGTTCTTGAACCTGTTGGAGGTGCGGGACCTGGTGCCCGACGAGCGCCTCACCGCGGGCACCAAGGTGGTCGTCATCCCCCACGACTCCTACGCGCGCCACCTGTACGGCGGCCTGGAGTATCGCCAGGACGACCTGGGCATCACGGGCACCCTGCAGGGGGGCCTGCGGCGGGAGCGGGAGGACATCGCCACCCGGCACGAGTGGACCATGTGGCACGCGGGCTTCAGCGCCGAGGTGCCCGTGGTGGGCCGCCACAGCCTGGACCTGTCGGGACGAAGCGAGCAGTACCTGCAGGACAGTGCCAACCTGTCGGACTTCTCCATCCGCACCTTCGGCGCCGGCTGGACAATGGCGCCCTGGGTCAGCCTCTCCTACCTTTATGAATACTCGGATCAGCCGGGGGTGACCCTGGACCGCCAGCACCACCACGGGGTCCAGGCCTCCTGGCGTTTTCTGCCCGGTTCGTATATCAAAGTCTTCGCTGGAAGCACCCGTGGCGGCCTGCGCTGCTCGGGGGGCCTGTGCCGCACCTTCCCCGAATTCGAGGGGGTCCGCACGGAGCTGACCCTGCGCTTCTAGCCCTTTTCCCTTTTGGAGGTTCCATGTCCGTCCAGTTGCTGAAGGGTTTTCGTGACTACCCCCCCCGCGAGATGGTCGCCCGGGGCCGCATGATTGAGCTGATCGAACAGGTCTTCCGGGACTTCGGCTACGGCCCCCTGTCCACCCCCGCGCTGGAGTACGCGGCGGTGCTGATGGGCAAGTACGGCGAGGAGGGAGACAAGCTGCTGTACCGCTTCCAGGACAATGGCGCCCGGGATGTGGCCCTGCGCTATGACCTGACCGTGCCCCTGGCCCGCTTCCTGGCCTGCAATACGGACCTGCCCATGCCCTTTCGGCGCTACGCCCTGGCCCCCGTGTGGCGGGCCGAGCGTCCCCAGAAGGGGCGCTTCCGCGAGTTCATGCAGTGCGACGCCGATCTGGTGGGCGCGGACAGCGCCGCCGCTGATGCTGAGATCATCATGGTGGGCGCCCAGCTCATGCAGCGCCTGGGCCTGACGGACTACC
>CAIXZC010000171.1 GCA_903923815.1 uncultured Myxococcales bacterium
CAGGGACGGCAACCACACGGTCATGCCCACGGTCGAGAAGGAGAAGCCCACGGCGAAGGCGTCGATGCTGGTGGCCACGGCCAGCATGATGAGGGCCCAGCCCTTGCTGGCGTCCGGGGATGGCGCCTCGGGGTCACCCAGGGCCTCCCAGCCATTCTTCAGGCCCACCACCAGCAGCAGCCCGAAGGCCAGCCAGTGATCCCAACTGCGCACCAGGGCCTCGGCAGCGGCACCGGCCCCGTAGCCCAACAGCGTCATACCCGTTTGGAAGACCCCGAAGGCCGTGGCCATGCGCAGGGCCGGGCCGCGGCAGCTTCTGCGGGGGCAGATCCCGGCACTGACGGCCACCGCAAAGGCGTCCATTCCCAGGGCCACGGCCACCAGCAGCACTTCAATCCAGCTCATCTTCCAATCACTCCGGTCAGTCTGGGGCGGTCATGCCAAAGCGCTTGTCCAGCGCCGCCTTGCGCGTGTGGATCTCTTTTTCCAGGGTCTCCCACTGCTGCATCAGGTCCTCCAGCAGGCAGTTCTGTTCGCCGTGCCGGTGGGACAACTGAAGGATCTCGTCGGCGCTGTGGTCGCCGGGGGAATCCATGGCCGTCTCCAGGCGCTCCAGTTCCGCTTCTGCCTCGGAAATCCGGCCTTCCACGTCGGTCAGCTTCTTCTTCAGGTCCGCCGTCTCCTTGTGCAGGGCTTGACGGTACTCGGCCTCCAGGCGCTTGCGGTCCCGTTCCTGGCGGCGGCCCGCCTCCGTCATGGGCTGTTCCTGGGCACGCCCCCGGTCGGCGGCAGGCTCGGGGGCCTTTGCCGGGGCCTTCGCGGCGGCCACCACGGCGGCGGCGGCCTGCTCCTTCTCGCCCTGCTTCTTCTTCCAAGAGTAGTACGAGAAGTTGCCCGGGTAGCTGTTCAGCACCCCGTATTCCATCTCCAGCACCCGCCCCGCCACGGCGTCAATGAAGCGCCGGTCGTGGCTGGTGAACAGGATGGCCCCCTGGTACTGGCGCAGGGCCTCCTCCAGGATCTCCCGGGACTCGATGTCCAGGTGGTTGGTGGGTTCGTCCATCATCAGCAGGTTGGAGGGCCGCACCAGCAGCTTGGCAAGGGCCAGCCGGCTCTTCTCTCCACCGGACAGGTAGCCCACCTTCTTGTCAATGTCGTTGCCGGTGAACTTGAAGGCCCCCAGCAGGGTGCGGATCTTGGAGACCTGCAGGCCCACGGACACGCCCAGCATCTCGTTCCACACGGTGTTGGCGGCGTTCAGTTCTTCCAGGTGGTGCTGGGCAAAGTACGCCGGCACCACGTTGTAGCCCATCTCCAGCTCGCCTGCGTTGGGCTCCAGGCGCTGGGAGAGGATCTTCATCAGGGTCGACTTGCCTGCACCGTTGACACCCACCAGGGCGCACTTCTCGTTCTGGTAGATGTCCAGGTTGAGGTTCTTGAAGACCTCCTTGGGGCCGTAGGACTTGCCCAGCCCGCGGATCTTCACGACCAGCTTTCCAGGGCGAGGGGCCTCGGGGAACTCGAACGTGATGTGGCCGTCCTCCTTGGGGGCCTCGATGCGCTCGATGGCGTCCAGCTTCTTCATGCGGCTCTGGGCCTGCCGGGCGCGGTCCTTGCGGACGCGGTTCCGGTTGATGAAGTCCTCCAGCTCGCGGATCTGGGCCTGCTGCTCCTGAAAGCGCTTGGCGGCCAGGCGCTCGTCCTCTTCCTTCAGGCGCTTGTAGTTGTCGTAGTCCCCGGGGTACTGCCGAACCTTGCCCTGGTCCACTTCGATGATGCGCTTCACGGTGCGGTTCAGGAACTCCCGGTCGTGGGCCACCAGCACCAGGGCGCCGGTGAAGCTTTGCAGGTAGTTCTCGAACCACATCATGGACTCCATGTCCAGGTGGTTGGTGGGTTCGTCCAGCAGCAGCGCTTCCGGCGACGACAACAGCATGCGGGCCAGCTCGGCGCGCATCTTCCAGCCGCCCGACAGCTTGCCCCAGTCATCGTTCTGCAGGCGGTCATCAAAGCCCAGACCCGACAGGATCTCCTTGGCCTTGGGAATCAGCCCATCGCCGCCCATCATCTCATAGCGGGTCTGCAGGTCCGTCAGCCGCGCCAGCACGGGGCGACCAAGTTCAGCGTCCTTCAGCAGCGGGTCGTGGACCAGCTCTTCAATGGTGTGGCGGATTTCATGAAACCCTTCCACCCCGGCCAGCACGTTGTGCAGCACCGGCCCTTGACGGTCCTGGGAGATCTCCTGCCGCAGATAGCCAATCTTGGCCCCCTTGGCCCGCCCCACCTCGCCCGTGTCGGCGCTCAGTTCGCCCGCAATGACGCGGAACAAAGTGGTCTTGCCACTGCCGTTCTTGCCCACCAGGCCCACCCGGTCGTCCCGGGCAATGCGAAGGTTGACGCCCTCAAACAGCGGGCGCTCGCCAAAGGATTTTCCAACGTCGGTCAGATGTATCATGGTTCTTCCTCAAGGGGCCGGCCAAGCAAGGCACAGGCCGACCGCGGCGCGCAGTATAGTCGGGGTCAAAGCCCATGCAAAGCGCGAAAGTGCGTGCATTCTCCGCCCTTGCCCTCACCCTGCCCTTTGCGTTATTAAAGGTCCTTCCGGGCCTTGGCCCCTGTTGGAGCTTGCTTTGCGCGCACGAGCTGCTTTATTTCCGCTTTCGGGGCTGCTGTTGCTGTCCTTTGTGGCAGGCCTTGTGGTGGCCCTTGGCAAGGGGTTGGACGGGGCCCTGTTGACCCTGCCCTTTTTCTGGACCTTGGTGGCGCTGCCCGTGGGCTTGATGGGCGCCCTGGCCTCCCTGGTGCTATCGTCCCCCAAGCCAGGAGCCGCACCCGCTGGCAGCGGCCTCTACCATCCCCTTCGCCCCTCCCTGGCCCTGGGGTTCATGCTGTTTGTCTTTCCCGTGGTGTACCCAAGCATTCCGGCCATCTTTGAAAAGATCACCTCTCCTGCCCTGGCCAACCTGCTGCAGGGCGTGGCCACGCTGGCGGTCTTCGCGGCCCTCGGAGTGGTCTTCCTGACCGTGGCCTTGCTGCTACCCCCTGGTCCCCCACGTCGCCCCGGTTTCCCCGGGCTGCTGCCCTGGCTGCTGGGTGCTTGCGGCCTGCCCCTGGGCTTCTGGGCCCTGGTCATCTACCTTCAGCACGGGGCCGTGCTAGGCGTCCCAGCCCTGGCGCTGCTGCTGGTGGGCATGCTGGTGGCGGTGCTGGTGGCCGCCCTTGTGGGGCAGCGCATCCCTTGGCGTCTTTCCCTTCCCTTGCATGCCGCGGCCGCCCTGCTGGTGCTGGCCTCCCTGGTGGGTGCGGTGACGCTGCGCCCCTCCCAGACACGCGCCGCCATTGACGGCGACCCCGCCACCGCAGTGGTCGCGTCCATCACCAAGCGTCTGGGGCTCCAGGCCCGCGAAACCCCACCCAAGAAGCCCAATAGCAAGGCCAGAACCAAGGCCGGCGCCGCCCCCCAGGCCCCCCTCTTCCCCGGCGCCGACCCCTACCCCTGGGACGGTCCGCCCCAGCCCAATGTGGTCATCATCATGGCCGACGCCATGCGGGCCGACCGCGTGCACTTCCTGGGCTACAAGCGCGAGAACACGCCCAATCTGGACCAACTTCTGCCCGAGTCCCTGGCCTTCCGTGCCGCCTTCAGCCAAAGCGCCTGCTCTCGCAAGAGCATGCCCAGCGCCCTCACCGGCCTGTACCCCCAGTACATGGAATGGGACCAGCGCCCCAAGTTCTGGAGCCTGGGCCAGGGCAACCTCACGCTGCCGGAGCTGCTGAAGAACGAGGGCTATGACACCTTCGCGGTCATCAACCCCTGGATCCAAAACAACGTCAAAGGCTTCGGCCAGGGCTTCTCCAAGGTCGTCGTCAACTACGCCACCAAGGACTGGAAGAAGGCCTCCGCCGCGGCCAGCCCCAAGAGCGTCTTCAAGGCCATCGACCTGCTTGCCAAGCGCCGCAGCCACAAACCGTTCCTCATGTATGTCTACCTGGAGGACGCCCACCACAGCTACGTGAACCACGGCCCCCCCGGCAAGGTCTTCGGCAAGACCTCCAAGGACCGCTACGACTCTGAAATCGCCTACGTGGACGCCTGGGCTGGCGTCTTCATCCAGTACCTCAAGGAGTCGGGCCAGTGGAACAACACGGTCCTGGCCCTGCACTCGGACCACGGCGAGGAGTTCAAAGAACACGGCGGCACCCAGCACTGCCGGGCCATCTACGGCGAGTCGGTCCGCGTCCCGCTGCTGCTTCGCGTCCCGGGCCTCAAGGGTCGCAAGGTGGACGAGCCCGTGGCCCTGGTGGACCTGCTGCCCACGCTCCTGGACCTCAGCGGCGCCACCCACCCTGACCGTGCCTTGCTGCAAGGCCAAAGCCTCCTGTGGCACCTGCTCCCCGAGGGTATTCGGCGGAACTTAGCCGAGGACGACGCCCAGGCCCCACCCCCCCGCCCCATCTTCTCCTTCGTGCGCGATGCCCAGACCGACGCCCGCCGCCACGGCCTCCTGCTGTGGCCCTGGCACCTGCTGGCGGGCTCCGAGGGCGAGGACCCCGAGCTGTTCAACCTGGCGCAGGACCCGGGCGAACAGCGCGACCTGGCCACCTCCGACGAGGCCCGCGCCGAATCCATGACCGAATTGTTGCTGCGTTTTCTTGAAGGCGCCCGAGTGCGTTGACCTGGGGTCGGTTCCCCTCGCGATCAACCCACCTCGACGTCGATGACCCGCTTGCGGCGTGCAAACTCGAAGATGTGATACATGACCGGCACGATGACCAGCGTAATGACCGTGGAGAACAGCATCCCGCCAAGGGCAGCGCGTCCCAGGGGTGCCCACATCTCCGAACCCTCACCGCGGGCCAGGGCCATGGGCAGCAACCCCGCCACGGTCGCCAGCGACGTCATCAGCACGGGCCGAAGCCGGCGCTCCGCCGCAGTGGTCAGCGCCTCCTCCAGGTCCATGCCGTGCTTACGCCGCATCAGGTTGGCGTAGTCCACGAACACAATGGCGTTCTTCACGACCACCCCCACCAACACCAGCAGCCCCAGCAACGCCGGAACCGAAAGGTGGGTCCCCGTGGCCCACAGCAGCCCAAAGGCCCCCGTGAACGCGAAGGGCAGCGAGAACATGACCACGAAGGGGTCCATGAAGGACTCGAACTGGGCCGCCATCACCAGGAACACCAGCAGCAGCGCCAGCACCAGCATCAGGCCCACGTTGCCGTACAGGGTCTGTTGCTCCTTCACGGTTCCCGAGGTCACCAGAGACACATCCGTGCGGCTGTAAAGCCCTGCCGCGTGCAGCTTCTCCTCCACGTCCTTGTACACATCCCCCAGGGCCCGCCCCGTCACCGAGGCGCCCACCGCGATGGAGCGCTGCTTGTCCTTGCGCACCACTTTCACCGGGGTTACGCCCTCGCCGAAGTGCCCCAGGTCCTGCAGTTCCACCAGTTGCCCGGCCGAGGACCGCACCCGCACCTGCCCCAGTGCCACCGTGTCGCGGCGGTCAGGCTCCTGCAGGCGCAGCGTGATGTCGTCGTCCCGGCCCATCCCTCGGAAGCGCGAGATGGTCGTGCCGTACAAGGCCGTCCGCAGCGTGTTCCCAAGCTGGGCCGGCGCCAGCCCCGCCCGCGCCGCCTTCTCGTAGTCCACCGTGTAGGCCAGTTCGGGTCGCTCCTCGAAGAGGTCGGCCGTCACGTCGCCGGTGCCCTTCACGGACGCCATGATCTTGCGGACCTCCACCGCCACCTCCGCCATCCGGCCCAGATCGTCGCCCCGGACCTCAATGGTCAGCGGCTTGCCCCCGCCCCCCATCATGGAGCTCATGCCGCCGGCCGAGGTCACATTGGAGGCCTTGACCTCCGTGTGCATGGCCACCACAGTCCGCATCACCTCCA
>CAIXZC010000172.1 GCA_903923815.1 uncultured Myxococcales bacterium
GACAACCTGGTGGTCACCCGCACCTTCTCCAAGTGCTTCGGCATCGCTGGCCTGCGCATCGGCTATCTGGCGGCCTCGGACTACCTGATCCACGAGCTGGGCAAGTTGTTCAACCCCAAGAGTGTGAACCGCCTGGGGCAGATCGCCGCCCAGGCCTGCCTGGCCGACCTCCCCCACTACCACGAAGTGGCCCGCAACGTACGCCTGGGCCGCGAGTTCCTGGTGAAGGCCTTCTCTGACCGGGGCTTCTGGACCCACAGCACGGAGGGCAACTTCTTCCTGGTCAAGGCCCCCGACGCCCGCCTGCTGTGCGAGCTGCTGGCCGCCGAAGGCATCTACATCCGCGACCGCGCCAACCTGCCCCGCATGGAGGGCATGGTCCGCATCACCGCCCCCACCCTGCAGCAGGCCATGCAGCTCATGCCGCGCCTGGACCGGGCCCTGGAGCCCCTGCTGAACGACAGCGCCGAGAAGCTTCAATAATCCAAGAATCTATTCGTGGTGACCGGTGTCCATGGCGTGCGCCGTGTCCATGTTGGTGAACTGCGTGTAGCGCTCGTCGAAGTAAAGCGAGATTTCGCCGATGGGGCCGTGGCGGTGCTTGCCGATGATGACGTCCGCCACGCCCTTCTTCTGGGACTTCTCCTTGGTGTAGACCTCGTCGCGGTAGATGAACAGGATGACGTCCGAGTCCTGCTCGATGGAGCCCGATTCACGCAGGTCCGACATGACGGGCTTCTTGTCCGCGCGGTTCTCCAGGCCTCGGTTGAGCTGGGACAGGGCCACCACGGGGACGTTGAGTTCCTTGGCCAGGGCCTTGAGGGAGCGGCTGATCTCGGCCACCTCCTGCTCGCGGCTGGAGCTGTTCCCCGAGCCCCTCATGAGCTGCATGTAGTCAATGATGATGAGGTCGCAGCGGCCGTCGGCCCTGAGGCGCCGGGCGCGGGCGCGAAGCTCCACGATGGAGATGGCGGCGGTGTCATCCACCGTGATGGGGGCGCCCCGCAGGGTGGGGATGACGCCCGCCAGGATCTCCATGTCCGCGGGGGTCACCTTGCCCTCGCGGAAGATGCGCCCGGACACGCCCTTGCCCCCGTGGCCCCGGCCGCGGCTCAAGGCCGAGATGAGGCGCGTGGCCAACTGGGAGGAGGACATTTCCAAGCTGAAGATGACCACGGCCTTCTTCTGATTGATGGCCGCGTTGGTCGCCAGGTTCAGGGCCAGGGAGGTCTTGCCCATGGCGGGGCGGGCCGCCAGGATGATTAGATCCGTGGGGTGCAGGCCGCCCAGCTTGTGATCCAGGTCCGCGAAGCCCGTGCGGATGGCGGGGGCCTCCATGGACGAGTTGCGCATGGCCTCCAGGTCGGTCATGAGCTGGGCGATGATGTCGCCGATCTGGTTGTAGGAAGGCTTGGTCTGGATCTGGGCCACCTGGAAGACCTGCTGCTCGGCCCAGTCCAGGTATTGGTCCACGGAGAGGCTGCCGCTCATGCCCTCCCGCAGGATGGTCTCGGCGGTGGTGATCATCAGCCGATGAAGGGCCTTCTCCCGCACCACCTTGACGTAGTACTCCAGGCCTGCGGTGCCGGGCTCGTAGATCTCCAGTTCGCACAGGTAGGCCACGCCGCCCACGGTCTTGATGTCGATGCCGCGGCTTTCAAGTTCTTCCTGAACGGAGACCCGGTTCACCACCTGGCCCTTGTCGCCCAGGGCCATCAAAGCCTCGAAGACCAGGCGGTGGGGGCGGTGGTAGAAGTCCTCGGCCTTCAGCTTCTCGGCAAGTTCGCCAAGGGCGGCCTTGTCATTGAAGGCCATGCTGAGGACTCGCTTCTCGGCCTCCGGGTTCGATGGGATCTTGATTTCTTCCGCCACTAGCAGCCTCCCCGGCGGTCAAAGAGGCTGGCCCACAGGGTGGAGAAGTCATCGAAGCCAAGCTGCTGCTGGCTGTCCGACAGGGCGAGGGCTGGGTTGGGGTGGACCTCCACCATGAGGCCATCCGCGCCCACCGCCAGGGCCGCACGGGCCAACGCCGGCAGGATGTCCCGACGCCCAGCGGCGTGGCTGACGTCCACCACCACGGGCAGGTCGTAGCGCTCTTTGATGAGGGCCACGGCGGAGAGGTCCAGGGTGTTGCGAGTCTGGGTCTCAAAGGTGCGGATGCCGCGTTCACAGAGGATGATGCGGTCGTTGCCGTGGCCCGCCAGGTACTCGGCGGCCATCAGCCATTCCTCGACGGTGGCCGCGAAGTGGCGCTTCAGCAGGATGGGCCGCTGGACCTCGCCAAGCTTCTTCAGCAACTCGTAGTTGAACATGGAGCGCGCGCCCACCTGGATGAGGTCGGCGCCGGCAGCGGTGTCCTGCAGGTGTTCAATGCTGGTCAACTCGGTGACGGACATGGCGCCGTGGCGCTTCACCGTATCGGACAGGATCTGCAGACCCTCAAGGCCCAGACCCTGGAAGGAGAACACGGAGGTGCGGGGCTTGAAGCAGCCGCCACGGATCAGCCTGACGCCCATGTCCGTCAGGAAGCGCACGGTCTCTTCCATCTGCTCGGCGCTCTCCACGGAGCAGGGCCCGGCAATCATGACGGGCTTGGCCCCACCGCCCACCTGCACATCCCCCACCATGACCCCGCCGCGCCGCAGCATGGGGCGCGACCCGGCCAGCATGGGGGTGGGACGTTCGGGAACGGAGTCCTCAACGGCGGAACGGAAGATCTCGCGGTAGATGCGTTCTATGGACTTGGCGGTCACGGGGCCCGGATTCTCCAGCAGGAGCGTCTGAACCTGGGCCACCTCGCGGCCCGGGTCGGGCATGGCGCGACCCTCCGCATCCTTGACCGCCCGCACGGCCTTCACCAAGGTGGTCCGGCGGTTCAGAAGGGCCAGGATCTCGTGGTTGAGCTGGTCAATCTCCTTGCGGAGGTCTTCGACGCCTTGCTGCTCGAACGCTTTGCTCATGGGGGACCCTGTTCCTGTGCAGACC
>CAIXZC010000173.1 GCA_903923815.1 uncultured Myxococcales bacterium
ATAGGCCGCGGGCCAGTCCTCCAGGGAGTCGTCCGCCACCACCAGATCGAAGCCCTGGCACAGGGTCCCCGCCAGGTCCGCCAGCAGCCCGCCGTTGGACATGCCGTACAGCAGCACCCGCTGGTACTTCTTCTTGAGCTCCAGCGCCTCCGTGAAGTCGCAGATGCCCCGGGTCCACAGGCCCTGGACCTGGACCCCAAAGAACGCCAGCTTGCTGTTCAGGAAGCCCCCCAGCAGCCCGTTGGTGCCCAACTGGGGCAGCACCACATCGAAGCCCGCGTCGTACAGGTGCCGGCCCAGCCTTGCCATGTAGTCCGGCTCGCCCTCCAGGCCCGCGGTCAGGGCCGGGCTGGAGTTGTGCCCGTGCAGCAGCACCACCACCTGGGTGGCCTGCGCACTGTGGTGCAGCCACAGCCCCCGCAGGGTCACCGCTGGCACCTGGAAGCCCAGCCCCAGGGTCCGCACCTCGCCCCCGGGCAGGGCCCCGCTCACCTGGGTGGTCAGGCGCTTGCCCGCCTCCCCTTGGGGCAGCACGGCCCCCAGCCCCAGGGCCTGGGTCAGCTCTCCGGCCACATCCTGCGCGCCCCCCTGCGGCCCCGCCGGCCGCTGCCCATCCAGGGCCGCCGCCAGCTCGTTCTCCCAGGGGCTCACGGCCATGGGCGGCAGGTCCTCCTGCCCCCCACCAGCCCCCGCGCCCCCCACCGCCCCACCACAGCACGCCGGCAGGGCCCGCGCCAGTTGCCAGCCCGCGGCCAGCCCCAAGGTCAGCAGCAACACCCCGCCCAGCACCGCCGTGGATCTTCTCATAGGGGTTTACTCCACCTTTCCGGCAAGCAGGTCCCCCGCCGCCGCCTTCAGCCCCTCCAGCCGCCCCAGCGCCAGCGCCCGGTCCGCCTCCAGGGTCTTGGCGCTGGTCTGCAGCACCACCCCCACGTAGGCCTTCACCTTGGGCTCCGTCCCCGAGGGCCGCACGGACACCCAGGACCCATCCTCCAGGTAGAAGGACAGCAGGTCCTGCCGGGGCAGCTCGTTGAAGGGCTCGGTCCTGCCGTCCCGCCGAATCACCCCCTCCAGCACATCCCGCACCGCCACCACGGGCACCCCCGCGAGGCGCGCCGGGCAGTGCTTGCGCAGTCCCCCCAGCACCGAGGCCATCCGCGCCGGCCCCTCCACACCCTCATAGAACTTCTCCGCCGCATCCTCCAGATGCAGCCCACACTCCACATAGATCTCGTCCAGGTAGTCCAGCAGGCTCTTGCCCCGCAGCGCACTGCGCGCCGCCGCCTCGGACAGCAGCAGGATGGAGGTCATGCCGTCCTTGTCCCGGCTGTCCCCGAAGGTCACGCCGAAGGCCTCCTCGAAGGCCAGCACGAAGTCCCCCCCGGCGGCCACCAGCTCCTCCGTCACGTTGCCCATCCACTTGAAGCCCGTCAGGGTCTCCCGGAACCGCGCCCCGAAGTGCTCGCAGATGCGCGCCGTCAGGGGCGTGGACACCACCGAACTGACCGCAAACTCCCGCCCCGTCCAGCCGTTCTCGCGCCGCTGCTCCAGCAGGTAGTGCAGCATGATGCAGCCGATCTGGTTGCCCGTCAGCAGCGTGTAGCCGCCCTGCCGGTCCCTCACCGCCACGCCAATGCGATCCCCATCCCCGTCCGTGGCCAGCAGCAGGTCCGAGCCCTCCTTTTTGGCCAGCTCCAGGGACCGCTTCCAGGCCGCCGGCAGCTCCGGGTTGGGGGCCGACAGCCCCGCAAAGGCCGGGTCCGGGTCCCGCTCCTCGGGCACCACCTTGAAGTCCACAAAGCCCGCCTTCTGGAAGATGTCCCGCACGAACGCATAGCCCGTGCCACCCAGGGGCGTGTACAGCACCTTGAGCCCCGTCACGCCCCGAGGAGTGGCGGTCTTCACGGCCCAGTCCACGTAGGCCTCCATCACGTCCTCCCCCAGGTCCACCAGCAGCCCGGCCTTGCGCGCCGCGGCCAGCTCCATGCGGGCGGGCGTCTGCCCCCAGTCATCCCCCATGCGCTGGGCGATCTGCTGGTCCACGGGGCTGATGATCTGGGCGCCGTTGGTCCAATAGACCTTCACGCCGTTGTACTTGGGCGGGTTGTGACTGGAGGTCACCATCACCCCCGCGAAGGCCCCCAGCCGCCGCGCCGCGAAGGGCACCAGGGGCGTGGGCGTCAGCCTGGTGAACAGCTTCACCGGGATGCCCGCCGCGCACAGCACCTGGGCGCAGACCCCCGCGAACTCCTCCGAGCCCTGGCGGCAGTCATAGCCCACCACCACCCCACCCTTGCGGGCCTCGGGGTACAGCTCCAGCAGGCACTTCGCCAGGCCCCCCGCGGCCCGCGCCACGGTGTACTCATTCATCCGCAGGCTCCCCAGCCCCAGCACCCCACGCAGCCCGGCGGTGCCGAACTCCAGCTCGCCCTCGAAGCGCTCCGCCAGCTCCTGTTGGTTGTCCGCCGCCAGCAGCGCCCCTATCTGATCCCTGGTGGCCTCATCAAAGTGCTTGGCCGTGGCCCAGGTCTTTGCCTTCTCCATGAAACTTCCCAAACCCATGTGACACTCCTCCTTGGCGGGCCCCCTGCCGGGGTGCTACCCGCGAATCCTGGCCAACAATGGCCTGCCAAAACCCAGCGCCGTGGTCAATACCAGGGACAGCACCGAGGCCCCCAGCCAGAACGCAAACAGCGCGTCAAAGTCATAGGGGACCCCGTGGCCCCCTCCTTCCAACAACATCCCCGACACCAGGTCCTGAAAGGCCGCCCCCATGTACAAGAAGCACCCCACCAGCCCCATGGCCGCCCCCGCCGCCTTGGCGGGCACCAGGTCCACGGCCCACAGGCCCCCGAGGAACACAATCAGGCCCCCCATGTTGAACCCGAAGAACACCATGGCCGCGCCGTCCAGCCACACCACCCCCGGGGGCAGCCACCAGACCAGCAGCAGCGCCGCCACCTGCCCCGCCCCCATGAGGAAGCAGGGCCACTGCCGCCGGGCCGCAAAGAAGCGATCCGACACCCAGCCCCCCGCCATCCCCCCCAGGAGCCCCGCCATGGGACACAGCCCCATGACCACCCCCGCGGAGGCCAGATCGTAGCCCTTGCTCTCCTGCAGGAACAGCACGCCCCAGTTGTTCAGGCCGTAGCGCGCCACGTACATGTTGGCCGACGCCAGCCCCAGCAGCCACACCGCCGGCGACCGCAGCGCGACCTTCTGCATCGCCGCCACGGACCCCTGGGGTTTGGCCTTGGCGCTGTGGTCCTGCTTGTAGTCCTCCACCGCGGGCAGCCCCAGGGTCCGGGGCCGATCATGCACAAACCGCATCAGCAGCAGCGCCGCCACCGAGCACACCAGCGCGGGCCCGAAGAACCCCATGCGCCAGCCCAGGCCCGCCACCAGCAGGGACGTGAACACGAAGGTCAGCCCCTCCCCAATGGAGTGGGAACAGCTCCACACCCCGTAGCGCGTGCCCATCTCCTTGGGCGAGAACCACTGGGACAGGGCCACCACGCTGGGCGCCGACCCTGCCGACAGGAACCAGCCGTTCAGCCCCCACAGGACCAGCAGCACCAGGAAGGACGTGTTGAACCCCAGGGCCAGATTGATGGCCGCCGCCCCCAGCAGCGAGAAGCCCATGAAGCGCCCGATCCAGGCCCGATCCGCCAGGATGCCGTTCATCAGCTTGCCCACGGCGTACACCGCCAGCATGGCCGAGCCCGCCGCCCCTAGCTGGGTGGGCGTGAAGATGCCCTCGTCCAGCAGCGGCTTCTTGATTACCGACAGGTTCACCCGCGCCACGTAGAAGAAGCCGTACCCGAACATGACCCCCAGGAACACCTCCCAGCGCCGCCAGTTGTACTCCCGGTGCAGCTGGGCCTCGCTGAGGTCTCTCAAGGGGGCTTCGGGGCCCGATCGAAAATAGGAGAAGAGTTTCAAAGCCCGGTGACCCTGCCTTCGTTGTCAATGGACATGCCCAGGTAGGCGGGCTCGGCGGGCAGACCCGGCATACGCATGACGTCGCCGGTGATGGGCACTATGAAGCCAGCCCCGGCGGCGATCTCGATGCGCCGCACGGTCACCACGAAGTCCTTGGGCCGCCCCAACAGGTCCGGGTTGTCCGACAGGCTCTTGGGGGTCTTGGCCATGCAGACGGCCAGGTTCCCATAGCCCAGCTTCTTGATGCTCTTCAGGTCCCGCCGACCGTCCGCGGTGTAGTCCACGTGCTCGGCGCCATACAGCACCTTGGCGATGCGCTCAATCTTGACCTCGGGCTCCTCTTCGAATTCATACAGGGGCTTCAAGGGAAGCTGGCAGTGGCACAGCGTATCCACCACCGTCTGGGCCAGGTCCACCGTGCCCGCGCTGCCCAGCTCGAAGCCCCGGGAGATGGCCATGGGCGCCCCCAGTTCCTCGCAGCGGCGCCGCACGACGGCCAGTTCCTCATCCGTATCCCCGGCAAAGTGGTTCAGGGCCACCACCACCGGCACCTGGAAGCGGCGGATGCTCTCCACGTGCTTGTCCAGGTTGGCCAGGCCCCGCTGCACCGCCTCGGGGTTGGGCACGCCCAGGTCCTTCTTCTTCACGCCGCCGTGCATCTTGAGGGCCCGCACCGTGGCCACCAGCACGCAGGCCTCGGGGGCAAAGTCCCCCGCCCGACAGGTGATGTCGAAGAACTTCTCCGCCCCCAGATCGAAGCCAAAGCCCGCCTCCGTCACCACATAGTCCGCGTGGGCCAGGGCCAGCTTGGTGGCCAGGATGCTGTTGCTGCCGTGGGCGATGTTGGCGAAGGGGCCACCGTGGATGAAGGCCGGCGTGCCCTCCAGGGTCTGCACCAGATTGGGGTGCAGGGCGTCCTTCAAGACCACCGCCAGGGCCCCCGAGATCTTCAGCTCCGCAGCGGTCACGGGCTGATCATCGTAGGTCAGCCCCAGAAGGATCCGGTCCAGCCGCTGGCGCAGCTCGTCGAAGCTGTTGGAGAGGCACAGGATGGCCATGATCTCGCTGGCCGCGGTGATGTCGAAGTGGCCCTCCCGGGGCACCCCCATCTCGTCCCCGCCCAGCCCCACAATGACCCGCCGCAGGCTGCGATCGTTCACATCCAGCACGCGCGGGAAGATGACCCGCCGGGGGTCCAGCTCCTTGATCTGCCGCCGCTGGATGGCGTTGTCCAGGGCCGCCGCCAGCAGGTTGTGGGCGGCCGTGATGGCGTGGAAGTCCCCGGTGAAGTGGAAGTTGATGTCCTCCATGGGCACCACCTGCGCGTGCCCGCCCCCCGTGGCCCCCCCCTTCATTCCAAACAGCGGCCCCATGGAGGGCTCACGCAGGGCCACCGCCGCCCGCTTGCCCAGGCGCGTCAGCCCGTCCGCCAGC
>CAIXZC010000174.1 GCA_903923815.1 uncultured Myxococcales bacterium
AGGCCTGAAGTGACCTGGTACGACCGAAAGCCGTTGCTGCTTCTGCTTTTCCTGCTGGGCTCGTTGGCCCTCTACGGCGCCTCCCTGGGTAACGGCTACGTGCTCGATGACCAGGCCGCCGTGGAGGAGAACTCCCTGGCCCACTGGCCCCCGCGCCCGCTGGAGATCCTTCAGGCCAACTACTGGGGCAACCGCCCCGGCTACGAGAAGCTGACCATCTATCGCCCCCTGGCCACCCTGACCTTCGCGCTGGTGGACGGCCTGCCCGGGCCCGCCCCGGCTTTGCAGCGTTCCGTCAATATCGTGCTGCACGGGATCGCCTCCTGGCTGGTCTACGCTCTGGCCCTGGCCCTGGGGCTGGCGGTGCTGCCCGCGGCGGCGGCGGGGCTGTTGTTTCTGGTGCACCCGGTCCACAGCGAGGCGGTGCTGGGGGTCGTCAGTCGGGCGGAGTTGCTGGCCGCCGTGTTCATCCTGCTGGGGGCGCTGCTGGTGGTTCGCTGGAGGGGCCGCGGGGAGCTGCTTCAGCCCGCGCGCCTGGCCACGCTGGCCGCCGTCTTCCTGCTGGCGCTGCTGTCCAAGGAGAACGGCGCCACGCTGCTGCCGGCGATTCTGCTGTTGGCTGTCTTTGGGCTACCTCGGGATCCGCTTGCTTCGCGCGCGGCTGGGACGGACACCGGCCGAACGGACGATCCGCTTGCTTCGCGCGCGGCTGGGACGGACACCGGCCGAACGGACGATCCGCTTGCCTCGCGCGCGGATGGGACGGACGCCGGCCAATCCGATCCGGGGGGTTCAAATCCTAGCCGCGAACGTAGTGAGCGGATCCGTTTCTACCTCTCCCGCCTCCCCCTGCTGGCCCTCCTGACCGCGGTGCTTGCCGCCTACTTCTTCCTGCGCCACGCCATGCTGTCCGGGGTGCTGGCGGGCGACCTGGCCTTCGAGGACAACCCCATGCTGGGGGCCGACTTCGCGGGCCGCTGGCTGACGCCCTTCAAGCTGCTGTACCTGTACGCCGGCCTGCTGCTGGTGCCCCACACCCTCACCGTGGACTATTCCTGGGCCCAGGTGCTGCCCGCCGCGTCCCTCTTCGAACTGGAGGTCCTGGGTGGCCTGCTGCTGGCCCTTGGCATGCTGGCGGCCCTGGTGCTGTCCCTGCGCCGCTCGGGGCAGGTGGCGACCCTGCTGCTGCTGTTTGCGGGCACCTATGCGGTCATCTCCAACTTCGCGTTCCTGTCCACCATCATCATGGCCGAGCGGGTCTTCTACACCCCTTCGGCGTTCCTCATCCTGCTGTTGGTGGCGGGCGCCGCCTCTTTGCTGCGTCCGCGCCTGGCGCTGGCCCTGCTGGCCGTGATTGTCCTGGCCTTCAGCGTCCGCACGGCCCTGCGCATCCCCGACTTCGCCAACCCGCTGACCCTGGCCCACAGTGCCGCCACCGCTGCCCCCGCCAGCGCCAAAAGCCGCCACCTGCTGGCCCTGGAGCTTGGCCGCCTGGGGGCCACCGCCGAGGCCCTGAAGGAATACGAGGCGGCCCTGGCCATCTCCCCGGACAACTTCAACATGCTGACCAACTATGGCCTGGCCCTGCTTCAGGCCCAGCGCCCCGAGGAGGCCCTCACGGCCTTCATCCGGGCCCAGGACGCCAGCAAGGGGCGCCACAAACGCTCCTGGAACCTGCTGTGCAACACGGCCGCCAACCTGGGCCGCGAGGAGGTCCTCGGGGCCAGGTGCAGGTGAGGGGGTCTTCCGCGCCTTTTTGGTTGCCCGCCGCCTTCCGGGGCCTTATCCTTCCCACCGTTTTGCGTGTCGGAGTCCAGGTTGCCCATGCGAAGTACCATCCTGTTGTTGCTGGCCCTGCTGCTTGCCGGCCCTTTGGCCGCCGCAGAGCGCTGCACCTACGAGGCCACGCCTGACGACTTCAAGTGGACCGAACTCCAGCCTGGCCTGGACTACGCCCAATGGTCCCGCAAGGCCTCCAAGGGCGTCCCTCGCATCCACGCCCACCTGCTGCGCGTCGCTCTGGACCGGGGCTTCAGCCTGCTGGCCCTGCGCACCCAGGGTGGGGGGCTCAAGATTGAAGAGATGATCGCGGAGGTCAACGACACCGGGGCCCAGATCGTGGCCGCCCTCAACGGCGACTACTTCAGCTTTGGGGACCGAGTGAAGGACTCCCTTGGCCTGTTCATCACCGCGGGCCAGGTTCTGCGCTACCCCGCCAACACCGCCACCCTGGCCCAGGATGAGGCGGGCTTCCTGCACATCGGGCGCTTCAAGCTGACCCAGACCCTCTACCTGCCCGAGGGCCGGCAGGCCGTCATCGACGCCGCCAACGAGCCCCCCGCCCGCAACGGCCTCTACGTCTACTCGGGCCTGTACCTCAAGAAGATGTTGGGCTACCGGGGCTGCACCCAGGCCCTGGTGCGCCGCCCCTCCCTGGCGCCCATGGTGAACCGCACCCTGGCCCTCACCATTGACACCGCCGGCCCCTCCAAGGCGCTGGCCTCCCTCAAGGACACGGACCTCGTTCTGCTGGCCTGCGGCAGCCGCGCCGACGAACTGCGTGGCCTCACCCCCGGCGCCCCCCTGTACCTTGAGACCACCGCGCCCGCCCTGTCCCACTCCCTGCTGGAGGCCATCAGTGGCGGTCCCCGCGTCCTTCGGGGTGCCGCCCCCGGTGACGAGATCGCCGACGAGGGCTTCTCCATGGCCCTGCGCTTCTACCTGCCCAGCCGTCACCCCCGCAGCGCCGCCGGGGTCTCCGCCGACGGCCGCACCCTGTATCTGCTGGCCGTCGAAGGCCGCGGGATCAGCCGCTCCTCGGGCATCAGCTCGGTGGATGCGGGCTGCCTGCTGGCCGCCGCCGGCGCCTCCGACGCTTTGCTCTTTGACGGCGGGGGCTCCTCCGTCATATACGGGAATGGTCGTTTCTTGAACAAACCCCACCTGGGTCGCCGGTTCACCTTCCGGGACCTGGCCAATGCGGTGGCGGTAAGGAAGTTGGGAACCCTTGAAGGGCGCTGAACTCAGGCTACCGTGGCATCAGTCGCCAGGTCTTCCCCGCGCGGGGACTCGGTGGCCGCGAATGGCCTTTTTTGGCCTCCTGGGCTGGGCCTCGGACATGCACCGCTACCTGTTGTCGGGCCTGGTCACCGTGGCCGTGGACTTTGGCGTCTTCCAGCTCCTCAACCAGGTGGTGGGCCTGTGGTACCTGCACGCCCACGTGGTGTCCCGCTCCGCCGGTGCCATCACCTGTTTCCTGCTCAACTACTACTTCACCTTCGCCATGGGGGACCGCAGCATGCTGCGCCGCGCCACCCGCTTCGTCGCCCTCTGGGCCGTCTCCTTCGCCCTGTCGTCCCTGCTGGTGTTCTCCTTCGTCGAGGGCTTTGATCTTGCGCCCTTCGCTGGGAAGGTCACGGCGGAATGCCTGGTCTTCCTGTTCAATTACAGCGTCATGAAGTACTGGGTAATGAAGCGGGAGGTTTCCAATGGCCGAGCAAGCTGAAAAAGTCGCCCGCCCCCTGGTGGTCATCCCCGCCTACAACGAGGCCGCCACCATCCAGGGCATAGTGCGCAAGGTCCGGGAGGCTGACTTCGACGTCCTGGTGGTGGACGATGGCTCTGCCGATCTCACGGGTCGCCTGGCCCTGGAGGCCGGCGCCGAGCTGCTGCGCAACCCCGTGAACCAGGGCAAGGGCGCCGCCATCCGCTGCGCCGTCGAGCGCGCCCTCGAGGAACACCGGGACCCCGTCATCTTCATCGACGCCGACGGCCAGCACCGCCCCGAGGACCTGCCCGCCTTCATGGAAACCTACGGCCGCACCGGCGCCGACCTCATCATCGGCACCCGCATGGGCAATCCCCGGGGCATGCCCCTCATCCGGCTGGCCGCCAACACCCTCTCGTCCATCATGATCTCGTTGCTGGCCGGCACCCGCGTAACGGACAGCCAGTCCGGCTACCGGCTGGTCTCCCGCCGCCTCCTGTCCTCCCTCAAGCCCACCAAGACCGGCGGCTTCGAGCTGGAGTCCGAGATGATCATCGACTCCGTCCGCGACGGCTTCACCTACGCCGAGATCCCCATCGACTGCATCTACGGCAACGAGCGCAGCCACTACCGCCCCCTGCGGGACTCCTCCCGCTTCCTGCGTCTGGCCCTGCGCAAGGCCCTCCAACTGGCGTCTAAGAAAAAGTAATCCGTCCCAGAAACCCTTGCAGTTCCTCTGGCAGCGGGCAGTCCAGGTGCAGGTGCCGCCCCTCCCAGTCCAGGTCCAGGCTGGCCGAGTGCAGGAACATCCGTGGCGGATGCAGGGGCTTGTCCAGCTCCGGCTGGCCGTACAGGTGGTCCCCCACAATGGGAAAACCGGCGTCCGCCAGATGGAAGCGAAGCTGATGGCGCCGCCCCGTCTCCAGCTCCATTCTCAGCAGGGCAAGGGGGCCGCGGGGGTCCACGCTGAGGCACCGCGACAAGGCTGACAACTGCGCCACCCGGTCCTCTTCAGAACCCGGCACGGGCTTGTCGAACTGCTGTCCTGGGGTAGGGTGGCCGTGGACCAGCGCCACATACTGGCGCCGCACCAGATGCTCGCGCAGCATGGCCTCCAGCCGGTCCGCCGCGCCCGAGGTCAGGGCGAACACCATCAGCCCCGAGGTGCCCGCGTCCAGGCGGTGAACGGGGAACACGGGGACGCCACCCAGCAGCTCGGGCAGGTGCTCGGCCAGGGTCCGCTCGCCCGTGCGGGTGGGGGGCATGGTGGCCAGCCCCGCGGGCTTGTTGACGACCACCAGTTCGGCCTCTCGAAGGACGATGCACTGGGGTCCCGGCACCACCCTTCGGGAGGGCCGCTTGCGATCCGTGTCCACGGAGATCTCAAGCCCCGCTGCCGGCTCCAGCCAGGGGTCCAGGGCCAGCAGCCCCGCCACATGAACCTTGCCCAGCTTGACCAGTTGTTGGGCCTGCGCCCAGGACAGCTCAAGGTGCTCCCTGAGGGCCCTGACCAGGGCCACGCCGCCGGGGGCGCCGAACTGCCTCTTGAGCCGTCCTAAAACCATGCGTCCTTGTTGTTCTGGAATTTCTCTATGTACTCCAGGGCCATGCCCAGGTTCGCGCGGAACACGTTGAAGGGGACCTTGCGGCGTTTGTGATTGTCGCCCTTGTCCAGGGCCAGATAGGCGGCCAGTTGCTCGGCCGTGGTGACGCCCTGACGCCGCAGGAAAGTGGGGGCAGGCCGGGCTCCGTCCAGGAACTCGGACAGGTGCAGCAGGCGCTCGTAGGTGCGCCTGTTGAAGCGCGCCAGCTTGATCTGGTTCTTAGCGTCGGTGTAGGAGCGGGACGCTGCCCCTTTGAAGGTTCCACCGTTGTCCAGGGAGAACAGCCGGGACTCGCCGAAGTCCAGCAGGCACTTGCTGGTCTCCTTGGAACCATGCAGCGACCGCACCTCCAGGTTGGCCCCGGGGAAGCGGTCCTCATTGGCGTTCAGCACGTCCATCACCAGCAGGTCCGACAGGTCCCGGGCCAAGAGGTTCTGGTCCAGATAGCCCCGGTACTCGGCCTTGCGGCAGTGGTCCGGCTTGTACAGCTTGGAGCTGAGTTCCAGGGGCACTTTCTTACCGACCTGGGGCTTGGGGCCTCCCGCCCGCAGCGTCTGCACGATGGAATGGCGCTTCAACTTCTCCACCTTGCCGATGGCCTGGAAGAAGATGAAGTCCTTCACCCAATCCTTGACCGCACCCTCCAGGTGGCCGCTGCGGCAACGGTCGATCATCAGGCGCCGGTTCCTCTCCTTGAGGCCCTTGTAGGAGGTCTTGTTCAGCTCGGCCACAGCCTTGTCGCAGGCCTTGGAGTCCAACTCCATCAGGACGGTGACGGGGTACATGGCCTCCAGCCCAAGCAGCTTGGCCATGCGCCAGGTGAAGACCTCTCCGCGGTGGTAGGTGTTGCCGTTGGTGGGCTTGAACATGGCCACTGTGTTGCCATCGCGGTCCTTGATCTTCAGCCAGATGCTGGTGCCCTCGAAGCCAGAGGGGGCCTTGAAGCTCCAGGCGTCGTCCGCCAGGTTCATGGAGGACAGGCGGGCCTCCACCAGCGCCGACGTGACCGCCAGCACCTTGGCCCGGGGGGCATCCAGCTTCTCCAGCGCCGCCAGCAGCTTGAGGGCCCGGCCGTGCTCGCCGCAGCGGGCCAGCAGCAGCATCAGTTCCTCCGTGGCCTGGGCGCCCTCCACCAGGGGCTGGGCTGCCTTGGCGCTACGCAGGGCTCCGTCCCGGTCCCCCTGTTGCAACAGGCGGGCGGCGTTGGCAAGCCAGAACGCGCCGCGGTCGGCGGGGCCGATGACCGTGCCCTTGCCGCTGCGCTTGGAGGTCACCACGAAGGCCTTGCCCGCCCCCGGCGCCCCCACCGTGACCACCAGATCGCAGGCCCCACTCCAGGACGCCACGGGTTCAATGGAGAGGCCTCGGGCGATGGGCACGGGGTACTTCTGCAGGCCCCCGGCGCCGTCGCGGACCTGGACGATGGTCTGCTTCTTCTCGCGGACGAACTCCACGGCGCGGCTTAGATCCTGGCACATCAGCGAGATCCCAGGCCGCTGGGACAGCTTGTGCTTGGCGGCAAGGTCGGTGGGGATGCAGCGCTTGGGCAATTCCTTGGGGGAGGCCAGAACCTCGCCCTTGCAGGTCCCCAGGGTGGTGCTGTCCAGCACCTTCCCGTTGGCGTCGACGACCTGATACAGCAGGCCGCCCTTGGCCGGCGAGGCCAGCAGGGCGGGGAATCCGTCGGCCCACATCACGGCCACACCCCGGGCCTCCGGGTCCGCCTCCGGCTGGGCGAAGAACAGTGAAACCAGCAACAGAAATGTGACTGACACCTGGACCTCCCATCAAGCGGCCTCGGAGGTTAGCACAGCGGCCCAGACCGCGCCACAATCAGGCCCAGGGAATTGACGCTTGACAAAGGCAGACCATGCCGTTATTCCATAGCGCCTGAATCCAGACCAGTGGAGTACCCGATGGTTGATCTGAGCAAGTTCGGTAAGAAGCACGAATGCGGCGCCTGCGGCACCAAGTTCTACGATATGAACAAGCCCAAACCAATCTGCCCCAAGTGCGGCGGCGTCCCGGCCAAGGGCAAGCCCAAGGCGAAGAAGGCCGTGATTGAGGACGACAAGTACGACGCCCCCGAGGTCGGGGAGTTGTTGGACGGCGAGGATCCCGAGGCCCACGAGGACCTGGACATGGACATGGACATGGAGATGGACTTCGGCGTGTTGGACGAGAACGACACCCAGGGCCTGCCCCACCTGCCCGAAGAAGACACGGAAGAAGAAGAAGAAGATCCCAACGGCGGCAGCTTCGAAGCCTAGGCCGCGCGCCTCATCAGAATCCTCACGCCATCTTGCGCCACTCGGCGATGAACTTGCGGACGGCCTTCGCCTCGTCGGGGTCCACCACGAAGTGGGACAGCAGCACGTAGCACAGCAGGTCGAACAGCAGCAGATCGAACACCAGCCGGGGGTCACCCAGCAGGTACCAGCCCAGCACCGGACCCAGCAGAATGGAGGCCAGG
>CAIXZC010000175.1 GCA_903923815.1 uncultured Myxococcales bacterium
AAGCGCAGGGACAGCAGGAACTCGGGGGCCATCAGGTCGTCCCCCGGTTGAATGATCCGATGGGCCAGGAGCTGGGCCCCTGTGGGCACGATGCTTTGAAGCTCAAAGTCATCCAGCCAGGAGACCCGGCGGCCGATGAAGGTGCTACCCTCGAAGCCCGGGAACTTCTGCCCCGTCTTGAGGCCCCATTCCAATTCGGCGGCCAGGCCGTCTGCGTAGGCTGCGAAGTACCGCTTTTCCACGTCCCAGGCAAAGGCCACATGGACCATCTTGTTTATGGGCACCACGGGGTCCAGGGTGCGGGCCCAGACCTCCCGGCCATCCTTGGCGATCCAGCGGAACTCCAGGCGTCCGGGCTCTCCGCTCTGACCCTTGATGTTCACCTGGACGGACTCTGGCGCGCCGTTCTGGACTGGGTAGAAGCCCCGCACCAGAAGCTGGGCAGCGGGGCTCCAGGTACGCCCCATCAGGTAGGTCCCTACGTAGCCCTTGCGGCCGGAGGTGGCCTCCCCCCGGGTGTCAAAGAGCGCATAGTCAGTGCTGCCGTCCTGGTTGGCGATGCGGTTCACCAGGTCCGTGGTAATGCCCGGCCCCGCATCCCCCGGCAGCAGCGTGGGCAGCAGCGGCCAGGATGAATTGGCCTTGCCCACGAAGAACAGGTGTTCCTTCTCGGCGTGGGCCCGCAGCGTCAGGAAGAGATCATTCTCCACCAGAGTGATGTGCCCCGACACGCCCCGGGACCAGGTCTCGCCCAGGTCGTCCAGCTCCACCGGCGCCTTGTAGTTGCCCGAGGCAAAGCGGATGGCGAGGTTGTGAATCCAGGGCGTCCAGGGGCTGACGCTGACCCTCTCGGGGGTGCCGCAGCCATTCTCCACGCAGACCCCCAAGGGCTTGGCCGGGCGGTCCTTGGAGGGTGCGCCATCAAGCCAGCCCTGGGCCATGTACTCGGCTTTCCAGAACAGATCCACGGCCGTGGGCAGGTCCTCTACGCCCGGGAGCAACTTCACGAAGAAGGGCGATTCCAGGGCCTTGCCGTCGGCGTCCTGCCGGGCCCAGGGGGTCTCGGCAACCATGATCTTGATGCCCCGGACGTTGTCGGCTCCGCCAAGGTCGGACTCAGGCCACTTCCCGGAGGTCAACAGCCAGCCAAGCTGATCCAAGCGAATCTGGGTGGCCCTGCCTAAGACCGGGTCCACCTCGACTGTGAAGTCCCCATCCTCCAGGCCCAGCAGCTCCCAGTCGTGGCCCCCGGGGAAGCCCAGCCAAAGGCCCGGCACCTTGGCCTCCAGGCTGGTCAGGTTGCCCAGGTCGTCCAGGTGCACCCGTGCGGTGTACTTGCCGCTGCCAAGGGTCCCAAAGGCCGTGTAGTGAAGGTAACAGATGTTCGGGCCCAGGTGGCACCCCAGCTCCGCGTCCATCCGCTCCAGCGTTACAGGGCCAAGGCGCGAGGCCCACACCCCGGGGCCACCCGTCTGGGCACTGGCCAGTACCCGGCCCAGCGCGCCCGTGGCCAAACCATCCAGGGAGCCGTTGTCGAGACTGGCCCGCAGGGCAGCCTGCACGGGCTTTCCGCCCACCATCGCGGGCAGCAGCGCCGAGGTCTTGAGGAAGGCGCCCTGTTCCATGGGCTCGCCGCAGGCTTGCAGGTCCTCACGAGGTGTCGTGGACCAGTAGATACAGGGCTCCAGGTCCAGCAGCGCCAGCTTGGAGTCTTCCATCAGGTCGTCCTGCAGGGACACCCAGCCCGGCCCCTCGGGGCTTGCCTCCAGCCAGCCCTTGAACTGGTGGAACCCGAGGTCCAACTGCCCCGACAGGTTGGCAAGCCCGACCGTATGGTCCAACACGCTTATGGTCCCCTGGCCGGCGAAGTCCAGGGTGCCGGCCAGCGCCTCCCCGTCCATTGCCAGCCTGACCTCTCCGCCGGTGAGATGCAGCGGGGTGAATGATTCATCCAGCAGGGCCGGCGCCTGGACCGTGCCCTCCAGGGCCAGCTTGGGTTCCTCCGGCAGAGGGCCGGCCAGTTGAAACTCGACGGACCTGTCGTTGAGCAGCACCGCGACCGTACCAGCCATGGTCCACTTCCAGGCACCGTCGGGGCCCAGCTTGGCGGTCAGCGTCAGCGCTGTGAAGTCCAGCATTTCGGAGAACCAATGGTGGTCTGGCCAGTTGTAGGAGGCCGACGCAGCCGCCTCAAGTCGCGCCAGCCAATGGCCGTCCTCAGGCCACAGGGCGCTGTCCTCGGGGTTGGCCCAGGCCGTGGTACCAAGAAGCTGGAGCTTGAACTGCCGCAGGTCCAGCAGGTAGCTGACCACCCCGCCCTCCAGTTGCATCTCCACCGACGGAGTGCCGTTGAACTGCGCCGGCAGGCCCCCCAGGGTCGGGTCCGTCAGGGCCCCCTTCAGGGACCATTTCCCGGGGGCCCAGGTGCCCGCAAGGGTGGCCGCGCCGAGGGGTCCGAAGGTGGCCAGGGCGCCCAGCGTGATGGTGTTGCCCTGGGGGCCCTCGCACAGGACGCCCTCAAGCTGGTCGAAGGGCAGGGTCTGGATAGTGGTCAGGGTCTTGGTGCCCGAAAAGCAGCCGTCCGGCCGCAGCCCAGGGAAGGTCATGACTCCAAAGGGCGCCCCCAGGTCCGCAGAGCGCTGGCACTCGGGGGCCGTCGGCCCGCCCACGCAGAGGCCGGCGTTGCAGGCATCGGGGGCGGTGCAGGGGTTGCCGTCGTCGCAGGCCCGCGTGTGGTTCAGGTGCTGGCACGTGAAGTTGGCGCAGCTGTCGTCGGTGCAGACGTTGCCATCGTCGCAGCCCCCGCAGCCCCCACCGCACCCGTTGTCGCCGCAGTCCTTGTTGGCGCAGCTCGGGTTGCAGCAGGTGTTGGTGTAGCACACCGCGGGGGCGGTGCAGGGGCAGTCCAGGACGCAGTTGCTGCAGTTCTCGGGGCCGAAGCTGCAGGTGCCGTCGCCGCAGACGGTGCCGGAGCACAGGGCGGTGGATTGGGCGGCCTGCTCGCACATCATGTCCCAGTTGCTGCTGCAGCAGTGCATGTAGATGGTGCAAACGAAGCTTTGGGTGGCGGGGTCGGAACAGCCCGGGTAGGGGTGCGCCACGCAGCAATCAGAGGTCGGGACCGACAGCGGCAGCGTGTCCCCGGCGGCGTCCAACTTCTGGCAGTCGGTGTCGGGAAGGCAGGCCGCCGTGTCCAGGGGCCCCAGGTCCTGCGAGAGGGTGTCCGCGCCCGGCACCTGATCCGGCACATCAGCGGAGGGGTCGGCGCCGTTGCAGCCAACCACAAACAGCAGCGACAGGGCCAGGAGCAGCATTCCCTTGAGGTTCATGGAGACCTCCAGTCATTTGGAGGGGGAATGCTAATCCAATTGGTCCGGGCTTCACAAGTAGCGGCGCAGCAGCTTACGGCTTTTGGCATCCATGGCTTCGATGTCGGGCATCAGGTAGCGCACGCCGTGGTCGTCCGTCAGCATGGCGCCGGAGGGCTCCACCCGGCGGATGGCGTCCTCCCCCGGGATGGTGAAGCGGGCAGGGCCACGGTCCGTTTCCACCTCCCAGACGGAGCGCGGAGACGTGGGCGAGATGCTGAGGACTCGGTGCACCGTGGGGATGAACTCCTGGCGGCCCAGTTCCTGCAGCAGCAAGGTCCGGGAGGCATCGTCCAGGGCGTCCAGGCGTTCCACGCAGAAGACCTCGCGCCCGCGCTCATCGCACAGGGAGATGTTCTCCAGGGGGGCCGTCAGGGGGAAGCAGCGGGCGGGCAGCAGACCAGCCAGCTTGCGCCCATCCGGCAGGGTTGCAATGAGGCGACCGAAGGGGTCGCAGGCCAGGTGAAGGGCGGGCACTTTTTCGGTTGAGGCCATCAGCGGCACCTCCCCTCAAGCGCTTCCAGGTGGGTTCCCGCGGCGTCCAGTGTGGGAGCCGCGACGGTTTTTTGCTCTTCCCGGGCCTGGGCCTCGTAGAGCTTGCGGTACAGGCCCCCCGCCGCGATGAGTTCGGCGTGGCTGCCGCTTTCCACGATGCGTCCGCCGTCCAGCACCAGGATGCGGTCCGCGCCATGGAGGGTGCTGAGGCGGTGGGCGATGGCGATGGTGGTGCGGCCCTTGACCAGGTTGTCCAGGGCCTCTTGGATCTGGATCTCGGTCTGGGTGTCCACGGCGGAGGTGGCCTCGTCCAGGATCAGGATGCGGGGGTCAATCAGCAGCGCCCGGGCGATGGAGACGCGCTGCCGTTCGCCACCGGAGAGGGTCTGACCCCGCTCGCCCACCACGGAGTCGTACCCATCCGGCATCTGCAGGATGAACTCGTGGGCCCGGGCCGCCCGCGCCGCCGCCAGGATCTCGTCCCTGCTGGCCTTGGGCCGCCCGTAGGCGACGTTGTCGGCGATGGTCCCATAGAAAAGGAAGGGGTCCTGCAACACCACACCGATGTTGCGTCGGAAGTCCAGCACGGGGAAGGAGCGGATGTCCTGGCCGTCCACCTTGATGCAGCCCTCGGAGACGTCGTAGAAGCGGCAGATGAGGTTCACCAGGGTGCTCTTGCCCGAGCCCGTGGGGCCCACCACGCCGATCATCTCGCCGGGCTTGATCTTCAGGTTGATGCCGTCCAACACGCGGCGGTTGCCGAAGCGGAAGCCCACGTCGCAAAGCTCTATTTCGCCGCGGATGCGACCCGGGGGCAGGGGGTGCAGGGGCTCGGGGACGCTGGGCTCCCGGTCCAGCACCTGGAAGATGCGCTCGGCGCTGGCGGCGGCCCGCTGGGAGCGGCCGGTCATGCGGGACATGGACTCCAGGCGGCTGTAGAAGCGGGCGATGTATGCCAGGAAGGCCGTCAGCACGCCGACGGTGATCTGCTGGTCGTAGACACGCCAGACGCCCACGCCCCAGGCCACGATGAGGCCCACCTGATTGAGCATGGCCACCAGGGGCCAGAAGAAGGTCCACAGCTTGTTGACGCGGTCGTTGATGCCGACGATGCGGACGTTGGTGGCGCGGAAGCGCTCGATCTCGCGCTTCTCCTGGGCGAAGGCCTTGACCACGCGCACGCCAGGGATGGTGTCCGCCAGGATGCTGGTCATGTCGGCCCAGGCCAGACTGGAGTGCAGGAAGCCCTCGGTCAGGCGTTTGCGGGTGGCCACCGTCAGCCAGCCCACCAGGGGCAGCGTGGCCAGGGTGGCCATGGCCAGCACCCAGTCCATGTAGAACAGCATGATCACGGCGCCGGTGATCATCAGGATGTCGGTGACGAAGTCCGTCAGGGAGTCGGACAGGAAGAAGCAGATGCGGTCCGTGTCACTGCTGATTCGGGACACCAGATCGCCCGTGCGCTTCCCCGTGAAGTAGTCCAAGGATAGCGAATGGACGTGGGCGTAAGTGGTGTTGCGCAGGTCCGCGGCGATGCGTTCACTGAGGCGCGCCAGCACCCAGCCCTGGCCCCAGCCCAGCACCCAGGCGGCCATGGCGGCGCCCAGCATCCCCAGCAGCAGCAGGGGTACGCGGCCGAAGGGGGCGGACTGCTGATCCTGGACGGCCTGCAGCTTGGCCTCGCTCTCCAGGGACGAGAGGCTGGCATCGTTGCGCACCTGCACGACCTTCTCCTGGTAGGGAGTCAGCACGTCGTCCAGGATGGGCCAGGTCAGCAGCGGCGGGATGAGGCCCGCAAAGGTGGTGGCCAGGGTCAGCAGCAGGCCCAGGACCAGCCAGGCGGAGTGGGGCTTGGCGAAGCGGGCCAGCCGGAACAGCGTGCTGACGCGGGCCGGCGGCTCCATCGTGATGCCCTCGGGGGTCTCCGAATCCACACCCTCCGGGGGCGTCAGTCCGTCCGGCGCGGCGCCGCGGTGGGCAAAGGCCTCCGCCAGGGCGACGGCGTCCCCGGCATTTCTCAAGGTATAGGACCAGCGCCCCAGCAGGCGGTCGTGGCCCAGGGCTTCAAGCGTGCCCAGGCCCCCGCGATCGCGGGTCTGGATGCGCGCAATGTCGTTCAGGCGAAGGAGGGTCGCGCCCGCCGGGTCAGCGGTCCCCGGAAGCCAGCGCAGGCAGCGGTCCGTAAGCACCAGGAAGCTGCCCTTGAAGGACAGGTCCTCGGAGAGGTCCAGCGCCATCGACGCGACCACGCGCTCGCCGGGCTCCAGCAGTGAAGCCAAGGCCTGGTCCCGCAAGTCCTGCACCCTGTTCTTGTCTTCCATGGCAGCACCCTCGGCGTTGCGCCAGCCGCGCCAAAGTTTACAAGCGGCTGCCGCGACGGTATAACACAGACCCCGGCCGCGGGCTACCTTGGAAGGCTGCTGACCTGGCCATCAATTGGGATTTTCACCATGAGGATCATTCAAATACTGCATCTGGACGGCCCCAACGCGTGGTCCCGCAGCCCCGTGCTGGAGGCCCTGGTGGATCTGGAAGAGCTGGACGTCTCCTCGGCCACCCTGCCGGGCCTGTACGAGCGCCTCAGCACCTGGCTGCCCACCCTCATCGAACACAAGTGCGGCATCGGCGAGCGGGGCGGCTTCCTCCTGCGGGTGCGTGAGGGCACCTGGCCCGGCCACATCATGGAGCACGTGGCCATCGAGCTGCACGAGCTTGCGGGCTGGTCCGTGGCCTTTGGCAAGACCCGCGAGATGAGCCCGCCGGGGGTCTACAAGGTGGTCCTTCGCTGCGTCGACAGGGAGCTGTGCCAGGGCTGTCTGCTGGCGGCCCGGGATCTGCTGCTGGCGGCCATCTACGATCTTCCCTTCGACCTGCCGGCGGTGCTGGCGGACTTGAAACGCCTGGTGCGGGCGGCGCGCCTGGAGCCAGGGCTGCAGGCGGTGGAGGAGGCGGCCCTTGCAAGGGAGTTGCCGGTCCGGCGCCTGGACGATCGCCGGGGCTTGGTGCTGGGGCAGGGGCGCAAGGCCAAGACGGTGCTTGTGGCCGATCCCGCGCTGCCGACGGAGGCCACCGCCGGCGCCTTCCTGGACAGGTTGTTCCCCGCTGGGGACAAGGGCCGGATTCCCGTGGTCAACATCATCGGCGCGGGGGATCGGACCTCCACGGCGCGGCTGCTGGCGGCCCGGCTTGAGGGGCCCAACCGCCGGGTGGGGCTGGCCTGCGGCGAGGGTCTCTTTGTGGGTGGGCGTCGCTTCGAGCAGGGCTATCGGGCCCACCGGGCGGCGGCCTGGACGGTGCTTGGGGACTGCTACGTGGACCTGGCGGTTCTGGAGGCCAGCGGTCCCAGCGTCTCAAATGAGGGCCTGGGCTTCGATCGCTGCGATGTGGCAGTGGTGACCGGCGTGACGGACGACATCCTGGCCAACGTCGCCCACACGGGGCACCTGGATCGCCTTTACGACATCCGGCGCTGCGGCATTGATGTGCTGTTGCCGACGGGAATTGCGGTGCTGGACGCCCTGGACCCCCGGGCCACGGACCTGGCGGCCTTGACCAAGGGCGAGGTCATCTATTACTGCTCCGATCCGGACAACCAGTTACTGCGCCAGCATGTGCAGGGGGGAGGCCGGGGGGCGACGGTTGAGGGGGGTCGGATCCTGCTGCTCCAGGGGGACCGGGTAATCGAGGTGGCGGATTGGCCCGCAATCGTGCATGATTCTGCGCCGTACGCTGTGCGGAGCGCCAAGGATGCGCTTGCGGCGGAGGCTGCCGCGTGGGCCATGGGGTGCCACGCCCAGGATTGATTCCAACGAACGGAAGGCAACGATGGAGCTATTACGAGTCCGGGCACTTCGGGGTCCCAACATCTGGAGCCGCCGTACGGCAATCTCAGCGCTGCTGCGTCTCGAACCTGGTGAGCACGCCCTTCGGAACAACCCGGAGTTTGAAGAGACCCTTCGGACCCGCCTTCCGGGTCTGGGACGGTTGGACCGGTCGGAGCCGGCCTGGTCCTCGGGCATTGCCCATCTGATCGAGCGGGCGGCCCTGTCCTTGCAGGTCGAGGCGGGCTGTCCTGTGTCCTTCAGCCGCACCGCCGCGACGGTCGAATCAGACACCTACATGGTCATCGTGGAGTACAGCATCGAGGAGGTCGGCCTGGCCGCCTTCGACGCCGCCGTGGCCCTCTGCCGCGCGGTCCTGGTGAACGACGACTTCGATGTCCAGGGGACCGTCAACAAGCTCAAGACCATGGACGAGGATCTGCGCCTGGGGCCCAGCACCGGCGCCATAGTGAAGGCGGCCGTCGAGCGGGGCATCCCCATCAGCCGCCTGAACAAGGAAAGCCTGGTCCAGCTTGGCTGGGGCAAGAAGCTGCGCCGCATCCTGGCCGCCGAGACGGACCAGACCAGCGCCGTGGCGGAGTCCATCGCCCAGGACAAGGACCTGACCAAGACCATGCTGTCCGCGGTGGGGGTGCCGGTGCCCGAGGGGCAGACGGTGACCAGCCGCGAGATGGCCTGGGAGGCTGCGCAGGAGATTGGTTTCCCGGTGGTCGTCAAGCCCCGCCATGGCAGCCAGGGCCGGGGGGTGGCCGTACATCTTGAGACCCGCGACCAGGTCATGGCCGCCTTTGACGCCGCGTTTCAGATCAACCCCGACGTGTTGGTCGAGCGCTGGGTCACGGGCCACGACTATCGCTTGCTGGTGATTGGCTGGAAGTTCGTGGCGGCGGCCCGGCGGGATCCGCCGCTGGTCACCGGTGACGGCCTGCGGACCGTCCGCCAACTGGTGGATCTGGTGAACGCCGATCCCAAGCGCACCAGTGGCCACGCGACCTCCCTGTCGCGCATCCCCCTGGACGACGTGGCGCTGTCCGTGCTGGAGGCCCAGGGCCTGGGGCCTGACTCCGTGCCCGTGTCCGGCGCGCTGGTCTATCTGCGGCGCAACGCCAACCTCAGCACCGGCGGCATCGCCACCGACGTGACCGAAGAAGTCCACCCCGAGGTGCGCGCGCGGGCCGTGGCCGCCGCCAAGGTCATCGGCCTGGATGTCTGCGGTGTGGACGTGCTGTGTGACCGCATCGACCGCCCCCTGGAAGAGCAGGGCGGCGTGGTCATCGAGGTGAACGCCGCGCCCGGGCTGCGCATGCACCTGGACCCCTCCTACGGTCGCCCCCGGGCCGTGGGCAAGGCCTTCATCGCCCATATGTTCAAGAACGGCGACAACGGGCGCATCCCCGTGGTGGCCGTGTCCGGTACCAACGGCAAGACCACCACCGTGCGTCTCATCGCCCACATCCTGGGGGTCTCCGGGACCTGCGTGGGCCTGGCCTGCACGGACGGCATCTACGTGGCTGGCAAGCGCGTCGACACCGGCGACTGCAGTGGCCCCCGCAGCGCCCATGCCTTGTTCCTGAACCCCATGGTGGAGGCCGCCGTGCTGGAGACTGCCCGGGGGGGCATCCTGCGCAATGGCCTGGGCTGGGACCGCTGTGACGTCGCCGTGGTGACCAACATCGGCACGGGCGACCATCTGGGTCTGGAGTACATCACCACCACCGAGGATCTGGCGGTGGTCAAGCGGGTGCTGGTGCAGAACGTGTCCCCCACCGGCTCCGCCGTGCTGAACGCCGCCGATCCCCACACCGCCGCCATGGCCCGCGCCTGCCCCGGCTCCGTGGTGTTCTTTGCGGCGGACCGCGAGCACCCCGTGCTGGTCGTGCACCGCGCCTCCGGCGGGCGGGTGGTCTTCGTGGATGGGGGCGATCTGGTGGCCCGGGAGGGTACCTTCGAGTACCGCATTCCGCTGGCCGCGGTGCCTCTTACCCGGAACGGCGCCGTGCCCTTCCAGGTGGAGAACGCCATGGCAGCCCTGGGCGCCGTCTGGGCGCTGCACCTGGACTGGGACGTCATCCGGTCGGGCCTGGCCACCTTTGAGACCGACATCCCCTCCGCCCCTGGACGCTTCAATGTCATGGAGATCCGCGGCGCCACGGTGATCGCTGATTACGGGCACAACGCTGACGCCATCGCGGCCTTGGCGCGCTCCGCGGATGCCTTCCCCTCCAAGCGCCGCATCGTGGTCATCAGCGCCCCCGGGGACCGCCGGGACTCGGACATCCGCCGGCAAGGCGAGATCCTGGGTGATGCCTTTGACGAGGTCATCCTGTACCAGGACCAGTGCCAGCGCGGGCGCGCCGACGGAGAGGTGCTGGCCCTCCTTCGGGAAGGCCTGGCGAATGCCAAGCGCACCAAGTCCATCTCCGAGATCCGGGGCGAGTTCCTGGCCATCGAGACGGGGCTGTCCCATCTGGAGGCCGGGGACCTGTGCCTGTTGCTGGTGGATCAGGTGTCCGAATCCTTGCAGTTCATCCAGAGGCTGGCCGCCGCGGCCACCCCCGTCATCCCCCGCAAATACTGAATCTATTCGAAAGCTTAGTGTTTACTTGGTGATGTTGAGGTGCAGCTCTTTGAGCTGGCTGTCCTCGACTTCGGAGGGGCTGTTCGTCATCAGGCAGGAGGCGCGGGCGGTCTTGGGGAAGGCGATGACGTCCCGGATGGAGGTGCCGCCGGTCAGCATCATGACCACGCGATCCATACCGAAGGCCAGGCCGCCGTGGGGCGGGGGGCCGAAGCGGAAGGCGTCCAGCATGTAGCCGAACTTGCGCTCGGCGGCTTCCCGGTTGATGCCGATGGCCTCGAAGACCTTGGCCTGCATCTCGCTGTCGTGGATACGGATGGAGCCGCCGCCCAGTTCGGTGCCGTTCAGCACCAGGTCGTAGGCGCGGGCGCGCACGGCGGTGGGGTTGCTGTCCAGCAGGTGGTAGTCCTCGGGGGCGGGCTGAGTGAAGGGATGGTGCATGGCCATCAGGCGGCCCGTCTCGGCGTCCCGGTCGAACATGGGGAAGCGGTGCACCCACAGGAACTCGAAGGTGTTCAGGCGGTCGGCGTAGAACTGGGGACCCAGCACCAGGCGCAGGTGGCCCAGGGCGCTGACCACGGGGGCCCACTCGCCGGCCATGACCAGCACCAGATCGCCCTCGTTGGCGCTGGCGGTGGCCTTCAGCAGGTCCAGGTTGGCGGGGGTCAGGAACTTGGTGGCGGGGCCCTTGACGCCGTCGGCCTCCCACTTGAACCACAGGACGCCCTTGAAGCCAAAGCGGGCCACGGCCTCGTTCAGGCCATCCAGATCCTTGCGGGAGAGGCGGGCGCCGCCGTCCACCCGCATGCCACGCAGCACGCCGCCGGAGGCCAGGGTGTCGGTGAAGACCTTGAACTCGCTGCCCACCACAGCGGGGGCCACGTCGAAGATGCGCATGGGGAAGCGCAGGTCGGGGCGGTCGCTGCCGTAGAAGTCCATGGCGTCCTGCCACGTCATGCGGGGCACGGGGTTGGGCATCTCCTTGTCGCAGAGGCCCTTGAGCAGGGTGCCCATGATGCCCTCGGCGACCTCCATGATGTCGTCCTCCTTGATGAAGGACATCTCCAGGTCGATCTGGGTGAACTCGGGCTGGCGGTCGGCGCGCAGGTCCTCGTCGCGGAAGCAGCGGGCGATCTGGAAGTAGCGGTCAAAGCCGGAGACCATGAGGATCTGCTTGAAGGTCTGGGGGCTTTGGGGGAGGGCGTAGAAGGTGCCCGGCTGGACGCGGCTGGGGACCAGATAGTCGCGGGCGCCCTCGGGGGTGCTGTTCACCAGGATGGGCGTCTCGATCTCCAGGAAGCCCTTGGCGTTCAGGTATTCGCGGGTCAGGAAGTTGGCCTTGGCACGGGCCAGGATGCGGCGCTGCAAGGGGGGGCGGCGCAGGTCCAGGTAGCGGTAGCGCAGGCGGGTGTCCTCGTGGGCGTCCACCTCTTCTTCAATGGGGAAGGGGACGGGGTCGGACTTGGACATGACCTCCAGGGCCGTCACGGCGACCTCGACCTCACCCGTGGCCATGTTCTTGTTGGCGTTGCCGCCGCGGCCTTCCACCGTGCCCTCGATGCCGATGACCCACTCGGAGCGCAGCGCCTTGGCGGCGGCGTAGAGGGCCTCGTCCTCGGGGATGAAGCGAAGCTGCACAATGCCCGCCACGTCCCGCAGGGCCACGAAGATCTGCCCACCCAGGTCCCGCTGCTGCTGGACCCAGCCCATGAGGGCCACCTTCTTGCCAATATCAGCCGCCCGCAGGTCGCCGCAGCGGTGGGTTCTTGCAATCTCGTTGACGAATCTCATGAATACCTCCAGCCAAGTGCAAATCTTCCAAAAAATCGCGGGCAGTCTATTGCAGCCGGCACGGATGTGCAAGGAAAGGGCAGCAAGGGGGTCAGGACCTTACACATTACACTCGCGCCGTCCCCAACACCCGCAACCCCCAACACTTCTCACTCCAACACTCCAACACCCCAACACCCCGACACTCCAACACCCCGACACCCCGACACCACCACCTCACGGTTTCCCTCTATCCCTCCTGCCCCTGGCACTCGGCGGAGGTGCAGGTGCAGGTTTCGCCGCGGTGGTCGCCTCCCAGGGGGGCGGAGCCGGCGGTGCAGGTGAAGCCGCCCGGGCAGAGTGTGGCGGAGCCGCCGCACTGGGTGGCGTTCCAGGGGCAGGCGGGGCACTGGCAGAAGATGGGCAGGGGGTCGGGGACCGCGAAGCCGCACTGGGCCAGGACCGAGCCGTCGCAGGGCACATCGGTGCAGGCACCCTGGATGACGCACTTGGTGGAGGGCAGGTCGCAGACCATCTCGGCGGCGTGGGGGCCGGTGCAGTTGCAGGTGGTGGGCACGCAGTAGCGGCTGGAGGAGATCATGGGGACGGTGACGGCGCATTCGCCGCCGGGGCAGTCGGCGTTGGTGGTGCAGGCCTGGAGGCAGGCGCCGTGGCAGGCGCCCATTGCGCCCCCGCAGTCGGCGTCGCTGGCGCAGGAGTCCTGGGCCACGCAAAAGGCGAAGGGATCGGCGGCCGTGGGCCCCATCAGGAAGGCGCAGCTTTCGTCGGCGTCGCAGGGATCCTTGCAGGGCGAGCCGAAGGGCTCCCCGGTGCTGCAGAAACCGGAACTGCAGTTGGTGGTGAAGGGGCAGTCGCCGGAGCGCAGGCAGGGGAAGCGGCAGCCGCCGTTGGCCTCGGCGGGGGGCAGGCAGAAGGTGGAGCTGCCCTCGCCGTTCTTGACCCAGGCCGTGGGCTCGTAGCCCACGCGGCAGGTGCCAGCGTAGTTGCCAACGCTGCAAAGTTGGGACGGGAGGCACTTGCCGGAGCAGCCCTCCAGGGGGGGCCGGACGGAGGGCCAGCAGAAGGGGGCAAGCTGGACGCGGTGGGTCCTCCAGACGGTCTCGGCGCCCAGGTAGTTGGGGGCCCCGTAGGACTG
>CAIXZC010000176.1 GCA_903923815.1 uncultured Myxococcales bacterium
GGTTTGGACCACAAGGAGCACCTCCGAGACGGTCACGCCATACGGTGCTGAAGGTAGCACCTCGTGGCACGCCGCGTCAAAGAGTGCGCCATTTCCTCGGTTTTTTGACCGACACGGTCCGGCTGCTATAAACACGCCGGGAGGATAGTCACCATGCCAAATGAAATCCTGTTGGACTGTCTGGGTATGAAGTGTCCGCGGCCCATCATCGAGTTGGCCAAGGCCGCCAGGAAGAGCCCTCCGGGCACCATTCTGAGGGTGCTGTCGGACGATCTGGCTTTTGAAAGCGACGCCAACGCCTGGTGTGACACCGGCAAGGGCAAGCTGCTGTCCCTGTCCAAGGAGGGCCAGAACGCCACTGCCCTCATTGAACTGCTGTGATTCAGTCGGAGGACACGATGGAAGCCACAAGCCAGGAACTGCTGCAGAAGCTGACGGCCCTAGAGGCCAAGGTGGGCACCCTTCAGAAGCGCCTGGACGACAGCCTGCCCAAGGACCAGGTCAGCATCATCTGCTTCAGCGGCGATTGGGACCGGCTGTTCGCCGCCCTCACGCTGGCCAGCGGAGCCCTGGCGATGGGCCAGGAGGTGCACCTGTTCTTCACGTTCTGGGGAGTACCGGCGCTGCGCAAGGGTGCTGCGGCCAGCCCCTGCGGGAAGAAGGACCTGTCCCAGGCCATGATGTCCGGCATGCTGCCCTGCGGTCCCTGCAAGGCCAAGCTGTCCAAGATGAACTTCCTGGGGCTGGGCAAGTTCATGCTGCAGCGCCTGATGAAGAAGAACGGTGTGGATGACATTGATGTGCTGATGAAGGAGGTCCGGGAGTTGGGCGCGCACATACACCTGTGCGAGACCTCCGCCGGGCTGTTCGGCCTGTCCAAGGAAGAGCTTCACGAGCACGAGCAGATCAATCAGTGCGGCGTTGCGACGTTCATGGGACACGCCATGAAGAGCCGCTTTGTTTTGTTTATTTGAAGACTGGGCGACTTGGAAAGGAGCCTGCAATGAGCAAAGAACTGGGAACCATGATTGTCCTCACCACCGGCAAGCAGGACCGCGGTACCCGCGCCACCCTCGCCTTCTCCTGGGGTTGCGCCGCCCTGGCCATGGGCCAGAACGTGGCCGTCTACCTGACCATGGATGGCACGGTGTGGGCCACCAGGGGTGCCGCCGAGAAGGTGACCGTCGCCGGCTTCGAGGCCCTGGATACCTACATTGACCAGTTCCTCGCCTTGGGCGGAGAGGTCCTGGTCTGCGCCCCGTGTAGCGAGTACTACTGCTCCTACACCCCCACCGCCGACGACAAGAAGCTGCTGGAGGAGGCCCAGCTTGTGGGCCTGGCCACCATCGTCTCTCGGACAGGCGCCAGCACCAAGGTCATCACCTTCTGAAAGGGACGCACCATGGGGTCTTCCACCGACTTGAAACAACCGTCGGACGACGGCGACGTCACCTTGAACCCTCTGGAGACCTACCGTTGGCGGGTCGCCCAGTTGGAGTCCCTCCTGCGCAGGTCCAAGGACGAGCAGGCCCGCCTGGAGGTTAGCGCCGGTGACTTCCGGCGGCAGCTTGAGAACCGGGACGAACAGTGGGCCGAGATGCAGAAGGTGAACCTGCGGCTGGCCCGCGCCAATGCGGAGTCCGCCGAGCTGATGGCCGAACTGGAGGAGCGCAACAAGAGCCTTCGGGAAGCCAACCTCGCCCTGGCCCGGGCCAACGCCCACGGGGCCGAGCTGATGGCCTCCATTCAATTGAAGGAAGACGAGATTCAGCGGCTCAATCGCAGCCTGTCCGCGGCCAACGCCAACGGTGCGGAGTTGGTGGCCGAGCGCGAGCTGCAGCTTGAAGAGATGGACCGCCTGAACAAGCAGCTACGCCGGGAGGTGCAGGACCGCAAAAAGGCTGAAGAGAGCGCCGCGGACCTGGCCCTCCAACTGGCCCGAGCCAACCAGAACCTGGACCGGCTGGCCACCCTGGATGCCTTGACGGAGGTCCTGAACCGCCGGGGCATAGACCGCCAACTCACCGCAGAACTCAGCCGCGCGGCCCGCGCAGGCAGCACCCTCGGGGTCATCTTCGTGGACTTCGACGACTTCAAGTCCGTGAACGAACGTTTCGGTCATGTGGGTGGGGACGTGGCGCTGCTGGAGATTGCCCGTCGGCTGACCCGTTCGCTGCGCAGCACCGACTGTCTGGGCCGCATCGGCGGAGACGAGTTCATGGCGGTCATTCCCGACACCGCCACGCCCGAACTGGCCGTCATGGCCGAGCGCTTCCGCGCGGCCGCAGCGAACAGCCCAATCATCATCGCGGGCCAGGAGGTCACGGTGACCCTGAGCCTGGCCGCCGCCGTACTCTCCCCCGACACCTCGTCGCTGGACGAGATCCTCTCTCAGGTGAAGGATGGTCTGGCCACCAGCAAGAGGTCCGGCAAGAACCGCGTGACCATGGTAGGGTGAGCCATCGGGGCGAGGGCGTCAGCCCAAATGTTCCATCAGAATCTTCACACCAATCGAGATTAGAATGGCCCCCGCCAACAGGCCCATGCGCTTGCCGAAGCGCCGCCCCGCGCCGCGCCCCAGGTAGAAGCCACCGTAGGTCATGGCGAAAGCCACGATGCCGATGACCAGGGACGGCAACCACACGGTCATGCCCACGGTCGAGAAGGAGAAGCCCACGGCGAAGGCGTCGATGCTGGTGGCCACGGCCAGCATGATGAGGGCCCA
>CAIXZC010000177.1 GCA_903923815.1 uncultured Myxococcales bacterium
CGGAGGCGGGGACGGAGGCGGGGACGGAGGCGGGGACGGAGGCGGGGACGGAGGCGCGCGTTGTGGTTGACGCAAAGGGCCCTGGAGGAGCAGGCTGCGGGCCTGGGCAGGAAGTACCGGCGAGGGCTGGACATGGAGATGCTGACCAAACTGAGCGGTCTTGGCGCACTGGTCCTGGTGGGCCTGTGGGGTTGCGGTGGGTCCTGTGGATCTGCGGACTACGCCGGGACTGAGGGGGACGAGTTCTGCAACCGCCTGATGCAGGTGGAAGAGGAGGGCTATGCCCTGGCCGAGTTGACCTGGGCGGGCCCTGGGGAAGACTGCGGCTGCCTGTTGACAGCCAATCTGTTGGACGGTGGGGGTGCCCTGCAACTGCCCCAGCAGCCCATGTGTATGGAGCAGCGCTGTGGGGACGCACCGCAGACCTGCCTGGGGGCGCTGGACAGCTCCTTCCTGGTGGGCGTCGAGGCGGTCCAGTGGCCGGGCTGCTGGCTGACCGCCAAGGACAGCGAGACCTATCTGTTTCCCAAGACGGAGGGTGGCGAGGTCGAGGTGTCCAGGGCCCAACTGCTGGTGGTGGTGGATGATTGGGCCCAGGGTTTCAAGGCCACCTTGGAGGGCAACAAGAGCTGCGCCCATGGCATGCTGCGGGCTGGCGTGGATCTGCCCCTTCCAGGGAACTGCACGGTGAAGGCCGGGACGTTGAAATGCAGGGCCCTCACGGTCTGCGAGAGCACGTGGCTGGGTCCCCTGGAGGCCTTCTAGGGCGGTGGGGGCGGTGTCACCTCGAAGACCTGGGCGTCGGGGTTCTCGAAGACCTTGGTCACGGGCAGGCGCGGGTCCACGGCGCCGTAGGGGCGCTCGAAGCGGCTGAACAGGATGTAGCGGATGTGATAGTCCCGCAGGATGGCTTCCTTTTCGGGCAGGGGGGCGGGGCCGAAGAAGTCCAGGAAGAGGCGCCCTTTCTTGAAGTAATCAATGGTCAAGAACCAGTGGCTGACGAAGGAGGTCTTGCGGGCCTTCCAGGGCAGATAGAGGCCCGGGGCGTAGTCCGACATGGTGACGCCGGCGGGGCGCTGGCGCAGGTAGTCCAGCGCTTGGACCTCGCCCTTGCGCAGGTACATGAGCTTGAAGTTGCGCTGGTCGGAGAGCAGCTGGCCCAGGCCCAGCAGACTGTCGCAGAGGGCGAAGAGGAGAACGGCGGTGGCCAGCAGCCGTGGGCGGGACACGCGGGTCAGCAGGGACTGGAAGCCGGCGGCAGCCAGGATGGCCAGGAAGAAGCTGAACAGCATCTGGAACTTCACGCCCGCCATGAAGGGATTGACCGACAGGATCAGCCCCGCCAGGGCGGCCAGCAGGAATTGGCGGTAGAGGGGGCTGGCGGAAGATTGGCGCAGGGGGAGGCTGGCCGCGGCCAACAGCAGCAGGGGGCCGTAGGCCAGGGGCCACAGGAGTGGGCTGTAGGAGTTCTTCCAGCGGAAGGTGTGGCCGGCGGTGATGGCAAAGACCTGATCGTGGTGGGCCCAGAACAGGTAGGCCAGGATGACCAGGGCCGGGATGGCCAGGGGCAGGTAGCGGCCCCAGGGCGGGCGGCGGGTGCTGAGGGTCTCAAAAAGGAAGGCCAGGCCGGCCTGGAAGAAGACAAAGATGCCCGTGTAGGGGTGCAGGAAGTAGATAAGCAGGGCCAGCAGACACAGGGCCGCAGTGGTGCCGGTGGTGCGCTGGCGGGCGGCCAGGGAGAAGAACCCCACGGACAACAGCAGGGAGGGCACCCACATGCCTATGAAGTGGGTGAAGGGGACGAACCAGCTCCAGGGGTTCTGGAGGGCGTCTGAAAAGATGGGGGCGCTGGTCCAGGACGAGGGGGCCAGGGCGGCGAACCAGCCCAGGGTGCCTCCGCCCAGGAAGAACAGGGCCAGCGCAGGCCAGATTGTGGGGGTGCCCAGCAGCCGCCGAAAGACCTGCACCATGAGGGCAAAGAGGCCCAGCACGAAGACCAGCCGGAACACCGTGAACAGCACCGGGATGTCCAGGGGCAGCACCCGGGCCAACAGGCCTGCGAGGGTGAAGTTCAGGAAGACGTAGCGGCCCTCCTGGGGCTCGGGCGTGAATTCGTTTTTCAGCAGCAGGGCATGGTCGTCCCGGGCCTGGGCGATGAAGCCGCCATATTGGATGTGATCCTGGGGCACCACGGGGAAGCCCATGAAGACCCAATCGCCCCCGGCGGCCTGCCGGAAGTGCAGGTCGGGGGCGAGGGAGAAGGCCACCAAGGCCACCAGGACCAGGGCCCCCCAAGCTCCCCCCAAGACGTTCCCAAACCCACGCATGCCAATCCTCCGGAGCCGCAAGAGTAGGGCAGCCCCCCTCCACCCGTCAATGGGATGGTCGGGGTCTTCGGCAGGTTGGTGGGGGGGGCGGGATCGGTCCGGGACTACTTGGTCTCGAGGATGATGAACTCGACTCGGCGGTTCTTCTGGTGGTCCTCTTCCGTGGTGGCGCCCTTGATCAGCGGCTTGGCCTCGCCGAAGCCCTTGGAGGTCAGCCTCTTGGCCTCGACGCCATGCTCAACCAGGTAGTTGAGCACCGTCTGGACACGGCCGGCCGAGAGCTTCTGGTTGTACCGGGCTTCGCCACGCTCGTCAGAGTGGCCCTCGATGCTGATCTTCTGGATCTGCGGGTTCTCCTTCAGGGTCTTCACGACCTCGTCAAGGAGCGGGAAGCTTTCGTCCTTGATGCGGGCCTCGTTGAAGTGGAACTCCACCTTCTGGAGGATGATGATCTTCTTGTCCTCGATCACGACGGCCTGGTCCTGGCAGCCATCCTCGTCCTGGTAGGAGTTCACAGTCTCGGGCTGGGCGGGGCACTTGTCGGAGCCGACACAGACGCCCTTGTACTTCCCGGCCAGACCCTGCTCTTCGACCCAAGGATCGCAGATGCCGTCGGGCTCGTTGTCCGGATCGGGGCAGCCGTCCGAATCCTCGTTGCCGTCAAGGTCCTCCGCCTCGGCGGGGCACTTGTCCGCCCCCTTGCACACAGAGGCGAACTCCGCTTCCCGCTTCTGGTCGAACACGCAGGCACTGCAGACCTTGTCCCCGTCGGGGTCGGCGTCGCAGACCGGCTTGGGGGGCGGGGGGGGCGGCGGCGGCGGAGGAGGCGTGGCCTTTTTCTGGCAGCAGGAGGCGTACTGAACGCCAACGAAGGCCCGGAAATCGGGCCCGCCTGCGCCTGCGGTGACACCGGCACCGGCGCCACCTGTCACGAAGAGACCGGGGATGGCCTTCCACCGCATGCCACCAATGAATTCCATCGGGGTCTCTTCGGCATTGGCCAGGGGCTCGCCGAGCTTCATCTGGGAGTTGACTTCGGCAATCAGGTCGACCTCCTTCGGGACCACGCCGACCCAGCCGCCGAGCCGGGTGTCAATGGCATTCCCCGTGGCGACATTGAAGGCCTTGTCCTGGCTGGACACGAAGAGGGCGCCGGCGTTGAGGGCCAGCCCTGACCAGCCGAAGTCGAAGCTGCCAAGGAGCCGGGGGAAGATGCTGTACCCGTTGCGCCCCATGTAGGCATCAAACTGCTTGCCCGTGGGGAGGGAAACGCCTGCCTCGGCCGCCAGGGAGAAGAGGCCGCCGGCCGACTTGTAAAGCCTTGCCCGAGGCACCAGGCGGATGTCCCCCATGCCGCCGGAACCGGCGGTGGGGAAGGTGGAGATCTTGTCCCCGACCTGGTGGACGACCACCGGGACATCAAAACCCAGGGCCAGCCAGTCCAACAGCTTGATGGCGCCCAGGACATTGGCAGTGGTCTGGTGCCCGACAAGAGACCCTAAGTGGTCCCCCGAGTTGGTGGCCAGCACGAGGGGGTCGTTCTGGTAGTTGAGCATGAGCCCGATGTTCCAGCGGCATTC
>CAIXZC010000178.1 GCA_903923815.1 uncultured Myxococcales bacterium
AGGAGGCGGCGCTGCGCATCCATGCGGACTCCATCATCCTTAAGGACGTGCGCTCCCAGGAGCGGTTGATTGACGAGGTGGCGCTGTTCCTGCATCGGGTGGTGAACGACCTGCCGGAGGACAAGCGCCGGGCCATCAAGCTCCTCCACGACACCGACGAACCCCTGCGGGGGCGCAAGGTGCTGATTGTGGAGGATGACATGCGCACCATGTTCGCCATGACCAAGCTGCTGGCCTCCCACGGGGTGAACCCGGTGAAGGCGGAGAACGGCGAGAAGGCCCTGGCGATGCTGGCCGCGCAACCGGATATGGATCTGGTGCTGATGGACATGATGATGCCGGTGATGGATGGCTACGAGGCCCTCAAGCGGGTCCGCGCGGAGCAGCGCTTCGCCAACCTGCCCATCATCGCCCTCACCGCCAAGGCCATGAAGGAGGACCGCCAGAAGTGTCTGGACGCGGGCGCCTCGGACTACCTGTCCAAGCCCCTGGACCCGGATCGGCTGGTCTCCCTGATGCGCGTCTGGCTGGGCCGGTGACCGCCCATGAATGAACCCCGGGACGCCGCAGAGCAGATCGAGATTTCGCTGCTGCTGGAGGCCATCTTCCAACGCTATGGCTATGACTTTCGGGACTATGCCCGGGCCAGCGTGGAGCGCCGCCTTGCCCAGTTCCTCCAGGAGAGCGGCTGCCATTCCCTGGGGGAGGTCACCTCGCGGGTGCTGCGGGAACCGGCGTTCTTCCACCACCTGCTGCCCTACTTTTCGGTGTGCGTCACGTCCCTTTTCCGCGATCCGTTCATCTACGAGGCCCTGCGCGACAAAGTCGCCCCGGTGCTGCGGACCTGGCCCTACTTCAAGGTCTGGCATGCGGGCTGCGCCACAGGTGAGGAGGTCTACTCCATGGCCATCCTGCTGCGGGAGGAGGGGCTGCTGGAGCGCGCCATGCTGTATGGCACGGACATCAATCAGGCTGCCCTGGAGACGGGCAAGGCAGGGGTCTACTCCCTGGATATCCTGCGGAAGGGCAGCCAGAACTACCTCAAGGCCGGGGGCAAAGGCTCCCTGGCGGACTACTACCGGGCGGCCTATGACGCGGGCGTGATGAACGCCTCCTTGGGCACCCGGATCACCTTCGCCCGGCACAACCTGGCCATGGACAAGTCCTTTGGCGAGATGCAGCTCATCGTCTGCCGCAACGTGCTCATCTACTTCAACCAGGACCTTCAGGACCTGGTGCTCAAGCTGTTCCTGGAGAGCCTGGACCATGGCGGCTTCCTGTGCCTCGGGGACAAGGAGACCCTGGCCTTCTCCGCAGTGGCCGACGACTTCCTGCCGGTGGACGAGCGGGCCCGGATCTACAAGAAGCGGGTGCGCCGATGAATGCCCCGACCCCCGAGGTGGTCATCCTGGCCGTGGATGACAAGAAGCAGAACCTGTTCGCCCTGGAGATGACGCTGCGCAAGGTGCCCGCCCGGGTGGTCCAGGCCACCAGCGGCGAGGAGGCCCTGAGCCTGACTTTGCAGCACGACTTCGCCCTGGCCATTCTGGACGTCCAGATGCCCGAGATGGACGGCTACGAGCTGGCCGAGATCCTCCTGGGCGACCCCGCCACGTCGCGCATTCCCATCATCTTCGTCACCGCCGCGTACTCCGACGAACAGCACCTCTTCAAGGGCTACAAGTCGGGGGCCGTGGACTACATCATGAAGCCCTTTGACCCGGAGGTCCTGCTGGGCAAGGTGCGGGTCTTCCTGGAACTGGCCCGATACCGCCTGGGGCTGGAGAGCCTGGTGGCCCAGCGCACCGCCGCCCTCCAGGCCAGCGAGACCAAGTACCGCACGCTGATTGAGAATGCCTACGACATCATCCAGTACGTCCGCCCGGACGGTGCCTTCGACTTCGTCAGCCCCTCCTGGCAGCGGGTCCTGGGCTATTCGGAAGCGGAGGTGCGGAGCCTGTCCGTGTGGAGCATCCTGGCGCCCGAGGCCCAGGCCCACTGCCAGCGCACCCTCAAGGATGTGCTGGAGGGCCGACCGGCGCTGAATACCAAGACCGCCTTTCTGGCCAAGGACGGCCACAAGGTCTACGTCGAGGGCAACATCATCCCGGACGTGCTGGACGGCAGGGTGGTCGGGGTGCAGTCGTTCTACCGGGACGTGACCGCCAGGGAGGAGGCGGAGACCCGCCTGGAACTGGCCATCAAGGGCTCCGGCGTGGGGCTGTGGGACTGGCGGATGGGCATGGGCCAACTGGTGGTGACTGGGGGCTGGGCGGACGTGGAAGGGCTGCCCGCGACGGGCTCGCTCGTGGTGGACACAGAGGCCTGGCTTGAGCTGCTCCACCCCGGGGACCGGGGCCGTTGTCAGGAGGCCTTTCGGCGCCACTTCAGCGGCGAGACTGGCCACTACGAGTGCGAGGTGCGGATGCGCCTGGCCAATGGCGGCTGGGCCTGGGTGCTGGACCGGGGCAAGGTGCTGGAGTGGGACGACCGGGGGCAGCCCACGCGTGCCGCGGGCACCTACCTGAACGTCAGCGAGCGCAGACTGGCCGAGGAGGAGCGGAGCCGGCGCCAACGTGCCGAGGCGGAGAGCCGGGCCAAGTCCGACTTCTTGGCCCGCATGAGCCATGAGATCCGCACCCCCATGAATGCCGTCCTGGGCTATGCCCAGTTGCTGTCCCGGGAGTCCGGGCTGACGCCCCGGCAGCGGGAGTACCTCAAGACCATTGACCTCAGCGGAGGGCACCTGCTGGCCCTGATCAACCAGGTATTGGACCTGGCCCGCCTGGACGCGGGGCAGCTGCCGATGATCGAAGTAGAGGTGGAGCTGCCCGAGTTGCTGCTGGAGTTGGAACGGATGTTCCGCCTGGGCGCCGCCGAGCGGGGCCTGTTCCTTAGGTTTCTCTCCAGCCCCAGCCTGCCGGGGAAGCTGCGCGTGGATGCCGGCAAGGTGCGGCAGGTGCTGATCAACCTGCTGGGTAACTCCCTCAAGTTCACAGACCGTGGCGGCATAGAGGTGCGCCTGGAGGCCACCCCATTGGCCGACCGCAGGGTGCGGCTGACGGTGGAGGTGCAGGACACGGGCTGCGGCATCGACGCCTGCCAGTTGGAGACCATCTTCGAGGTCTTCGGCCAGGCGGAGGCGGGGACCAAAAAGGCGGGGGCTGGGCTGGGCCTGGCAGTGGGGCGCCAGCTAGCCAGACAACTGGGCGGAGACCTGATCGTGCTGCGCTCGACCCCAGCGGGCAGCGTGTTTCGCTTCCAGTTCGTGGCGGGCCTTCTGGACCAGCAGCCTGCCCACGAGGAGGCCCGCGTGCTCGGGCTGGCCCGGGGCGCCGCTCCCCGGCTGTGTCTGGTGGTGGATCCCCAGGCGGAAAGCCGGGCCATCCTGATTCGGATGCTGGGCGCCGTGGGCTTCGACCTGCGAGAGGCCGCGGGCGTGGAACAGGCCCTGGTGGCGGCCCGGGCGGAGCGTCCCGACGTGGTCCTCTTTGACCTGGGGACACCCTCCAGCGGCGGCCTGGGGGACTTCGGGCGGCTGCGTCAGGAGCCAGCTCTGGCCGAGATCCCCATGCTGCTCATTGGCACCACTGCACCGCAGGAGACCCAGAGCACTGGGCCGATGCCACCGCGGGAGGGTTTCCTGCTCAAGCCCCTTCGGGAGAGTGCCCTGCTGCTGGAGCTTGGCCGGGTGCTGCACCTGGAGTACGAGTGGGCCGGGATGGCGCCCGCTGGGAAGACCACTGAGGACCCCCTGGCGGCGCCGCCCCCCAACCTGCCGGAGGAACTCCGCGAGGGCCTTCGGCTGGCAGTGGAGAGTGGGCTTCAGGATGCCATCGAGGCGTGCATCGCCCGCATCCAGGAGCTTGAACCGCGGCTAGGTGGGGAACTGTTGACCCTGGCCAACGACTACGACTATGCGGGGCTGCTACAGCGCCTGGGCTCGCGTTAGCCCGGCGGGCTCAGACTGCCTGGGACTGACCGGTCTCCTCCTCCTGGGGAATGCGGACCAGGTCCAGGACCGGCCGACTCGTGGCCAGGCGTGACTCCACCTCAAGGAAGGCGTCCACGACCCCCGGATCAAAGTGTCTACCGCTGCCCTCGGAGATGATCTTGACGCACCTGTCGTGGGCGAAGGCGGGCTTGTATGGTCGCCGGGAGCGCAGGGCGTCATAGACATCCGCCACCGCCATGATCCTGGCGCTCAGGGGGATGCGTTCCCCCGCCAGACCGTCCGGGTAGCCGCTGCCATCCCAGCGCTCATGGTGGGAGCGGGCGATGGCGATGCCCATCTTCAGAAACGTGTTCTTCGGGTACTTGTTGTGCACCACCATCAGGGTATTGGCGCCGATGGATGCGTGGGTCTTCATGATCTCGAACTCCTCCCGCGTCAAAGCCCCGGGTTTGAGCAGGATGCTGTCGACAATCCCCACCTTCCCCACGTCGTGCAAGGGGGATGCGTGGAACAGATTCTCCACGAACAGCTGATCAATCCGGGCCTCATAGCGGGGATCTCGGGCCAACGCCTCGGCCAACATACGACAGGTGCTCTGGGTGCGCTCGATGTGCTCGCCGGTGTCGTCGTCCCTGGACTCGGCCAGCTTGGAAAGGGCATGGATGGTCGCCAACTGGGAGTCCGAGATCTCCTTGACCTTCTCCTTGACCAGCGCCTCCAACTGGCGGTTGTGGGTCTCCAGTTCCGCCTGTAGGAGGCGCAGGCGCAGGTGGGTGACCACCCGGGCGTTGACCTCCTCGAATTGGAAGGTCTTGGTCACGTAGTCAACCCCGCCGGCGGCAAAGGCCTTGACCTTGTCCATGGTGTCGGTGAGGGCGCTGATGAAAATGACCGGGATGCCCGCGAGCAGTGGGTCTGCCTTCAAGCGACGGCAGACCTCGAACCCATTCAGGTCGGGCATATTGATGTCCAACAGGATCAGGTCAGGCGGCGTCTTGGCTGCCGCGTTGAGGGCCATCTGCCCATGGGGGAAGGCCAGCACCCGGCGGCCCTGGCTCTGCAGCATCTGGCCCAGCAGCTTCAGGTTGGCCGGGGTGTCATCCACCACCATGATGGTCGAACCGAGCATTTCGTCAGCCATTGGGTTCCTCGTCTTCCTGCGTCCAACGCAGCAGCTTGGCGTAGTCGTATTCCTCGGCCGCAAAGGCCAGCCTGTCAGCGACCCCCGAATCCAGCGTCCGGGCCTGACTGATCAGCTCCTCCAGACGCAGCCCATCTCCGTCCTCTACGGCCCCCCTCAGGGCGCGGATGAGGGTTCGTGGCAGGGCTCCCAGCGGGGCCTCCACAGCCACGTTGGGGCCACCAGCGGCGGTTCTGCCCGGGGGCTCGGCGGGGCCGTACTCGAACTCCAGACCCAGGTGCCCACCCAGGGCCGCGAACAGCTCTTCGGGCCGGAAGGGTTTGCGCACGTAGGCATCTACCCCGGAGGCCATGACCCTAGCCTCCTGGTACTCGAAGGCGCTGGCGGTGACGGCCACCACCAGCACGGTCCGCCCTGCTTCCGTGGCCCGAAGCTGCCGGGTGGCCTCGTAGCCATCCATTACCGGCATCCGCATGTCCATCAACACAGCGCGGGGGGACCAACGCGCGAACTCCATCAGGGCCTCGGCGCCATTGGCCGCCTCCCTGACGTCGAAGCCCAGGGGGGTGAGCAGCTCCCGCAGCACCGTGCGGTTGTCCGGCTGGTCATCCACCACCAGGACCTTCACGCCCGCGCTGCCCGGCGCCAATCCGACCACCCGCCGGGTCTCTTGAGTCTTCTTGTCTGGCTCGCAGGCCGCCTCCTCCACCAGCACGTTGAAGCGGAAGATGCTGCCCTTTCCCACCTGACTGCTGACGTCAAGCCGCCCTCCCATGGCCTCCACGAATTGACGGCTGATGGCCAGGCCCAGTCCCGTGCCCCCGGCCTTCACACCCACCGCCGCCTGCTGGAAGGGCACGAAGAGGCGGGCCAGATCCTCCTGGTTGATCCCAGGCCCCGAGTCCTCCACCTCGACCTGCAACCACAGGCCACCTGCTCCGTCGCCCATCTGGGGTTTCGCCCCCACCCGCAGGGCAATACCCCCCTGCTCGGTGAACTTGGCGGCATTTCCCAGCAGGTTGACGAAGACCTGCCGCAGCTTCCCCTCGTCGCCCCGAATGAAGGCAGGGACGCTCTCATCGCGGTCCATGACCAATTGCAGGTTCTTGGCCTCGCAGCGCGACCGGAACACCGCCGCCAGATCGTCCAGCAGGTCCGGGAGGCTGAAGACCACGGGATCCAAGGTGATGCGACCGGCCTCTATCTTGGACATGTCCAACACATCGTTTATCAGGCTCAGCAGGTGACCGCCGCTGCGGATGATGGTCTTCAGGTGCCCGGCCTGCCAGGGGGTCAGGGCGGGATCCCTTTCCAGCACCTGGGCAAAGCCCAGGATGGCGTTCATGGGGGTCCGAATCTCGTGGCTCATGTTGGCCAGGAACTCGCTCTTCACCCGGCTGGCCCTATCCTTCTCAGCCGCCAGCCGGTGGGCCGCCTCGGTGGCCAGCACCAATGCCCGACTCTGCTCCACCCGCTTGATGGTGAGGCCCACATTGTTGGCCAGCAGGTGCAGCAGGTTGCGGTCCACAGCCCCCCATTCCCGATGCTCCCGCACTGAGTCGAAGCCGATGAAGCCCAATAGCTCAGGGCCCACCGCCACGGGCAGCACCAGCAGGGACTTGATGCCCTGGGGCTCCAGGATGGCCCGCTCGGCCGTCCAGTCCGACGGGAGGGCGTCGAGGGCCGGGATGGCAATGGACTCGTTCCGGCTGAGGGCCTCCACCCAGCGGGGCAGCGCGTTACACGGGATGTCCTGCAGCCCGTCTTTCTCGGCACTGATCCCGGCGGCACACCATTCGTGGGTGTTGCTCATGGTCTGGGCCACCTGATTCATTCTGAAGAGATAGGATCGGTCCACCCCTACAAACTGGCCCACCCGCTGCAACATCTCGCTCAACAGCCCGTCCAGCCCTTCCGCATCCACGTGGATGAAGGCGGAGGACATGGTGACCAGCAGCTCCTCCAGGGCCACCCGGCTGCGCAGCTCCCGTTCGGCCACCTTGGCGGCCGTGGCGTCGCGGTTGGACACGCGCCGGCCCACGTTGACCCCATGGTCATCCACCACCGGCTGGCAGGCGTGCTGCAGGTAGCGGACCTCGTTGTCCTTGTGGAGGATCCGAAACTCAAAGTCGCTGCAGATGTCCTGCGATCCGTGGAAGGTGGCCACGTGCTGGCGATAGGCCTCCAGGTCCCCCGGGTGGACGATCCTCTCCAGCAGCGCCGGGTCAGCCAGGAACGCCTCAACGGGGTGGCCCGTGACGCGGGCGCAGGAAGGGGACACGTAGCTGATTCGTTGATCGGTGTCGACCATGTACTCGAAGTCGAAGGTGAAGTCGGCCACGGTCCTGTAACGCTCCTCGCTTTCGCTCAGGGCCCGACTACGCAGATACTCTTCGGTGGTATCGCGGAACACCACCACGGCCCCCAGGACCGCCCCGGCATCGTCATGCACGGGGGCGCAGCTAGCCGCTATCCGCCGCTCTTCCCCCTCCCGCGAGGCGAGGACGGTGTGCTCGCCCACGTCCACCACGCGGTCGTCCTCCAGGGCCCGCTCCACCGGCGAGGCCACCACCAACCGCGAGTCAGGCTCCACCAACCGGAGCACCTCGTGGGCCGGCGCCCCGTGGGCCGTCTCGGCCGCCCAGCCGGTGAGGCGCTCGGCCGTGGCGTTGAAGTTCATGACCCGCCCCCCCTCGTCGCAGACCACCACGCCATCGGCGATGGAGCGCAGGGTGGCCGCCAGGTTCTGCTCGTTCCGGCGCAGGGCCTTCTGCTGGGCCGCAATGCCCAGATCAGTACGCCGCAGCAGCACGTAGATGAGGCCCAGCAGCAGCGACGCCAGCACCATGGAGGCCATGCCTCCGATGGTCAGCAACTGGATGAAGGTGGCCCGCTCTCTGGAGATCTCCCGGAAGATGAACAGGGTGGCGACCTTGGCCCCCGAGACGTCCGGCAGGGGGGCCGCCGTGACCCGCCAGGACTTTCCACCGAACTCCGCCTCGCTGGTAGTCCCACCCGCCAGGGTGGCCCCGGCATCGGCCAGGGATGGCAGCAGGGCAATGGAGTCCGGCAGGTGGCGCTCGGACCGGTAGACCAGGACGCTGTCGGGCAGTCGGTCCCAGTTGGCCTCGCGCCCCAACAGCTTCATACCCTCCTCCCAGTCCCGCCGGTTCAGGCGGTCCTTGCGGATGGTCACGGCCAGCTCGGTGCCATTCTGCCCGTGCATGATCTCCAGGACGTCCTCGATCTCCTTGCCAAACTCCACGAAGCCCAGCAGGCGGTTGTCCTGGATGACCGGCATTACCACCCGCAGGGTCAGCGTCCCAAGGGGGCCAATCTCCAAGCCCGTGGAGGCCCGACCAGTCTGCTGGGCCTGGATGGCGGTGAAGCGCTTGATCACATCCCCACGCTTGGCCGGCTTGTGCAGGCGCAGCAGACAAACCCTATCCCGATCCAGGAAATACAGGTGGGTCAGGCGGTGCTCCCGGCGCATGGTCTCAAACATGGGGCCCCACACAGCCTGCAGGGACCCGGCGTCCCGGGCCCAGAGGGACTTGCGGACCTGCTCATCCAGCGTCACCGGCAGCGCCGCCATGGCCAGTCCGTAGGCCTGCTGGTCCAGCAGCATCAGCAGGTCCCTGGTGACGTCCCCCACTTGCCCCTCGGCGGCCACCGCCAAGTGCTGCCGATGCTGCAGCCAAAGCAGGCCACCGGCCCCGCCCGTCATGGTCACCACCATTACCGCCAGCGGCAGCGCCAGGCGCCGGCGGACGGGCCGCGGGGTGGCGTCCACCGGAATGTGGCTTGACAGCAGGGCCGTGGCCAACCCAGCCACCAGAATCAGCAGCGCACCCACGGGCAGGGCCAGGTCCTCCGCCCCGTGTCCAAGGGCTGGGCTGAAGGTCCACCAAACACCCCCCAGGGCAGCCATCAGGGTGGCCAACAGCACCGCCACGGTCAGACCGGGCCGCTTGACCTTGGACTGGGGCTGTGGGGTCCTCACCGTTCTTCCTCCTCCGGGGACTTTCCGCCCCCCCCGACTCGGCGATACCGAGGGCGGGGGCCAAACCGTCCAGACCCGCCTCGTGACGTGGCTTCGAGGTCTGACGTTCTACATTGGATGTTTAGTTGGTGTGGGGAAATCCCGAAATCCAGACGATTACCGAAGGGGGCGGGCAAATACCCTGAGTTGCGGGCAAACCTCTACCAATGGGGCCCCGGGGCCACCGGCGGTCGCCCGCCACAAACCAAGGAAAGGGCGCGGGCCTGCTGCGGCCTGGGCCCGGGTTTGCGGCCCCGGCTCCGGGGCCATGGCTCACAGCCGGGCGGTCGTTCCCAGGGGAGCGCGTTGTCGGCCACTGGCGGGGGGCCTGACCAGTACCACCGTGGCGTTGTCCTTGCCCCCCGCCGCCACCGCCGCTTCCACCAGGGCCTGGGCCCTCGCCAGCAGCGTGCCACCGGTGGAGTCCAATACCAGGGCGATGCCCTGGGGACCAAGGGGGTCGTGGACCCCATCGCTGGTCAACACCAGCAACTCCGAACACCGGGAGTTGAGGCGCACGACGGAGGGTCTGGGGGGCGCAAGATTGCCGCAGCCCAAGGCCCTGGTGATGGCCCTGGGGTTGAGGCCCTGCATGGTCTGTCGGGCCAACTCGCTGAGGTTGGGGCTCTTGAGCGCCGTGGCAACGTTGTGATCGGTGGTGACCTGCACCGCGCTGCCCCTGGAATAGGAGTAGCAGCGACTGTCCCCAAGGTGGACCAGGATGGCCTCGCTTTCCCGCAGACTCAGCCCCACCACAGTGGTCCCCATGGCCGCCCTGGGCGCCTCGTCCCTGGAGGCGTCCAGGAGCCGCAGGTGGGCCGCTGCGAAGGCAGACACCAGCAGCTTCACGCCATCCTCTGAGTCGCCGGCCGGGGTGGCTGCCAATCCATCATCCAGGCCCCTTCTGACCTCCGCTGCTATGGTGTGGAGGGCCAGACTGCTGGCCACGGCCCCCTTCCCCCTCGACGCAATCCCATCCGCCAGCAGCCACAGCCCCAGCTCGGGTTCGGCCAGCCAGAAGTCCTGATTGTCGGGGCGAACAGGCCCCCTGATGCTGGCCCCGGCGTGGTCCAGCCAGCAGGCTGGGGCCCAAGTAGGGCGCAGGTGCAACGGGGCCTCGGACGCCTGCGGGACTGGGGGGCGCTTGTCTTCCATGACCAGGAGGATGGTCCCCCCGGCTTCCCGCCGCAATTGGCCAATGCCCCGGCGCTACAGCCCGGGATGGGGAAAATACTCGGCAGACTCCCTGTTTCTCCGTATGTCCCCCAGCCACGCGCTGTCGCATGATGGCCGCTGTCTTCCGAGGAGGTCAGAAATGATCCGAGTGCTTCTTGCTGCAGATCAGGCAATCCTTCGGGCCGGCCTTCGGGCCCTGGTGGCAAACGAACCGGACATGACTGTGGTGGGGGAGTGCGCCCTGGGACCCAAGACGGTGGCCCTCATCGAGCAGACCCACCCGGACGTGGCCCTCTTGGACGGGGATCTCAACCACCCTCTCCTGCTGGCCATGGCCGAGACCCTGGCGGCGGCGGGCTCCCCTGTCCGAATGGTCATCCTGTACTCTCAGGGGCACCTGGAGTTCATCCGGGCAGCCTTCAAGGCGGGGGTCTTTGGGCTGGTCTCCAAGGGCAGCCACATGGAGGAGCTGTCCCGCTCCATCCGCAAGGTCCACGAGGGCTTCCGCTACGCCAGCCCGGAGGTGGCCAGCATCCTGGTGGAGCAGGTCATCAGCGGAAACCCCGGCCCCAGCCAGTCCCCCCGACCCTTCCGCCTGCCCCGCCGCAAGCTGGAGGTCCTGCGCCTGGTTGCGGCGGGCATGAACACCAAGGAGGTTGCCCATCATCTGGGCATCGCCACCAAGACCGCCGACGCCCACCGCCGGGACCTGATGGACCAGCTGCAACTTCGGACCGTGGCTGATCTGACCAGATTTGCCATCCGCAACGGGCTGGCCGAGCTATAGGTTCAGCCCCGCCCCCGCAGCCCCTCCAGCACTTTGCCGTGCAGGCCCTCGAAGTCTCTGCCCGACATGCCCACGAACAGATCCCCAGCCACCAGTTCGGCCACCAGGGCCTGGGCCATGAGGTCCACGGTGTCGTACACGGAGGCCGCCACACCCCGGGCCGCCAACCCCGCCGCCACCCGATCCGCGTCCAGGTACTCCTCGGGCCGCAGGGAGTCGGCCTTGCGCAGGGGGCGGGACAGATACACCCGGTCCGCCTGGGCCAGGGCCGCCACGTAGTCGTCCTCGAAGACCCGGCGCCGAGACGAGTTGCTTTCAAAATGGAAGGCCGCCACCAAACGCTTGGGCGCGTAGCCCAGCCGCAGCCCCTCCAGGGTCACCGCCGCCGCCGTGGGGTGGTGGGCGAAGTCATCCAGCACCCTGACCCCCGCCGCCTCCCCCAGCACCTGCTGGCGCTTGAGCACCCCCGCAAAGGACGTCAGCGCGTCCAGCACCCGGAAGGGTGACAGCCCCTGCAACACCGCGGCCCCCACGGCCCCCACCGCATTCTGGACATTGTGCAGCCCCGTCAGCGGCAGCCGCGCGTACATGGGCTCGGGCAGCAGCCCCGCCCCCCGGTCCACCAGCGTGAAGTTGCACGACCCCTCGGTCCATTTGAGGTCCTTGGCAAACAGGTGCTCGTCCCCCCGAATCCCGTAGGTTAGGACCCGACAGGTCGCCTCCTGGGCCACCTCCGCAGCGTGGGGGAAGGCGGGGCAAACCAGCAGCGTCCCGTCCCGGGGGATGAGGGCCACGAACTTGCGAAAGGCCTCCTTCACGTGGTCCAGGTCACGGTAGATGTCCGCGTGGTCGAACTCCACGGAGGTCAGCAGCGCCACCTTGGGGGCGTAGTGCAGGAACTTGGGGCCCTTATCAAAAAAGGCGCTGTCGTACTCGTCCCCCTCCACCACGAAGTGGGGTCCCGCCCCCAGCCTGTGGTTGGTGCCGAAGTTGCGCGGGATGCCCCCCACAAAGAACGAGGGCTCCGCCCCGCAGGCGCTAAGCAGCCAGGCCAGCAGGCTGCTGGTGGTGGTCTTGCCGTGGGTCCCCGTGACCACCAGGGGGGTGCGCCCCACCAGGAAGAAATCGTGCAGCGCCGAGGGCAGGGAGTGCAGCGTCAGCCCAAGCCGCTGGGCCTCCACCGCCTCAGGGTTGTCCCGCCGGGCGATGTTCCCCACCACCACAACCTCCGGCCCCCAGGACAGGTTCTCGGGAACGTAACCCTTGAGGCACCCAATGCCCTCCCGGGCCAGCAGGTCGCTCATGGGCGGATAGGGCGCCGCGTCGGAGCCCCGCACGTCATGGCCCGCGACCTTCAGCAGGCCCGCCAGCGCCGCCATCCCCGTGCCACAGATTCCGATTATGTGAATACGCATGGGCACCTCCATGATCACGGCGCCGTACCGTCCAGTCCTTCAGGGCGCCACCGGTCAGGATCAGGCGCCGCTTCATGCGCCGCGCCAGGGTGAAGTTGTGGGTCACCAGCACCAGGGCCACCCCGAACTCCTCGTTCACCCGCAGCAGCAGGTCGTGGATCTCTTCCGAGGTCCGCTCGTCCAGGTTCCCCGTGGGCTCGTCCGCAAACAGCAGCGGCGGATTCATCACCAGCGCCCGCGCCAGGGCCACGCGCTGTTGCTCGCCGCCGGACAGCTCCGCGGGCCTGTGGGCCAGCCGCCCCGCCAGCCCCACCCGCCCCAGCAGCTCCCGCGCCCGACGCTCTGCCTCGGCCCAGGTCTCGCCCGAAATCAGCACCGGCATCATGACGTTCTCCAGGGCCGAGAACTCGGGCAGCAGATGGTGGAACTGGAACACAAACCCCGTGCTGCGGTTACGCCACCAGGCCAGCCGCGCCTCGGACAGCCCGAAGATGTCCTCGCCCCGGAAGATGACCTTCCCGGCGCTGGGCAGGTCCAGGGCCCCCGCCACATGCAGCAGCGTGGACTTGCCCACCCCCGACTTGCCCACCACGGCGATCTGGTCCCCGGCGAAGATGTCCAGGTCCAGCCCCTTGAGCACCTCTATCTGGCTGCCCAGATGGGAGTAGTTCTTCACGATTCCCCGCAGGGAGAAAACCGGCTCATTTGCCATCGCCCAACCCCTGCACCACAGAAAGCCTTGACGCCCGGATGGCCGGGTAGACCGACGCCAGCACCGACAGCCCCCAGGCGCTGCCACCGATGAGCAGCACGGACCACGCCGACATGCTCACGGGAAGCTCCCTGATGTAATACTCCCGGGGCAGGGCTATGCCCAGATTTTCGACCACGATGCAGCTTGCCACCCCCAGGATGATGCCGCTGGCCGCCCCCATGAACCCCAGCAGCGCCCCCAGCCACAGGAAGGTCCCCAGCAGGTCCCGCCGCCGAAAGCCCATGGTCCGCAGGATGGCCACCGACGAGGCCCGCTGACGAATCACCATCAGCAGCCCCGACACCGTGCTGAAGGACGCGATCAGGATCACGAAGCCCAGCACGAAGAACATCACCACCCACTCCAGCTCCAGGGCCGAGAACAGGTTGCGGTTCAGCTCCCGGTAGTCCTTCACGTCCGCCCCCGGCACCCGCCCCCGCAGCTCTGCGGCCAGCGCCGGCGCGGCCTCCAGGTGCTGCAGCCGGATCTCCATGCGGTTGATGGTGGGCCCCAGGTTCAGGAAGCGCTGGGCCTCCCAAAGGCTGGTGCAGGCCAGCTTCATGTCCAACTCATAGAGCCCCGTGGAGAACACCCCCGCCACCGCGAAGGTCCGCGCCTTGGGCAGCTTCCCCGCGGGGCCCAGCTCCGCATCCGGCGCGATGAGGTCCACCTTGGAGCCCGCCGACACGCCCAAAGACGACGCCAGCTCGCTGCCCAGGTACACCGGCGGCAACACCCGCAC
>CAIXZC010000179.1 GCA_903923815.1 uncultured Myxococcales bacterium
GGCCGATCACGTCGGCGAGCCCCTCACCGTGGGGACCTGTGCCGTGGTGTTGTTGGGCTTTGCGGCGTACCTGCGCCTTCGGCATCCCCAGGTGGCCAGGGCCAGGTAGGGGGCAACTACGACCAAGAAGGGACAGCCTGAAGGCCGTAGGCACTGTCCGGCCGGCCGACCCCCAACACCCCCAACACCCCCAACACCCCAACCCCTCACACACCCCAGCCCCCAGGTGCTTCCAACGGCGGAGTCCAGCATGCGGCTAACACCAAGCCTTTACCGGATCGCCCTTTTCTGTTATAAGCGCGGTGCATTTTCCTGCCCTCCGCCGGCCGTTGCCGCGGGGGACCGTTTGAATAGTCTTGGAAAGGTTTGCAGATGTCGGAAATCAAAGAGAAAAACGAAGGCTTTGAGGGCCAGGGGCCGGCCTCTGATTACAACGAAGACAGCATCAAGGTGCTCAAGGGCCTGGAGGCCGTCCGCAAGCGCCCCGGCATGTACATCGGCGACACCGATGACGGCTCGGGCCTGCACCATCTGGTGTTCGAGGTCGTGGACAACTCCGTGGACGAGGCCCTGGGTGGCTGGTGCGACCGCATCGAGGTCATCCTGCGGGCGGACGGCTTCTGCTCCGTGGAGGACAACGGCCGCGGTATCCCCGTGGGCATCCACCACGAGACGGGCCGCAGCGCCGCCGAGCTGGTCATGACCGAGCTCCACGCCGGTGGCAAGTTCGACGCCTCCTCGTACAAGGTCTCCGGCGGCCTCCACGGCGTGGGCGTGTCGGTGGTCAATGGCCTCTCCGAGACCCTGCACCTGGAGATCTACCAGAACGGCGAGGTGCACCATCAGGAGTACCTGCGCGGCGCCCCCGTGTACGAGCTCAAGGTCGTGGGTAGCACCACGAAGCGCGGCACCAAGGTGACCTTCCTGCCGGACCTGGAGATCTTCAAGGGCGTCATCGAGTTCTCCTACGACATCATCAGCCAGCGCCTCCGGGAGCTGGCCTTCCTGAACAGCGGCTTGACCATCGTCATCCAGGACGACCGCAGCGGGAAGAAGGAGACCTTCTGCTACGAAGGCGGCATCAAGTCCTACGTGGACCACATCACCCGGGGCCGCCAGAACATCCACCCCGAGCCCATCATGGTGAAGGCCGCCAAGGAGGCCATGACGGTGGACCTGGCCCTCCAGTGGACCACCTCCTTCCAGGAGACCATCTTCGCCTTCACCAACAACATCAAGAACCGGGACGGCGGCACCCACGTGATTGGCCTCAAGGGCGCCCTCACCCGCACCGTCAACAACTACGCCACCGCCCAGAAGCTCTTGGGCAAGGGCGACGTGGCCCTCACCGGCGAGGACGTGCGCGAGGGTCTGGTGGCCGTGCTGTCCGTGAAGATGCCCGACCCCAAGTTCTCCTCCCAGACCAAGGACAAGCTGGTCTCCAGCGAAATGAAGACCCTGGTGGAGAGCGGCGTGGGCGATGCCCTGGCCACCTTCTTCGACGAGAACCCCGGCGTGGCCCGCGAGATCGTCGGCAAGTGCGTGGAGGCCTCCCGCGCCCGGGAAGCCGCCCGCAAGGCCCGGGACATGGTCCGCCGCAAGGGCGCCCTGGACAGCGCCTCCCTGCCCGGCAAGCTGGCTGACTGCCAGGAGCGGGACCCCGTCCGCGCCGAACTGTACCTCGTCGAGGGTGACTCCGCCGGTGGCTCCGCCAAGCAGGGCCGGGATCGGCGCTACCAGGCCATCCTGCCCCTCCGCGGCAAGATCCTGAACGTGGAGAAGGCCCGCTTCGACCGCATCCTCAAGACCGAAGAGATCGTCGTCATGGTCACCGCCCTGGGCACGGGCATCGGCCCCGAGTCCTTCGACATCACCAAGCTGCGCTACCACAACATCGTCATCATGACCGATGCGGACGTGGACGGGCATCACATCCGCACCCTGCTGCTGACCTTCTTCTACCGCCAGATGCCCGAGATCCTGGAGCGGGGCCACCTGTTCATCGCCCAGCCGCCCCTCTACAAGGTCAAGAAGGAGAAGCGCGAGAAGTACCTGAAGGACGAGAAGGCCATGCAGGAGTTCCTGCTGGAGGGCGGCACCGACGGCCTCAGCCTGTCCACCGCCAAGAAGGCCGAGCCCTTCACCGGCGAGGCCCTGCGCAGCATCCTCGAGCGCGTCATCCAGTACCGCAAGCAAATCTCCAAGTTCGAGTTCACCGCGGACGTGCGCATCCTGGACGCCTTCCTGTCCTCCTGCGACCTGGCCAAGGACGCCCTGAAGGAAGAGGCCACCGTGAAGGAGGCCATCTCCAACATGGAGCTCTACCTGCGCCGCCACAGCCCCGAGGCCTTCCCCATCAACTTCACCATCTCCGACGACACGGAGCACGCCTGCCTGCGGGTCACGGTCCACAGCACCCTCAACGGCATCGCCCGGGTGACCACCCTGGACCAGGACCTCTTCGGCTCGCCCCTGTTCCGCCGCCTCCACGCCCTGGCCACGGACCTCAAGGCCCTGGGCGGCGCCCCCTACACCCTCACGGGGGACAAGGACATTGAGGGCGAACAGGGCACCCTGGAGTCCTGCCTGGAGGCCATCATCGCCAGGGGCCGCAAGGGCGTGGGCATCCAGCGCTACAAAGGCTTGGGCGAAATGAACCCCGAGCAGCTCTGGGAGACCACCATGAACCCCGAGACCCGCTCCATGTTGCAGGTGCGCATCGAAGACGCCGTGCTGGCGGACCAGATGTTCTCCCTGCTCATGGGCGACGAGGTCGAGCCCCGCCGCGACTTCATCATGGAGAACGCCCTGCGGGCCTCCAACCTGGACATCTGACCCTTGGACCGCCGCAGCTACATCCTGGAGGCCGAGCGCTTCTTCGCCATCATGCGCATGGGGGGCTTTGCCCTGTCCCACGATGACCTGGCCCAGGTGGAGGACGCCTTTCGCAAGGGGCTCCCCCTGGAGGTGCTGCTGGCGGGCCTCAGCGAGGGGGTCCGCGCCTTCCTGCACAACGCCGGCCCAGGGACCCGACCGCCGCGCCGGCTGGCGGCCTACCGCAAGTTCATCAAGAGCCACATCACAAGCTTTCGCCCGGTGGCGGGGGGGGCCGGGGGGGGACCGACCACCGCCCCCAGCCGCCGGGACCTGCCCACCGAGCTGGCCCGCCTGGAGTTCCTGGCCCTGTGCGAAGAGCGCCCCCTGGAGCAGGCCGTCAAGGCCCAGTGGCTGACCCGCCTTCAGGAACTGGGGCAGGGGACCGCCTCGGAAGCCCCCCTGGACGGGGCCCTTGGGGCCCTTGACTGCGAGATGCTGGACTTCTATCATCGCCGCCTTGTGGAGACGGGTGCCCTGCCAGCCCAGCCCAGGCCCTCCGACGAGGACCTGCGGCGGCGTCTGCAGGTCCCCAACCCCTAGGGCCCAGTTAATGGAGGCGTAATGTCCCAAGCCAGCCAGCCTTGCTCCCTCTGCGGAGGCACCGGCCTGCTCCTCAAGGAGGGTCCGGCGGGTGCGGTGGCGGGCCTGTGCTCCTGCAAGAGCCCCTGCCCGGACTGCGAGGACTCGGGCTACGTGGTGAGGGCCACGGACCAGGGCCCACTGGCCTCCCGTTGCCAGTGCCAGGGCCTGCGCAACCGGGCCGCCGCCTTCAACACCGCGGGGCTGCCGGCCAAGCACCGAAGCTGCACCTTCGAGGGCTTCCAGATTGGCTCGCCCACCCAGGGGCAGGCCGCCAAGATGCTGTTCAACTACGCCCGGGAGTTCAAACCCGGGGACAAGGGCTGGCTGCTGTACGGGCCCCCCGGCGTGGGCA
>CAIXZC010000180.1 GCA_903923815.1 uncultured Myxococcales bacterium
TCCACCTTGTACTGCTTGAAGAAGGCCTGCATGACCTGGGGGCCGCAGCCGCAGTCCAGCAGCAGGCAGCGCTTCCCCTTGACGTAGACCGCGTGGGAGAAGGGGAAGCCGCCCTGGTTGTCGGCGGGGACCAGGAAGATGCTGTCGGTGACGTGGAAGAGCTCCATGAGACCTCTTACTTGGGTTGTCTGGTGGGGGCCGCGGGGCGCTTGGAGGCGGCGGAGGGCAGGGTGCCCAGGGTCACGCCACCACCGGGGGCGGCCTTGCCCTTGCCCGGGGACAGGACGGGGAGGCGCTGGTCGCCGGCGTAGAGCCCCGTCACCACGGTGAAGCCTCTGGCGGCCTCCAGGAGCGAGAGGCGCAGCTCCTGCACATCCTTGATGTACTGCCCGGCCTGCCAGGAGGAGACGGGGTAGAAGCCGCCCACGGGTTCGTGGTCCGCGTTTATGAACTTTCCCCGGTCGGGCTTCACGTGGGCGAACAGCTTCCAGCGGGGGCCGGGGGTCGCCAGCGCGTGCCACCAGACGGTGACGCGCAGGCCGTGTTCGGGGGCGGGGAGGCGCTCGAGGCGGGCGCCCTGGAGTTCCACCAGGGGGGCGTCCTTGCCCAGCACGACGTTCAGGTTGCCGGGGTTGTCCGCGAAGGGCTGGTCCGAGATGTTGGGGGCGATGCGGGTGTGGAAGTCCAGGGGCAGGTGGTCCTCCTCCATGTGGCGCACCACCAGGTCGCGCAGTTCCTGTTCCAGGGCGGGGTCGGCCTGGCCCCACAGGTCGGAGGTCTCGCCCGGGTCCTGCTGGAGGTTGTACAGCTCGAAGGTGCCGGAGGGCTGCTCGTTGAAGATGAGCTTCCAGTTGGCGTCCACCACCGAGACCATGCGGGTGAAGGGGCCGCGGTCGGCGTACCAGACCTCCTGGAAGCGGCGGCGGCGGTAGGTGGAGTCGCCCGTAAGGACGTCCACCAGGGAGCCGCCCTGGAAGGCGGGCGAGACGGGGGCGCGCAGCAGGTTCAGGACGGTGGGGATGACGTCCACGTGGGTGGCCACCTCGTCGGTGACGCGGCGGGGGGGCAGGCCGGGGACGCGCAGGATCAGGGGGACGTGGGTCTGGGGGCTGTAAAGGTGGTAGCCGTGGAGCTCGATGTCGTGCTCGCCGAAGCCCTCGCCGTGGTCCCCCGTGAGGATGACGATGGTCTTGTCTAGCAGCCCCTGGGCCTTGAGGGCCTCCAGCACGCGGCCGATGTGGTGGTCGGTGAAGCGGATCTCGCCGTCGTAGAGGCCCATGCGGTCGTCGCCAAAGACGCTGAAGCCGGGGTGGGTCTCGTAGTACCAGTGGGGGTCGTAGAAGTGCACCCACAGGAAGAAGCGGCGGTCGCCGTTGGTCTGCAGGAAGTCGATGGTGGCGTCGGCCATCTGCTGGGAGGAGCTGCCGTGGGTGGCGGGGTCGGACTTGCCCTGGTGCAGCACGGAGCGGCTGTTGTCGTAGAGATCAAAGCCCTGGTTGAGGCCCCATTCCTCTTTGAAGAAGCGGTAGTTGAGGAGGGCCGCGGTGTAGTAGCCCAGGTCCTTGAGGGCCTCCGCGAAGGTGTAGTTCTCGGGGAGGACCGGGGGGGGCCAGGAGCCGTCACCCCAGGCCACGGAGGCGGGGTAGCGGGAGGTCATCATGGAGGGGAAGGAGTAGCGGGTGCTGGGGGCGTGGGCGAAGCTCTTCTCGAAGAGGATGGCGTCCCGGGCAAAGGCGTCCATGTAGGGGCTGGTGTCCCGCTTGTAGCCGTAGCACCCAAGATGGGAGGCGGCCAGGGCGTCCACCGTGATGTAGAGGACGTTCAGGTCCTTGGGGACGGAAGGGGGCA
>CAIXZC010000181.1 GCA_903923815.1 uncultured Myxococcales bacterium
CGTCCATGGCAGCCAGCGCCGCAAAGCGGCGCGCTGCTGCCCGTCCATTGTCTTGGCGCGCCCCATCCCGTCCATGATGTCCATAATGTCCATTTTGCCCGGCGTCCATGATGTCCATCGTCCATCAGGCGCGCCCGCTCCAGCGGTAGCGTGGGTCGGTTGTGCAAGCGGACCGGCGATGAGCAAGCGTACCCACCGCTGGTTCAGGTGGGCAGTGTAATGTGTAAGGTCCTGACCCCTTAGAACGCCACGCAGTAGCCGCCGCCGCTTTGGCCGCCGCAGAACTGGCCGGCGGTGCAGGTGGAGCTGTTCTGGCAGCAGGTCTGACCGGTGGCGCTGTCCTCGTAGACCACGACGTCATCCAGGTAGACGCCCTCGCCCTTGCTGTTGGCGTTGCTGTCGGAGCGCAGGGCGAAGATCAGGCTGACGCGCTGGCCCGCCGCCGAGGGGATGGCCAGCTTGACGTCTACGAACTCGCCGCTGCTGGACTCGCAGTTGGAGTAGACCAGTGCGGTGGTGCCGTTGCTCCAACGCAGCGACACCTCCAGGCGGTGGGCGTTGCAGTTGGACAGGTTGAAGCCCTTGAAGGCCTTGAAGGTCAGCACGGGCACCTTGGACCTGGTCAGATCCAACTGGGCGGTCTGCAGGGTCACATAGCCATTGCTGCTGGGAATGGCCTTGATGGCGGAGGAGCCGCCCAGGTACATGGAGTTGCGGGTGCTGAACGAACGGTCAGTGGCGTTGACGGCAGTCCAGGCCGACGAGGAGGGGCCCGTGAACCAACCCGCGGGGATACCGCCGGCGTCGAAGCGCTCGGTCAGCCAGCTTCCGTTGGCCTTGACGCCAAAGCAGCGGAAGTTCTGATCGCAGTAGTCCAGCTCACAGAAGTTGGCATCCGCGCAGTTGTTGTCGTACTGGCAGCAGCCGGTCTTCTTGGCGATCTCGACGGTGATGTCATCCACAGTGGTGCCGTGCGAGTACATGTAGTCGTCCGACGTGAAGCGGAAGACCACCTGAATGGTCTTGCCGGCATAGGCAGAGAGGTCGGCGGTCCGCTTGACCCAGGTGACGTTGTCGTCCGTCCAGGAGTGGACAGGCACCAGGGAGGCCCCGTCCTGGATGTACAGGTACAGGTAGTCGTACCCGGCCCAGGTCTCAATATCCATCTGGACCTGGTAGCTGAGGGTGCCCGTGTAGCCCGCGGGGATGTTGATGGGCGGCGAGTAGGCATAGGCGTCGGACACGTAGCCCGCGGTGACGTAGTAGTTGTTCCAGGCTGGGTCATTGGCGACCAAGCCGTGGGTCGGCGAGTAGTAGCGATTGGTGGTGACATGCCAGTTGACGTTGGCGGCCACGTTGGTGTTGACGCCGCGTGTGAAGGTCCAGCCGTGGGTGGCACCCTCAAAGGCCTCGTAGTAAAGCACCCGGGTCTCGCTGAGCACCGAGTGACCACAGGTTCCGTCCTTGCAGGTGTCCAGGGTGCACTCGTTGTTGTCGTCGCAGTTCTTGGGGGCGTAGGCGCAGCGGTTGGTGGCCATGTTGCAGGTGCCGATGGTGCACAGGAAGGCGCTGAAGCACGTCGCGTCGGTCTTGCAGCAGCCAGCGATGGCGGCGCCACCACACTGGCCAAGGGAGCTGCAGACGTCCTTGCCGGTGCAGACGTCGCCGTCGTCACAGGTCTGACCCGTGGCCGGGATGTACAGGCAGCCCGCGGTGGAGTCGCAGGAGTCGTTGGTGCAGGGGTTGTTGTCGTTGCAGACCACCTTGGTGCCGGGCACACAGAGGCCATCCGCGCAGGTGTCCTTCTCGGTGCAGGCGTTCTTGTCGCTGCAGGCGGCGGTGTTCCCCAGGAACATGCAGGAGCCGCCAACGCAGGTGTCGTCCGTGCAGATGTTGTTGTCGTTGCACACCTTCTGGGTGCCGGCGCACACGCCCAGGGCACAGACGTCATCGGTGGTGCAGGGGTTGCCGTCGGTGCAGACGGAGGAGTTGGGGGTGTTCAGACAGCCCGTGGCGGGGATGCAGGAGTCGTCCGTGCAGATGTTCCCGTCGTCGCAACTGCGCGCCGTGCCCTTGCAGATTCCAGCGCCGCAGACGTCGTTGATGGTGCACTCGTTGCCGTCGTTACAGGCGTCGTTGTTGTACTCATAGACGCACTTGGCCACGCCGCCCACCACCACGCAGTAGTCCACGGTGCAGGCATTCAGGTCATCGCAGGCCTTGGGGGTACCGCCACAAACGCCGCCGCCGCACACGTCGCCGCTGGTGCACAGGTCGTTGTCGTTGCAGGCCACGTGGTTGTTGGTGGTGACGCAGCCCAGGATGGCGTCGCAGGCAGTGTCCGTGCAAAGATTGCCGTCATCCGCACAAACCACTTTGGTGCCCACGCAGCTACCTAGGGTGCAGGCGTCGTTGGAGGTGCACTCGGTGCCGTCCGTGCAGGCCTGGCCCTCGTTGCGGTTCAGCATCTTGCAGATGCCGTCAGCGGGGTCGCACGCGTTGTACTTGCAGGTGGTATCGGAGCCCGTGCCACAGGTGATGATGGTGGAGGGGTCCACCACGCACTCATTGTTGGTGCAGACCAGGGTGCCGTTGCAGGGATTGCCGTCGTCCTTGGAGGCGCAGTCCACGGTCTGCTGGCACTCGCACTGGCTGGGCCCGGGGACGCAGAAGGTCTTGGAGCACTTGTCGCCCACGGTGCAGGAGTTGCCATCCTCGCAGCCCAGGGTGTTGGCCTTGAAGATGCAACCACCCTTGTCGGGCACGCACAGGTCATCCGTGCAACCATTGCCGTCCGAGCACACCAGCGCGGGCCCACCCAGGCACTTGCTGGCCGCGCACTGATCGTCAGTGGTGCAGGGGTTCTTGTCGTCGCAGGGGCCGGCCGCATCTGCGCGGACGCAGGCCCCGGTGCTGGTATTGCAGGAATCCGCAGTGCACACGTTGGAGTCGTCGCAGTTCACGGGGTTCTGCCCGACGCACAGACCCTTCACGCACAGGTCCTTCTGGGTGCAGGCGTTGGAATCATTGCAGGCGGTCAGGGACTCGTCGGAGACGGCAGGGTTGATGCAGTTGCCGGTGGCGGACTCGCAGCGGTCCTCAGTGCAGGGGTCGCCATCCTTGCAGGCCTTGGGGGCGCCCACGCAGAGGCCCTGGAAGCACTGATCCCCGATGGTGCAGGCGTTGGCGTCGTTGCAATTGGACCCGGTGAGCTTGTCGAACACACAGCCCACCGCGGGGTTGCAGGCGTCCGCGGTGCAGGCATTGGCGTCGTCGCAGACCACCTTGGACCCGCCCGAGCAGACCCCGGTCTTGCAGGCCATGCCCTCGGTGCAGGCGTCGCCGTCCTCGCAGGTCAGGCCCTCAAGAACCACCGTGTCATTGACGCACCCCACACCCTCAGCGCAGGAATCCTTGGTGCAGACCTTGCTGTCGTCGCAGGTCAGCGGCGCGCCGGCCTTGCAGGCGCCGTCCACGCAGGTGTCACCATCGGTGCACTGCAGGCCGTCCGTGCAGGCGGTGCCGGTCAGCTTGGTGTGCATGCAGCCGAAGGCCGGGTCACAGCCGTCCTGGGTGCAGGGGTTGTTATCGTCGCAATTGACGTCCGTCTCCACGCACAGGTCCTTGGCGCAGACGCCCTTCTCCTTGCACAGGTTGCCGGTGTTGCAGGGGGCCAGATCGGTGGCCGTGAAGAGGCAGCCCGACTGGGCGTTGCAGCTATCCGTGGTGCAGGCGTTGAGGTCATCACAGACCAGATCCGGACCGCCCACGCAGGCCCCCTCGGCGCACAGATCGTTGGAGGTGCAGGCGTTGAAGTCATCGCAGGGGACGTTGTTGAACTTGAAGGTGCAGCCAGTACGGGGCTCGCAGGAGTCCGTGGTGCACAGGTTGCTGTCCTTGCACTCCAACTCCGCCTGGCCCTTGCACAGGCCGTCCTGGCAGTAGTCCTCCAGGGTGCAGAGGCTGCCGTCATCGCAGACCTTGGCCACGGGCTTGTGCTGGCAGCCCTTGCCACTGGTGCAGTAGTCCAGGGTGCAGGTCTCCTGATCGTCGCAGTTCACGGACTCACCAACACACTGCCCGTTGATGCAGAAATCCTTGGTGGTGCAGTCGTTGAGATCGTCACAGGCCCCCAGCACGGCGTCGTGCTGGCAGGTACCGGTCTGGGCATTGCAGGAATCGTCGGTGCAGGTGTTGTCGTCGTCGCAATCCTTGGCCTGCCCCTCGCAGACGCCGTTGAAGCAGGCGTCCCCCTGGGTGCAGGGGTCATCGTCGCTGCAAAGGCTGCCCCCGGAGAGGTCCGTCAGGGAGCACTTGCCGGTGGCCGGAGTGCAGGTGTTCTTGCGGCAGTCAGTGTCCAGGGAGTTGTTGCACATCACCACGGTGTTGGGGTCGATCTCGCAGCGGTTGGCGCTGCAGATGTAGGTGCCGTTGCAAAGGTCCCCGTCCTCCCGGGCAGCGCAGTCTTCCTTGGCCTGGCACTCGCACACGTTGGTGCCGCCGGCGCAGAGTCCGTTGGAGCATTTCTCGCCGCTGGTGCAGGCGTCACCGTCATCGCAGACGCCGCTGTTCAGCGCGTTGTGCTGGCAGCCCAGGCCCTTCACGCAGACGTCCGCGGTGCAGGAGTTGCCATCGTCGCAGCCAAGCTCGGCGCCCAGGCAGGCCCCATCGATGCAGCGGTCGTCATCGGTGCATTCATCACCGTCGTCGCAGACCAGACCATCCTCCATCTGGCTCTCCAGGCACTGACCAGTGGCCCCTTCGCAGGCGACGGTGGTGCAGGGGTTCCCCGAGGGCTGGCAGCTGACCACGGTGTCCTGCTTCACCAGACAGGCGTTGCCCGAGCAGTAGAGGACACCGTTGCAGAGGTCCCCGTCCTCGAAGGCGGCGCAGTCTTCGTTGCCCTCGCACTGGCACTCGTTGAGGCCTCCCAGGCAGCCGCCGGCGAAGCAGCTGTCGCCGCTGGTGCACAGGTTGCCGTCATCACAGGGGCCACCATCCACGTTCTCGTTGACGCAGCCCAGTTCCGGCACGCAGGAGTCGGAGGTGCAGGGTTTGCCGTCGCCGCAGGCCAGGACGCTGGAGGGAGTGCAGATGCCAACCTTGCAGGCGTCGCCCTGGGTGCAGATGTCGCCGTCCTCGCAGGCCCGGGCGTCATCCAGCAGCAGGGTCTCGCACTGGCCGTTCTCGGGGTTGCAGTGGGTGGCCTCGCAGGGGCCGTCGGCGCTGGCGTCGCAGACCTTGATGGTGGTCTGGTCCAGGACGCAGGTTTTGTCCACGCAGACGTAGGTGCCGTTGCACAGGTTGCCATCCTCGTGGGTGGCACAGTCGGCGGTCTCCTGGCACGCGCACATCGGGGTGGCCCCGGCGCAGACGCCGTCAGCGCAGGTGTCATCGCCGGTGCAGGCATCACCGTCATCGCAGATGCCACCGGAGAGGTTCTCCGTAAGACAGCCCTGGGCCACATCGCACCAGTCGCGGGTGCAGACGTTCTTGTCGTCGCACAGGGTCTCGAAGCCGGTCACGCAGCGCCCCCCCATGCACACGTCACTGACGGTGCACAGGTCGCCATCCTCGCAGGAGGTCCCGTTGTCGGCGTTGGGGAACTGGCATCCCTTCACGGGGTCGCACAGGTCCTGGATGCAGAAGATGCCGTCCTCGCAGGGCAGGGCATCGCCGGTGCACTGGCCGTCCAGACAACGGTCGTTCAGGGTGCACACGCTGGCGTCGTCGCAGTCCGAATCGTCGGCCAGGGCCACGCTCTCGCATTCACCCGTGGTGCCGTTGCAGGAGGCCTGGTAGCAGGGCCCCTCGGGGACGCAGACCACGGGCTTGCCCACACACAGGCCACCGTCGCAGGCGTCGGCGGTGGTGCAGAGGCTCTGGTCGTCACAGCCCACGCCGTCGCCCGCCTCCACCAGCGAGCAGACGCCGTCCACGGTGCAGGTAGCCACCATGCACTGGACGCCGCCCTCCAGCAGAAACTGGCATTCCTCGGGGCCGGTGCAGGCAGCGGGCACGTCTTCCTTGACGTCCGGGATGATCTCCGGATCGGTCCCTTCGTTGTTCTTGATATCGACGCCCGTCTGGTCCACGCCGTCGGCCTTGCCATCGTCGTCCTGGACGTCTCCCGCCAGGTCGCCAAGGAAGCCGGCGTCCACCAGTGTGCTGGAACCCGAACCGCATCCCACCACGGCCAGGGTCAGTGCCAGCGAAAGACCAGAAGCAAGCAGGGCCAGGAACCTGTTCATGGAAACCTCCGAAAAGAGACCAAAATTCCGGGCCGCAGTATATCCAAGTGCGCCGCCATTTCAACAACCCTGTGGCCCGACGGTCTGACAAATCACCCACCAGGGCGCGCCGACACCGACCAACCCAACCATTGCCCTGTTTTTGGCTTTATCGTCGCCGCGGCTGTGCTATTCTCGCGGCGCTTTTGGGGGGTCAGTCATCCATGCCGATGCAGTTCTCGGTCGAGCTGTCCAGAAACGAGGGGCGTCTTTCTCTAAGCGCGCCCCATCGCGTCGGACCCGTGCAGTTGGTCAGGGTCGAGCTGCGTCTGCCGCCCCTGCGGGATGGCAGCATCCAGGCGGGCAGCCGGGGCCTTCGGAACCATCACAGCGAGCTGGTGGCCCTGGAACTTACGGTCAGCGCCCGGGATCTCAAGGTCGCCCTGTCCAGGTACCTGGACCTGCCCGTTCAACTGGAACTCGACGAGGACCAGCTTGAGCTGATGCTCACGCTGCCCGGCAAGCCCCTGCCCGTGACCCTGGTCAGCCGGTGGCGCCTGGCGCCCGACGCCGAGGGCCGAATCGCCCTGTTCCCGGTTGATCATCTGGGGCTGGGGTTCCTTGAGGGCCCGCGCGATCAGGCCCTGCTGGAGCTGTTCAACCGCCCACCCTTCAGTACCTGGCTGGAGCAACGCCGTGACCACCTGACCCTGCGCCTCCCCGGCCCGCTGCTGGACGAGGCCTTCCTGGCCGAGGGGCGCCGGGTGCCACGCTGTAGCCTGCGTCCCCTGGCCCTCGGGGCCCAGGGCAACCGCCTCAGCCTCCTCTTCGGGACCCCCTCCAACCCCGCCGGTGACCAGCCCCAAGGTGCGTTGGTCTTCCCCGAGGCCCAGCCCGACCGCCAGACCCCCGCCGATCTCAGTGAGGCCCTGGCCGCGGGCGATCTTCCCGAGTTGCTGCGTCTTTTGTACAGCCGTAGGGACGCGGGGACCCTGGAGGACCAGCGCAGTCGCAGCCTTTTAATGGAGCTGCAACTTGGTCGCCCGGGCCTTCACCACGACCTGGAGCGCCTTGCCAAGGACTGCCTTGAGGACTCAGGCACCGAGGCTACGGCCCGGTCGGTCCTGGCCAGCCTGCATCTGTATCGGGGGGAGCTGGGGGGGTATGGAGAACAAACCCTGCAGCTTGCCCGCCTGCTCCTGGCCCAACGCCGCCGCTCTGCGGCTGCCTTCCTGCTGGCCGGTGCCCTGACCACGCTGTCCCGGTTGGACCGGGCTGCGGGGGCCGCCCTGGGCCAGGCCGCTCTGGAACTGCTGCCTAGAAACCCCGCCCTGCTGGCTGCACGTCTGGAGAGCACCGAGGCTATTACCATTAAAGAGATTCAGGACTCGCTGCCCTTCGTGGACCCCGGCTCGGCCTCCCCCGAGCTGCTGCGCAGACTGGCGGACAGGATGCTGCAGGAGCGGGCCTTCGACGCCCTGCTGGAGCTGTTCTCCGCCCTGTCGCCGTCGGCGCCCCTGGTGCTGGAGTTGTGTGCCCAGGCGCTGGAGGCCCTGCCCCCGGAGGCCGTCTGCGCCCGCCTCCTTGGGTCCCTGCTTGGAGCGGCCCGCCGCCTGGAGGCCCTGGAGGAAAGGGTCGCCCAGCAGTTGGCCCGGGCCCTCCTGCCCCACCTGACCAGACTGGGCCCGGAGCCCACGGTGCTGAGGCTGTTGCTGCCCCACCTGGGCCAGGGCCTGCCGGCCTTGGAGGAGCTGTTGTCCAGCCTGATTCCCGGGCTTCGGCAAAGGGAGGCGGAGGAGCTGCTGACCCTGGTCCCTGGCCACCGCGAACACTGGCCTGCGTCATCGCTGCACCTGCTGCTGCGGCTGGAACTGGCTGCCGGCTTGGACGACCGGGCCCTGGATCTGGCCGGCGGACTACAGCCCGACCGGGCCTCGGCCCTGGCCCTGCTGGAGACCTTCCAGACCCGCCCCGATCCCTGGCACCTGCTGCCCCAGTTGTTGTTGTGGCTTGACGCCTGCCCGGACTGCGATGCCGCAGGTCAGGTGTCAGGTACGATCGGCACCCGTCTGGCCGAGGCTGGGCGGCAGCGGGAGGCCCTGCCCTACCTGCTGAAGGCCTGGGAGGCCCAGGGCCCCGGATCGCCTTGGCTGGAACCGGCCCTCCAGGCCGCCCGCTCCTGTCGTGAGGACGCCGCCCTCATTCCCCTGCTGCAACGGGAGTTGGCCGCCCCCACCCAGGCCGCTCGCACGGGCCGCCTTCTGCTGGCCCTGGCCCGGGCGCGGCTGGTGGCTGGGCAGGTGGAGCGGGCTCGAGAGGACGCCGTCCGCGCTGGCCGGCTGCTGCCCATGGATGGCGAGATCCAGGGGCTGATTGCCCAGCTTGCAGCCCTGGCCCTGGCCCGCTCGGAGTCCCCCGAGGCCCCCACCGCGACCACCGCAGCGGCAGCCCCGGGCAGCATTCAGGCTCAGTTGCGAACCGCCTACGACGAGGCCCTGGGCCTGGCTGACCGGGGAGAACTGCCCGCCGCCAGGGCCCTGTTGCTGGCCATCCTGGACGACGATCCCGCCTTCGAGGCCGCCGCCGAGTTGCTGGCCTCTCTTTCGGATGCATGAATTTTTTGCGCCCCTCAAAGGGCGTGCTAGGGTGCCCTCGGATTGGGGGGGTGCCACCTTTGGACTTGCCATCCGAAGTCGACCCCATTGCCTTGCGGTTTGAACTTGTCGGCGCCCCTCCATTTCTTCTCTTCTCCCCCCCATCTTCATTCCACCGGGCTTTTCCCTTGACAGAAAAACCCTCTAGGGGTAGAAAAATGCGCGCCCTTGAACTGGGCCTAGACCTACGCCCTTGTGGGGCTACTTGGAGGAATGGATATGGCGGTAAAGATCCGGCTGGCCAGACACGGCAAGAAGAAGAGTCCCTTCTACAGAATCGTGGCGGCCGACATTCAATGCAAAAGAGATGGACGCTTTCTCGAGATCCTGGGGACCTATGATCCCCGGACTTCCCCCGCGGGTGTTGTCCTCAAGCAGGATCGCGTGAAGTACTGGATGGACAACGGGGCGCTCCCGACCGACACCGTCCGCAGCTTGCTGCGTCGCCATCTGGAAAAGCAGGGCTAGCACATCACTGATCTGCTGGAGGGCAAGATGGACCTTAAGGAACTTGTCGCTTTCATGGCCAGGGAACTTGTGGATCATCCTGACGAGGTGCGCGTGAACGAGCTGCAGGGCGAGAGGACCACCATCCTCTAACTGCGGGTCCATCAGGACGACCTGGGCAAGGTCATCGGAAAGAGCGGACGCACCGCCAAAGCCATCCGTACCGTGGTCAGCGCGGCAGCCACCAAGGCCAGCATGCGCGCCATGGTTGAGATCATGGAATAGCCTTCAGGTCATTGTGAAGTTTGTCATTGTCACCCTCTTCCCCGAGTTTTTCCGCTCGCCATTAGAGGATGCTCTGCTTGGCAAGGCCTTGGGTAAAGGCCTGCTTGAGGTGGAGTACGTCAACCCCCGGGACTTCACCGAGGACGTTCATCAGACCGTGGACGACGTGCCCTTCGGCGGCGGCGCCGGCATGGTGATGATGGCCGAGCCTCTGGTGCGTGCCATTGAGAGCGTCAAGAACCGAATCCCCGTCAGTCGCAGCGTCTACATGAGCCCCCGAGGCAAGGTCCTGACCCAGGACTACGCCCAGAACCTGGCAAAGCTGGACACGGTGCTGCTGCTGTGTGGGCGTTACGAGGGCATTGACCAGCGCATCCTGGACGGCGGTTTCATAGATGAAGAGCTGAGCCTGGGGGACTTTGTCCTGGCGGGGGGGGAGACGGCAGCCCTGGCATTGATCGAGACCGTGTCCCGACTGATGCCCGGCACCATGGGCAACCAGGAGTCCCTCAGCGAGGAGAGCCACGCGGCCGGTCGCCTGGAATATCCCCAGTACACGCGGCCCCGGGTGTTCCGCGGCATGGAGGCGCCGGAGGTGCTGCTGTCCGGGCACCACGGCAAGGTCAAACAATGGAGGAGCAGGCAGTCCCTGCTGCTTACCCTGGAGCGGCGGCCCGACCTGGTGGAACGGTGGCCACTGTCGCGGGAGGAGCAGAAATTGCTTGATAATTCTCGATGAGCGTCTATATTTCGCTGCTGCATTATCCGGTCTATGACAAGAACGGACGCGTAGTAAGCACGGCGGTGACCAATCTGGACATCCATGACATCGCCCGCATGTCCAAGACCTTCGGCCTCGCAGGGTACTTCCTGGTGACGCCGGTGGACGACCAGCGGGAGATGGTGCAAAGGATACTCCAGCACTGGCTGGCGGGCCCGGGCAGGGATTACAACCCTGTGCGTAGGGAGGCCTTCCACACGGTCAAAGTGGTGCCCGACCTGGCCTCGGTGGTCGGGGAGATTGAACGGCTGGAGGGCAAGCGGCCCTACACCGTGGGTACCAGCGCAAGGGAAGGTGACTCAAGGCTGAGTTTTGCCGACCTGCGCCGCCGGATTGAGAACTCGGATAGCGACCCCATCCTGCTGGTGCTGGGCACCGGCTGGGGTCTGGAACAATCGTTCATTGAATCGCTTGATACCATTCTGGAGCCCATAAGGGGCCGGGGGGAGTTCAACCACCTCTCGGTGAGATCGGCAGCGGCCATCATGGTGGACCGGCTGTTGGGCAGGTAGGGCCAGGAAGTTCAGGCGTAAAAAGGAGCTGGAAAATGGATTTCATCAAGCATGTTCAAGAAGGTCAGCTGCGTAGTGACATGCCGGCCTTCAGGCCCGGCGACACCGTCCGCGTGATGGTGAAGATCGTGGAAGACTCCGGCAGCGGCGAAATGAAGGAGCGGGCTCGTCCCCAGGCCTTCGAGGGTATCGTCATCCGGAAGCACAACGCGGGCCTCTCCAGCACCTTCACGGTGCGCAAGATCTCCTACGGCGTGGGCGTGGAGCGCGTGTTCCCCATGCACTCTCCGCGCATCGACAAGGTCGAAGTGCTGGATCGTGGTCGGGTCCGTCGGGCCAAGCTGTTCTTCCTGCGCAAGCTGCGCGGCAAGTCTGCCCGCATCAAGAGCCTCAGCCGCATCTAGTCCCCACCCCTCCCCCAACCCATGGTCAAGGACCTCTTCCCACCGGAAGAAGCCTACACGGGTCTGCTTGAGCTTCGCGCTTTCAAGGACGCACAGTTGCGCTTTGTCATCGGCGCCGACGAGGCCGGTCGCGGGTGCCTTGCCGGACCGCTGCATGCGGGCGCCGTTGCCCTTGGTCCTGGGGCCTCCGTCCCCGGGGTCACGGACTCCAAGCAGCTTCGCGCCGCCGCCCGGGAGAGGGCCCTGCAACAGATTGAGACCCTGGACCTGCCCCGCGCCCTGGCCTGCATCAGCGTGGACACCATAGACCGCATCAACATTCTGGAGTCGTCCCTGCTGGGCATGGCGCAGGCCGCCGGTTCAGTGCTGGACCAGTTGCGGACCCGCCACCCGGATCTGCAGCCGTCGCAGGTGCTGCTGCTGGTGGATGGGAACATGCCCCTGCGGGGCTGGACCCGCTGCCCCCAGAAGGCCGTCGTCCAGGGGGACTTCCTGTCCCTGGCGGTGGCCTGCGCGTCCATCGTCGCCAAGGTCACCCGGGACCGGGCCATGCAGCAGCTTCACCAGGAGTTTCCCCAGTACCACTGGGATGAGAACAAGGCCTACGGCACGCCCTCCCACCTGGCGGCCCTGCGCGCCTACGGCCCCTGCCCCCACCACCGCATGACCTACGCCCCCTGCAGGGACTCCGAAAAATAGTGCTTCCCCGTTTCGGACTTCGTTCGAAACCAGGGGCATGAAAAAGAAAACCACGCGCCCCCTGACTCCCCCCCCTCCCCTGGACCCCCGCAAGGCCCTGGGGAATCTGTCTGAATCCCTGGCCGCCGAGTTCCTCACGGCCCAGGGGCTTCAGATTGTGGCCTTCAACTATTCAGTTCGCGGCGGCGAGCTGGATCTGGTCTGCCTGGACGGCAACACCGTGGTGTTCGTGGAGGTGCGCTCCACCCGCGGCAGCTACCTGTCGGGGCCCGAGGCCTCGGTGACGCCGGCCAAGCAGCGGCACGTCATCCATGCGGCCACGGTGTTCCTGGCCCAAGGCGGCCTGGGCAACGCGAACCTGCGCTTCGACGTGGTAGCCCTGGACCACCGGACCGACCCCCCGGCGCTGCGTTGGATCAAGGACGCCTTCAGACCCGACTTTTCCTTCCACAGACCGCTTCGGCGGCGGTTTTCTGACAGTTGACGCTTCGCGTTGCTTGTGCTTATCTAGGCCCCGCTTTTTTGGGAAAGGGGGCCCTTCGTGGCCAAGAAGAACGAGGCCGGAGCCAACCTGCGAAATATCGGGATCATGGCTCATATTGACGCTGGAAAGACCACTCTCTCCGAGCGCCTGCTGTTCATCACTGGCAAGGTCCATCGGATGGGCGAAGTGCACGAGGGGCAGGCGGTGATGGACTGGATGCCCCAGGAGCAGGAGCGCGGCATCACCATCACGTCGGCGGTCACCAGCTTCGACTGGAACGGCCACGAGATCCATCTCATCGACACCCCCGGACACGTGGACTTCACCATTGAGGTCGAGCGCAGCCTGCGCGTGCTGGACGGGGTCATCACGGTGCTGGACGGCGTGGAGGGTGTGGAACCCCAGACGGAGACCGTGTGGGACCAGGCCAACCGCTTCCACGTGCCGCGGCTGGTGTTCATCAACAAGCTGGACCGCTTCGGCGCGTCCTTCCAACGCTGCGTGGACAGCCTGCGGCACTCCTTCCCGGAGATCGTCCACCTGCCCATCCAGATCCCCATCGGCCACGAGAACGCCCACGTGGGCTACGTGGACCTGCTGACCATGAAGGCCTACACCTTCGACGGCGTGGATCCGTCGGTGGCCACCGAGGTGCCCATTCCGGGGAACCTGTTGGAGGAGGCCAAGGCCACCCGGGAGGCCACCATTGAGGCCCTGGCGGACTTCGACAACCGAATCGCCGAGCTGTTCCTGGAGGGCAACG
>CAIXZC010000182.1 GCA_903923815.1 uncultured Myxococcales bacterium
CCCTCATCCAGGGCCTCGCAGAGGCGCCGGGGGGTGAGGGCCAACAGGTGCTGGTGACGCTCTTCGGGGGTGGGGTGGGGCATGGGGCCTACTTCAGCTTCTGGGCCGCCCGCAGGGGGACCTGGACCATCATGAAGGCGATGGCCACCAGCACCACCACGCCCACCGTGAAGGAGGGCTCGGCGAAGATGGCCGGGGGGGTGATGTTGAAGAAGGCCAGGGCGTTGATGAACAGCCCCGTCAGGGCCTCGCCGGCGATGAGGCCCGCGGCCACCAGCACCCCCGTGTTCTCCAGCACGGCCAGCTTGTCGGGACCAAAGCCCTTGCGCGCCGCGCGGCGGTCAGCCACCCAGCGGATGAGGCCGCCCACGAAGATGGCGGCGGTGGTCTCCATGGGCAGGTACATGCCCACGGCCACCAGCATGGGGCTGGGGACGTTCACCATGATCATGGCGATGCCCATGAGCATGCCCACGATGACCAGGGGCCAGGCCATGGTCTGGTCGATGATGCCCTTGGCCAGCATGGCCATGAGGCCCGCCTGGGGGGCCGGCAGGTTGCGGCCACCGAAGCCCTCACCGCCCAGGTTGATGTCGCCCTGATGCAGGGCCACCAGGGGGAAGAACAGCACGGCGGCGGCGAAGAACACGCCGATGATGTCACCCAGTTCCATCTTCCAGGGGGTGCCCCCCAGGATGTGGCCCACCTTCAGGTCCTGCAGCATCTCGCCGGCCACGGCGCTGGACACGCAGACCACGGCGGCGACGCCAAGGACGGCGGCCACCCCCGCGCTCCCCCCGACCCCCACCAGCAGCATGAGCAGGGCGGCGATAATGAGGGTGGACAGGGTGAGCCCCGAGATGGGGTTGTTGGAGCTGCCGATGGTGCCCACCAGGAAGCCCGAGACGGCGGCGAAGAAGAAGCCCGTGACGGCCATGACCAGGGCGGCGGCGATGGCGCCCTGGAGGCTGCCGCAGAAGAGCTTGTAGAGGCCCACCATGAGGATGATGGTGACGCCCAACACGATGAAGACGGTCTTGAAGGGGAGGTCCTTGTTCTTGGGCTCCACGGCCTCGGCGCTGCTGCCCGCGGCCTTCTTCAGGTCCCCCACGGCGCGGGAGAGGCCGGCGCCCAGGGACTTGCGCATCTTGAACAGGGTGAAGCCGGCGCCCACCAACATGCCGCCCACGGCGATGGGGCGGACGATGGACTTCCACACGGCCACGGACATGTTGGACCAGGACACGGGGACCGCCTCACCCTCGGGGATCTTCACGCCCACGAGGCTGCCGATCTGGTCGCCCAGGACATAGGTGAGCAGGGGCACGAAGAGACCCCAGGCCAGGACGCCGCCGGCGAAGTTCAGGGCCGCGAGGCGAGGCCCGATGATGAAGCCCACGCCCAGGTACGCGGGGGCCACCTGGGGGCTGCTGATCATGGTGGAGCCGGACACGCCGATGGAGGTGATGGGCTTGAGCTTGGAGGTCATGAAGTCGATGCTGGTGGCGCCCAGGCTGATGACCCAGGTCTTGGCCGTGGCGAAGACGCTGAAGGCCCCACAGATCTGCACCAGGGCCCCCACGCCCATGAAGGAGAAGAGGGTCTTGGCGCCCTCGCCACCGGAGCGGCCGGCCTTGTGGATCTCGGCGGCGGCGACGCTTTCGGGGAAGGGCAGGCTCTCGTCCTCGACCATCACGCGGCGCAGGATGGTGACGAACATGATGCCCAGCACGCCGCCCAGGAACATGACGGCGGCGGACAGCAGGAAGTGCTCGGTGTTGGCGAAGGGGCGCCAGAGGCCCGCGATGAAGAAGGCGGGGATGGTGAAGATGGCGCCGGCGGCCACGCTCTCGCCGATGGAGCCGATGGTACGGGCCATGTTCTCTTCCAGGATGGAGCCCTTGAAGAGGCGCAGCACCGCCATGCCGATGACCGCCGCGGGGTAGGTGGCGGCGATGGTCATGCCGGCCTTCAGGCCCAGGTAGGCGTTGGCGGCGCCCAGCACCACCGTCATGATGAGGCCCAGGATGACCGCGCGCAGCGTGAACTCTCGCAGGTC
>CAIXZC010000183.1 GCA_903923815.1 uncultured Myxococcales bacterium
CGACACCATCGCCCTGCCCGACACCATCGCCCTGCCCGACACCATCGCCCTGCCCGACACCATCGCCCTGCCCGACACCATCGCCCTGCCCGACACCATCGCCACCGACACGGCCCCCGACACCCTCGTCCCCTCCTGCCCCCCCATAGACCAGCCCTGCCTTGGGGAGGTCTGGCTGTGGTGCGACCCCGACAGCTTCGAGCTCAAGTGGAAGGCCCGCCCGGCGGATGACCCCTGTGTCTACTGGACCTGCGACCCCGCCCTGGGCTGGGTTGCCACCCTCCACGATGGCCTTGCCTGCGATGACGGCGACGACTGCAGCCTCGGCGACGTCTGCCAGGAGGGCCTTTGCCTGCCGGGCCCGCAGATCCCCTGCGAGGACGGCAACCCCTGCACGCTCAACACCTGCCTGCAAGGGCAGGGCTGCGCCGTCTCCTTCAACAACGGCGCCTCCTGCGAAGACGGCGACCCCTGCACCACGGACGACTTCTGCAATGGCGTGTTCTGCGAAGGGACGGCCCTGGACTGCCCCGGCGGCGCCAACTGCGAGGCCGGCACCTGCGTCTTTGGCTACCCCTCCCCTCCCTACGGCCCCTTTGAGGGCGACACCATCCCGGACTTCGCCTTCCAGGATCCCTTCGCCAACCAGGAACTGCGCCTCTCCCAGTTGCAGGGCCAGGGGCGGCTGCTGCTGTTGGTGTTCACCGCGGGCTGGTGCAGTGTCTGCAAGAAGGACGCGGCCCTCTTCAACCAGTGGCTGACGGACCCCTCCAAGGAGGGCCTTCGAATCCTTGAGGTCTACTACGAGGACTTCAACATGCAGCCCGCCACGCCCCATTCCATCCAGGCCTGGAAGGCGGGCCTGGGCATCCAATATCCGCTGGTGCTGGACCACCCGATCCTGGGCGAGGACGGCAAGGCCCAGGGCGGCAATCTGGCCCAGCTTCAGCAGCCCCTGGGGCCCCTGGACCCAACCTACTTTCCCCCGGTGATCCTCCTGTGCCCCGGGAACCTGCGCATCCTGCACATCAGGACAGGCTTCCCCCTGGACTCCATGAACGCTCTCATCAATCAGTGGTTGGCCGTGGCGGACTGCGCCAGGGATCAAGGAGGGGGGCAGTGAAGACTCCTGCGGGCCAAAGACGACTGGCCTGACCGCCCCCCGTATTCGACGGCAAGGCAGATGGCCCTTTGGATCCGGCGACGACCATGCGCTGCTTCTTTTGCCCGTGCTCTTGGTTCAGCCAAGAAGCCTCCCACTTGGGGGTTCGCGCAAAGCGACCCGAAGAGGCGGGGGCCCCAGGGACTCGCCGCAGAGGAGTGGAAACAAAGCGCCTTGACCGTCGCCGGGGCTTGGGGCAGATTTTTTCGCAGGCCCGAGGCCGCGTGGGGGGCCCGGGGGGACGAAGGGGAACCGCACATGAACACTGCGCGCGGATTGGTGCTGGGGCTGCTGGTGACGGGGCTGCTGGGCTGCCAGGACGGGGGTAACGGGGGCACCGAGTCCGAGGTCACGCGGCTGCTGCGACCCATTCGGGAGGCCCATGGAGTGCCGGCCCTGGCGGCGCTGGTGGCGGACTCCGACGGGCTGCTTGGGGAGGGCGTGGCGGGGGTGCGCAAGTGGGGCGACCCGACGCTGGCGACGACCACGGACAAGTGGCACCTGGGGTCGGACACCAAGGCCATGACGGCCACTCTGGTGGGCCTGTTGGTGGAAGACGGACTGCTGACCTGGGAAGAGACCCTGGGGCAGGCGCTGCCGGACCTGGCGGAGGGCATGGACCCGGCCTCGGCGGCCGTCACCTTGAGGCAACTGCTGACCATGCAGGGAGGCTTTCGGGACGACGACCCGGCCTACCAGAGTCTGCCCGACCCTCCGAACTTTGAGGCGCTGACGGTCAGGGAGCAAAGGGCCGTGTTGGCGGCCCAGTTGCTGGCCTTGCCCCCGGCGGCGGCGCCGGGCAGCGGGATGAACTACAGCAACTTCTCCTACATCGTCGTGGGGGCGGTCCTGGAGGCGGCCACGGACCAACCCTGGGAGCAGTTGCTGCAAACGCGGCTGTTCGCGCCCCTGGGGATGGTTGGCTGCGGGTTCGGAGCGCCGGCCTCACCGGGGCTTGTGGACCAGCCCTGGCCCCACCAGCGCCTGTTCGGGGTGCTGGCGCCCGTGGACAACGGCCCGGGGGCAGACAACCCGCCCTTCCTTGGGCCCGCGGGGACCGTGCACTGTCCGCTGGAGGCCTGGGCGCGCTTTGGGGCCCTGCACCTGGGGATTGGCCCCAACGCTAACCTGCTGGCTCCCGAGACCCTGGCCGAACTGCACCTTCCGGCGCCCGGCGAAGACCCCTACGCCATGGGCTGGGGCGTCCTGGACCTGGGCAGCACGCTGCTGTTCACGCACGATGGCAGCAACACCATGAACTACGCCCGCATCCTGCTGTTCACCGAGCCCAAGCTGCTGGTGCTGATCGCCTGCAATGAAGGCAGCGAGGACCACGCCGTGCCCGCGGTGGACGAGGCCATGAAGGCGCTGGTGGAGGAGTACGGGTCCGAGGCCCTCAAGGCGCTGCTTGAGTGAGTACGGCGAAACCCGAAATCCCGTTGGCCTGCGGGGCCGCAATGTCGTAAGGTCGAGGCCCTGAACACGAGAAGGAGGGGAAGGCGCCATGAGGTCCATCGCAATGGCAATCGTCATGGTGGCGCTGCTGGCCTGGGGCCCGTCGGCCCTGGCCGAGGACAAGGCGCCGGAGGCTGGAAAGACGGCACCGGGCCAACCTGCGGACAGCTTGTGCTTTGTGCAGTTCCACCACCCGGGGGGCGAGCACGTGCCGGACCAGCCCGGCGAGAAGAGCTGGAACACGGGCATCCACGCCCGCAAGTTCATGCGGGTGGAGGGCACCTGGGTGACGGCGCCGGGGGGCGAGGAGCACCAGGGACCGGTGGTGTTCTGGGGAGAGTGGGAGCCGCCCTCACTGGTGCTGCAGACCTTTGAGACGCCCGTCCCCTTCGGCCCCAAGTACCTGTACAAGCCCATCCGCGAGCCCTTCCGGGAGAACAACCCGCCCCTCATGAACACCGACCCCTTCGTCTATGGAGGGCCAGTCCGTTACGGCAACTGCAAGCAGAACACCCCCGAGGGCGAGCCCCACGAGCTGCAGCGCCTGGCCAGCGGCTCGGTGGTCCTGTTTGGCTCCAACCGGGAGGCCAAGGAGTTCCAGTTGGACACCGTGCTGGTGGTCACCGACTACCAGCCCTACACCACGGCGGACTACCAGACGGCCCTGGCCGAAGGCGTCATCCCGGAGTACCTGCCCATCTCGCCCCGGGCCATCTCCTACGAGCTGGGCGTCCAGAAGCCCGGCGCGGTCCAGACCTACCGCCTGTACCGGGGGGCCACGCCCCAGCAGCCCCTGGGCAAGATGTTCAGTTACTTTCCCTGCCAGCCCTGGGATGGCAAAGGCAACGGCTTTGCGCGGCCGGTGGTGAAGCTTGAGGGGCTGATCAACGGCACCCTGGAGCACGGGCAGCAGATGAACCCCCAGAAGTCCGTGGCGGACAACGAGCGGCTGTGGAACGAGATCACCCGGCAGGTGCTGGACCAGGGCCTGGCTCTGTGTGTGGCGGCCCAACTTCCTGAGGAACGGGCGAAGCCGGAGGTGCCGGAGGTGCCTTGATCGCAGGGGTACCGATGCCCTTGGCGTGAATGCAGCAGATCCTGTCGGAAGGCCTTGCACCGGCGACAACGTTCAATCGCCGAAGCAGATGCCCAGATCCCTGGCGGTGAGGATGGTGTCGCAATCCAGGGGGACGGTCTTGGTGCGGGAGATGGCCTCGGTCAGGGGGACGCAGCGCACCGTGGGTGGGTCCAGGGCCACCATGATGTTGCTCTTGCCCTCGGCCAGCATGCGAACCGCGGCGGCCCCGAAACGCAGGGCGATGAGGCGGTCGAAGGTGCTGGGCCGGCCACCCCGTTGGAGGTGCCCGAGGACCACGGCCCGGGACTCCTTGCCTGTGAGTTCCTGGATCTGTTGGGCCACGCGCTCGCCCACACCGCCCAGCCGCACCTCCCGGCCGATCTCCTTCTCGCCACGGGTGCTAAGCCCGCCACCCACGGGGGCGGCCCCCTCCGCCACGACGACGATGCTGAAGTGGCGGCCGCTTCTCTCGCGATCCAGGACCTTCTCGCAGACCTTGTTGATGTCGTAGGGGATCTCGGGCAGCAGGATCACGTCGGCGCCGGAGGCCACGCCCGAATTGAGGGCGATCCAGCCCGCATAGCGACCCATGACCTCCACCACCATCACGCGCTCGTGGGCCTCGGCGGTGGAGTTGAGGCGGTCCAGGGCCTCGGTGGCCACGCCCACGGCGGTGTCGAAGCCGAAGGTGATGATCGTGCTGGACAGGTCGTTGTCGATGGTCTTGGGCACGCCCACCACCTTGAGCCCCTTCTCCACGAAGCGCTGAGCCATGCGCAGCGAGCCGTCCCCGCCGATGGCCACCAGGGCATCAATGCCCAGCTTGCGAAAGTTGGCCATGATCTCGTCCGAGCGGTCCACCGCGATGGTGCTGCCGTCGGACTGCTTGACGGGGTACTCGAAGGGACTGTTCTTGTTCACCGTGCCCAGGATGGTGCCGCCCACGTGGGTGATGCCCCGGACAGCGTCCCTGGTTAGGGGGATGAGGTTGGGCTCGCCCAGCAGGCCCGTGTAGCCCTTGGGGATGCCGAAGACCTCCCAGCCCTGCCGCAGGGCAGCGATGGTGACGGCCCGAATGACCGCATTGAGCCCCGGGGCGTCGCCGCCGCCGGTGTTGATGGCAATACGCCGAACGGTATTGGGCATGGGGTCCTCCCTTTCTTGAAACAGCCTCTTGGTTTGGATGGGATAGACGCTACGCGGGGCCGTCGCCGGCGTCAAGCACGCCAAGAGGGCACAAGACAGCCGAAGAGGATGGGGCTACTGCAGGTACTCCAACTGCTGGCCCGCCTGGGTCCAGGCGGACATGCCTCCGTCCAGGTAGGAGATGCCCCGGTAGCCCAGGTCCACCAAGGCGTTGCCGGCCAGCTTGGACATGTAGTTGCTCTTGCAGTAGACCACCACCTTGGCCCCCAGGTCGTCCCCGATGTAGGCGGCCACGGCGGCGATGTCCTGGTAGGTGATGTTGGCGTCCGTCCCCGGGATCTCGCCGTCGTAGGGGACGTGGACGTTGATCAGCAGGAAGTCCTTGGCCTCCAGGGCCAAGACCAGGTCCGCCACGGAGATCGAACCCAGGGTGGCGGGACCGAGATCTTCAAGGGTGTCCAGGGCAGTGTCGGGGCCAGTGTCGGGACTGTCGCTGTCCATCAGCAGACTGTCCCCGGGCACCGTGTCAACCAGCGGGGCAACCTCGTCGGTCGTGTCCGCGGCCAGGTCATCCCCCTGTGCGGTGTCCTGCCGGGCGGTGTCGTTGGGCGTGGTATCCAGTGTGCCCAGGTCCCCAAGCAGGACCTCCTGGTCCCCGGTCTGGGTGTCGCCCAGGGCCTTGGACGCGGCATCCCCGCAAGCCCCAGCAAGCAGAAGAAGTCCAAGAAGCAGCGTCAGCCTTCCCGTTGGTGTGCGCATGAAGCCTCCTTTTTTCGGAGCGCAATTGAGCCATCTGTCCGTCCGTTCTGCAAGGGTTAGTCGGCGGGTGTTGGGATGGCGCTGGCCGGCGCGCTGCTTGACCGTGATCCTCGGGGGCACTAGAGTTCGGGCCAGTAATCGACACAAGTTGGAGGACATCATGGCTTTGGGCGCACGTGGCAGAGAGTTTTCTTGGGCGCGGCTGGTCCTGAGCTGGGGTTTGCTGCTGGTGCTGCTGGCCGGGGCGGGCTGCTGCAAACAGGAGTCCGCGACCCCCCAGGCCCCCCCAGCAACCCAGGTAGCGGCGCCAACCCAGGAGGCCGCCGCCCAACAGCGGCAACCGGGCACCCTGGAGCTGATCGCCATGATGGACGCGGACCCGGCCCTGAAGGCCATGCTGGTCAAGTCCCTGGCACTGGCGGCCGCCGAGAACCCCGACCGTCAGACCAACCCGGCCCAGACCCTGGAGGAGTTCTACGACTTCATCGACTGGTCCTTCGTGTGCATGCCCTGGAACATCCTCAAGGACCTGCCCCAGCCCCGGCTGTACGAGCAGATTGACCAGAGCCTGGACTACTTCTACTTCGCCCTGGACCGGGCGCTGCCCGAGCTTGAAGGCAAGGGGCTGTACCGCAACTCCCTGCAGTACCACGAGCCCGTCCGCGGCTGGCTGATCAAGTACGCCAAGACCTGGGGGGAATTCCTGTCCACACCCGCCTCCTGGAACGAGGAGTACCTGAAGAAGGCCCAGGCGGACGAGCGCTTCGGCCTGACCCGCGGCTGGTACGAGGACCCCGCCAACTGGAAGACCTTCAATGACTTCTTTGCGCGGTATCTCAAGTCCCCCGACCAGCGCCCCATCGCCGCCCCCGAGAACGACTGCGTGGTGGTGGCGCCCGCGGACTCCGTGCCCCAGGGCGTGTGGCAGATTGACCAGCGGTCCAACCTGGTGGCCCGGGAGGGCGTGGCCATCAAGTCGTCGGTGGTGTACTCAATCCATGAGCTGCTGGGCAAGGACAGCGCCTTCAAGGACGCCTTCGCCGGCGGCATCCTGACCCACACCTTCCTGGACGTGCAGGACTACCACCGCTACCACTTCCCCGTGGCCGGCACCGTCCAGGAGGTCGCAATCCTGGCCCAGGACGACGCGGCGGGGGGCATCATGCTGTGGAACGCAGAGAAGAAGAAGTACCAGCTTGACGCCACCGTGGAGGGCTGGCAGTTCATCGAGACGCGCGGCGTGGTGGTGCTGCAGACCGCCAAGTACGGCTTGGTGGCGGCCATCCCCGTGGGCATGTCCCAGGTGTCCTCCGTGAACTTCGAGGCCAACGTCAAGCCGGGGGCCGTGGTGAAGAAGGGCGACATGCTGGGCGCGTTCCTGTTTGGCGGCAGCGACTTCATCATGCTGTTCCAGAAGGACGCGGGCTTTCAGATCACCGCCCCCGCCGCCGAGCAGGGCGGCTATCAGCACATCCTCATGGGCGAACAGTACGGCCGCCTTGGGGGGCCAGCCCCAGCTCCCGCAGGCGCAGGTCCAGCCCAGCCCTGAAGTCCTCCAGGGGCTTGAGGGAGACATCCTCGGTGGTGACCGCCTCGTAGTACCCGAAGGGGTTGTCCAGGTCCCGAATCAGCAGAATCAGGTAGGCCAGCAGGAACACTATGACCCCCACCACGAAGAGGGATTCGTAGAAGGGGTCAATGTCGGCAAAGACCAGCCCCAGGGCCAGGAAGGTCGAGGTCAACTCGGCGATGAGGTAGCCCGAAGAGATGAACGAGGTCTCCCGGATGGTGTGGATCCGCGTCAGGATGCGCCGCAGGTTCTGCTGCTCCTGCTTGAGGCGCACGATGTAGTTGGCCTGGGTCAGGGGTTCCAGGGCCAGGAAGAAGCGGTTCAGGTCCGTCACCTTTTCCATCAACTCCCGGGTCCGCTCGCGCTTGAAGAACCAGGCATTAATGGAACCCGAGAGGCCCGCCACGAAGACCAGCAGCTCCAGCCCCACGGGGCTCTTGGAGCGCTGGTGGACGCAGAGGGCCTCGTCGGTGAAGGCCGCCAGCGTGGTGGCCAGCTCGCCGGGCAGGCGCTCGCTTTCCTTGAAGTCGGACAGGACACCGCTCAGCAGGAAGCCCATCAGAAAGACGTTGGCCGCCACGATGCCCGAGAACAGGGGCGTGACGTCAAGCACCTCCCAGCCAAGCCAGTGAGCGCCAAGCTTCAAGCCGATGACCGTCCCCACAATGCCGAAGGCGCTGAGGACCAGGGTGTGTTTCTTTCGAATCCTTGCGAGCATGGCGGGGCGAGCCTCCCTTTCCTGCGGCCGTCGCTGGCCGGGGCCTGGATAACAACGGACGAAGGTTTTTGTTCCCGGGGGCATTGCTCGCGTGCTGGTGGGGGCGCGGGGGGCGCGGCTTGCCGCCATCGAAGCAACCCGGTCCTTGACCGCGGAAGCGTTGTCGGGGACAATCGGCGGCACCTCAAGGAGCAAAAACCATGAAAAAGAAATTCCTCGTGGGTGGTGCGCTGGTGCTGGTGGTGGGCTTGGTGGTGGTTGGCCTGACGTACTGGCCGCCCCAGGAGGCCGGCAAGGCGACGGGCATGATCGGCAAGGGTTCGTTGCAGGACATTCAGCTGCAAAAAGAACTGTGGGGTGCCCTGTCGACCTACGAAAAGAGCTTCTTGGCCGCCTACTCGGATCAGTTGGCCGAGCAGCCCGACGATCCGCTTGAGCTGGTCGCCGCCTTCAACGAATTGGCCTACGGCGTGACGGGCCCGGGTGGCCTGTGGCGCAAGACCGTGCCCGAAAAGTTCTTCGGCTGCAATGCCGACCAGGAGACCCCCGCCTGTCAGTCCCTCAAGCAGTCCGAGGCGCAGTTCCAGCGCTGGGACAAGCTGCAGCAGGCCGCCAACGAAGTCGAGCAGCCCAGGGACGCCCTCAAGTTCCTCAAGGCCCATCGCGCCGAGATTGACGAGTACCTGAAGACCATGGTGCCCGTGTCCGACAGCATGACCTCCGTGGAGGCCACGCCCTTCTTCACCGCCAACATCGCGCCCAACCTCTAGGGGCTTTCTGGGGCCGGGTTCACCGCCATGCTGCTGTTCGACCGCTACTACAAGGACAGGGGATTTCCAAACCCCGTGGTCTTCCTGGAGGCCATGGCGGCCTCCGTGGTGGGGGTGGTCTGCGGGGTGCTGATGTTCCCCGGCGAGGCGGGGCTGGTGGGGGTGTTCCTCATCGCGCTGGCCCAGTCGGGCACGGTGGGCGGCCTGCTGGACCAGAACCGGCACGAGATCTGGACCAATCACGGCAGCCCGCGGCGGGCCAACCTGAAGCTTGCCACTTCCCTGCTGACGCTGTTTCTTGGGGTGCTGACGACCTACCTTGTGGTGGCGATGTTCGTGCCCGAGGATCGGCTGCTGGCCATGTTCGGACGACAACTGGGACGCTTCGGCGGGAACTCCATCACGGAGGTCCAGTACGGCGACTTTCTGGGCCTGGCCGCCAACAATCTCAAGATCAGCGGCGTCTGTTTCCTGCTGTCCCTGGTCTTTCGGCAGGGGGGCATGTTGCTGGTGCTGGCCTGGAACGCGTCGATCTGGGGGGCCGTGTTCCCCTATCTGGCCCGGACGGCGCCGGACAACCAGCACGTGGGGCCCTTCGTGTATCTGCTCAAGACCGTGACGTGCATCACGCCCCACCTGCTGCTGGAGGCCCTTGGGTACGTACTGGTGGCCATGGCCGGGGTCTTTCTGTCCCGGGCCCTGGAGCGCCACGAACTGGCCTCCGCCGCCTTCAACCGGGTGGCCCTGGCGGTGCTGGGAATCTGTGCCGTCGGGGTCGGGGTCATCCTGCTGGCCTCCGCCGTCGAGTCCCTGGTGGCGCCGGCGCTGATCAGGGCGCTGTTCTAGGGCCCGCCACCACCAAGTTTTGACCAACTACTGCATTTCGCAGATACTCGCCCCCGTCACCAATAACAGCAGGCCCGGCCCTGGCACCTGGGGCGGCCGCGTAAATCTGGGAGGTTTCCAATGGGTACGTCTGGTCGTCCGCAGCTATTCGCCGGCCTGTTCCTGGTCCTGGCCCTGTTCGCCCTTGGGTGCTCTGGCAGCGGCGGGGACGCAAAGGATGGATCCGACACAGTCCAGGGTCAGGACACCGGGCTTACGCCTGATGCCCCCGGCGGCCAGGACCTGATGGCTGACTACGGCGCCCCCGTGGAGCAGGTGGTGGGGCCGGAAGGTGGCACCGTGGATGGGCCCGGGACCGTGGTCCTCGAGGTCCCGGCCAACGCCCTGGGCGAGGAGATCAAACTAGAGGTGGCCGTCACCAGCGAGACGCCCCCCGCCGAGACCGTGACCCCGGCAGGCCCCGTGGTGGAGTTCGGCCCCGCCGGCACCACCTTCACGACCCCCGTCACCGTCACCCTTCCCTACGATGAAGACGCCCTGGGCGGCCCCGGCAACGAAGCCAAGGTGAAGCTCTGGTGGGCCGAATCCGTGGATGGCCCCTGGGAGGCCCTGGAGACCACCGTGGACACCGAGGCCAACGTGGTCAGCGCCCAGGTCACGCACTTCTCCTTTGGCGTGGCCGGTCTGGTCCCCTGTGTCCCCCACTGCGGCGGCGACGTCTGTGGCGACGACGGCTGCGGCGGAAGCTGCGGCACCTGCGAAGGCGAGAACGACTCCTGCATCGAGGGCCGCTGCATTCCCCAGGGCACCCCCACCCAGGGCCCACTGTGGGGGCACCTTGGCAAGGATGACCTGTACTTCGACTTCGAAGGCGGCACGGCCACCAATGACCCGACCCGAAGCGACCTGGCCTTCGAGCACACCGCCATCATCGGCGACTGGTGGATCTCCAGTCTGGTCATGAAGGGGGCCTTCCTGAACCCCGACAAGGATGGCGTGCGGGACTTTGGCCTCTTCAGCGAGGTGCTGAACGCCGATGGCCTGGACCTGCAGGACCAGACCTTCGAGCCCGAGGCAGGCTTCGTCTATGTGCTGCGCAGCAACCAGGACAAACTGGTCAAGATCCAGATCATGAAGACCAACTTCAAGCTTGGCGACGAGGGCGCACCCTCCGTCGACTTCATCTACATGTACGACAACTTCGTCGACACCCTGCCCCCCGCGCCCCGCTTCGTGCGCGTCCTGGAGAACAGCTTTGACCGCGGCAGCGGCAAGCAGGTGGAACTCGGGCGTGTGGACTTCGCCGAGGAGCCCGTAGAACTGGTCGTCACCGCGCCGCCGTCCAATGTGGACATCAATTTCGGCGAGGCCATCGACCTGCCCGTTGACGCTGGCCAGGCCTACGACCGCGGCCTCCTGGAGGTGGTTCGGGTGGATCAGGCGGGCTTCTCCGCCCAGTTGACCTTCAGCTCCTTTGGCCAGGACCCCTTCAACCGTGCCTACTCGCCCATCACCAACCCAATCGGCCAGTTGATCACCGAGCCCGGCACCTACGAGCTGCGCGCCGTGCCCCTGGCCGACGGCCAGACCGGGTACTTCAAGGACCACAGCGGGAACGAGCTGACCACCTGGCCGGCTGCCGTGCGGATCATCTACCAGCCCGCCCTCTGAGCAGCCACTCTGGCCCCCGCCGAGGCCAAGGCAGCGGGGCACTCTTGGCTTGCCGCTCCCTGGACTCCGGGCTATAGTCCGCGCCGAAGATGAACACCACAGGAGACCTCACGTGCGTATCCTCCACCTCATCGACAACCTGAATCAGGGCGGCGAACAGCGCCAGATCGTCGAATTGTTGCGCGGTCTCCCGGATGGCTTCGAGCATCATGTGCTGCACTACCACGACGACTTCTTCTTTCGCCCCCAGATTGAGGCCGCGGGAGGCACGGTCCATCATATTCCCAAGGCCCTCGGGGCTGACCTTCGGTTCCCCCTCCGCTTCGGGGCCTTCCTACGCAAGCATCGCTTCGATCTGGTCCACGCAAGGCTGACCGGGCCATCGTTGTGGGGCGCCATCGCCACCCCCTTCGGGACGCCGCTGCTAAGCCACGAGTCTCTGGCTGGGCCCTTCAACAAGACGGAGATCTGGTGCCGCCGGGCCTACCTGCCGCGGGTCACGCTGATCCCGTGCAACACCCGGATGCGCATGCGCGAACTGAACAGCCACCTGGGGATTTCCATGAAGCGGATGCGCTTCGTCCCCAACATCTGGGACCCCAAGCTTCCGGAGAAGGGCCGCCTGGCCTCGGCCGGACGCCGGTTCCCCACCAGCTTCGACGCCGAGCACCCACTGGTCATAGGCACCTCCGGGCGCATCTGCTTTCAGAAGTACCCCGAACTCATGGCCCAGGCCATTGCCCTCCTGCCTCCCGAGAAGCGCCGCTGCGTCAAGGTGCGCCATTGTGGTTGGGCCATGGACAAGGGCGTCAAGGAGGCCACGGACACCATCATCCGTGAGGCCAACCTGAACTGGGAGTTTCTGGGCCCCCTGCCGGACCTCTCCCCCTTCTACCTGGAGGCCACCATCTTCGCCCTCAGCTCGCGCTCCGAGGGCATGCCCAACGTCATTCAAGAGGCCGGTGCCCATGGACTTCCGGTGGTCTCCACCCCCACGGGGGACGTCCCCGACTGGATCACGTCCGGGTACAATGGCCAGCTCTTTCCGCTGGGCGACGCCGCGGCCATGACGGCCATCATCGCGGACCTGCTTGAGAATCCGGGGCAACTGCCCACCCTGTCCGCCAACATGTTGGACTTTGTCGCTCGCCAGGACCCCCTTGAGGGGCTGAAGGCCACGCAGGCGGTCTACCAGGAGGCCCTGCGCAAATAGGTCGCGGCTAACCCCGCAGCCGCCGAAGCAAGCCGTGCAGGAGGAACACCAAGTACACCGCCCACGCCCAGCGGCGGCGGATCAGAAAGTACGTCTGTCTTGTCTTTCTGGAGGCGTGGCTGACGCGCCCGCTGTTCTCCACCACGTCCTTGTCATTGATGATGGTTCTTATTGCTGCAATACGTTCTTTTCGGCTTGTCCATCTGGTTGTGCGGAACTCAGCCAATAGACTTTCTATGACATACTCCGCAAATACTGACTCTACCAACTGAACATTTTCACCAGCATAGCCACCATTACTGCGAAGATACTGCCTTACAACTTCTATTGACTGCTTCGTTTCGAAAAACTTGCTTTCTTGATGTCCTGAAGTCAGCGAACCTTCCGCTCTCCTTGAATATGTATAAAGCGTATCTGGAACGAAAACAAAGCGTCTACATGATGCAAAATAGTCAACATTGAACTTCAAGTCCTCACCAAGGCTTATTGAAAGCGGAAACAACAGCCCAGTGTCGCGAATCAGTTTTCTTGAGTAAAGTTTGTTGCAAGGAGAATTCAGAAGATTGCTTCGAAAAACTACACCAAATTGATCGTTGAATTCCTTGGCACTCAGTGACGCACCATTTGCCCCACATGGCACCATTGACCAACTCAAAATAATGACATCAGACTTAACAATTTTGATTCCACAAATCGCGATATCATTATCCGTTCCAATGGCAGCAACCATGACCTCGGTCATGTTTAGGTCAATGTAATCATCCGAATCAACAAATTGCAAAAACCTACCTGTTGCCGCCAATAAACCTGTATTTCTAGCGCTGGACGGCCCGGCATTTTCTTGA
>CAIXZC010000184.1 GCA_903923815.1 uncultured Myxococcales bacterium
AACAATTCGTCGGCCAGGTTCAGCAAAGTGAGCACCGCGAGGGTCATCTCAGGCAGCTTCCCGCCGGCGTCGATTTCATCCATGGTCTTTTGGATGTAATCCACCAGGGAGGTGATGTACTCGTCGGAGTCCGTGGTCTTTATGGGAATGCGGCGACCGAAGAGTTCGACATTCTGGCTTTGCATCTTCTGGACCTCCCCCGGGAGCAGGAATTCGGATGGGCCGCATTCTAGGCCCCTGGCCCCGCCTGTCAAGAATAGGGGCGTCCCCCATGACAATTCGGCGGCGCTGGGCTATCTTGAGGCCGCTTGCTGCCTGGAGGTGCCCTTGTCCACCACGCTTAGAATGCTGCTCCTGCTGCTGCTGACGGCTGCCTGTGGGCATCTTCCGGTTCAGTCCTCTGGGGCTATCCCGCCCGCCCCGCTGCAACTTCTGCCAGAGGAACAGGAGGTCCTGTCGCTGCTGGAACTTGCCGCCCAGGTGTCGGCGTCCGAGAAGGTCTGGCCGGGCTTTCAGACCCAGGACCTGCCCCTGCTGGTCTATTGCTCAGGGCCCCGCGCCCTGGCCCTTGGCCCCTACCCTGGCGCTGCGCCACTGCCCTCCTACCCCAGCCTGGGCCCCGTTGCCCTCGTGCCCCGGACCCAGCTTCCCCTCAAGGACGTGGGCAGCCTCTTCCTTTCCGATCTTCGGCTCCACGGTGTGGGCTGGTTCGTCATGCGCCATCAGGCCGGCGACGACCCCGTGGACTGGTACCGCACCCTGGTCCACGAGCTCTTCCACGTCTACCAGAAGACCGCCTTCGTCCCCGGCCCCCGCCCCGCCTGCCGCTACCCCTACGAGGACTGCGCCAACTTCACGGCCCTGGCCGCCGAGGGCCAATTGCTGGCGGACCTACTGGACGCCGACCAGCAGTGCAGCCCGGGCCTGGCCGACTATGCCGCGTCGCGCCTTGGCAGATTGGGGGGGGCCTCGGGGGCCGTCGCCGCTTCCATTGAGGACCAGGAGGAGCGCCTGGAGGGCACGGCCCGCTACGTCGAGGTGGGCTACGCCCTGGAGGCGGACCTCACCACGGCCAGGGCGGAGAGCGTGCGGGCGCGCGATGCTCTGGCGGACCCCCAGCCAAGCAAGCTGCAGAAGTGGCGCTACTACGAGAGCGGGCGGGCGCTTCTACGGCTGGCCAAGGGCAGCGTGGCGGGCTGGGTGGAGGCGGGTGATGCCCCCTTTCGGGTGATGCTGCGAAGCTGCAAGCTGGCGCCGCCCCCCGCGCCCCCCCTGGCCAACAAGTCCCTGTGCGAGGCGCGCATCGGTGCCTATCTGGAACGGGAGTCGTCCCTCCTGGTGGCCTACGAGCAGGCCACCGGGACCCGCCTGCGCCTGTGGCTGCCCCGCAGTACCTCGTCCTTTTACAGCAACCAGGGCATGACCTTCGCCACCACGGACTGCCGGCTGTTCATCTCCGGGCTGCAGCTCTTCGAGGATCGTCAAGCGTCGCTGGTGGTGCGAAAGCGCCCCGTGTTCCTGCAGGCCCGGCGGGACGACGGCCTCTATTACCTGGAGTTCAAGGGGAAGCTGCTGCAGTTGACTGTGGATGGGCAGGCGCTGGCCCTGGAAGGCCTTGTGGACCAGGCCTTCGGCAAGTCCGTGGGGCTGAACGGCGAGGGCTTTTCTTTGGATTTTCAGGGGAAGGGTCGAATCAGCTTGAAGGATGGGACACTGGCCCTGGAGGCCGCACCTCAGTCCCCCAAGGGGGCGGAGTAAAGCCGCCCGCCGCTGCCACCGGCAAACAGCAGCCCATTCCATACCGCCAAGAGGGACACGGGGGAGGGCTCGGGAAGGCTCCCTTGGCCCAGGTTCTCACCGCCGATGCTCCAGGCCCCAAGCTGCCCCAGGCGCCCACCACCCAGGATTCGACCGTCGGGCAGGGCCAGCAGGGATGCGGTGGTGGCCGGCACTGAGAAGGCCGCGGTCCAGGTGCCGGTGGAATCCCGGGCGACCACCGTGCCGTCCTCCAGCAGGGCCAGCGCCCGGCCCCCTCCCGCGTTCAGCAACTGACGGACCAGGAGAGCCTTGGGTAGAGACTCTTCAAACAGTTCGCCGGCCTGGTTGACCCCCAGCACCACCCCCGGCGGCCCCGGCAGCAGCACCGAGGCAGGCGCAACCAAGGCCACACAGGTGCTCAGATCCCGGGCGTGACCGCTTTCCAGTCGCTGGGCCGTCCAAAGCTCCGTGTCCAGCAGCGCCAGATACCCACCGGCCCCACCCACCACCACGGTCCGGGCATCCAGGCCGCACAGGGATTCAAGCTGGGGAGCCTGAGCCAAAGTGTGGACCAGCAGTGGTCCCCCGGGCGTCTGCGCTTCCCAGACCTGCCCCTCCGTCCCCGCCACCAGCACATCCCCCCCGGGCAGGGGAAGAAGCGCCCTTGGCAGCCCCGGCGCCGCCAGGGGGGAGGACAGCCAGAGGGCCCCGTCGGAGGTGTGGTAAAGAAAATCGCGACCCGTCAGCCACAGGCCCCCCTGGGCATCCTGCGCGGCGGCGGTCAGTTCGGCGCTGGGGAGGGCGGGCAGGGGTGCCCACTGGCCGTCGGTTCCGCGTACAAGCAGCGTCCCGCCGGCCCCAACGGCCACGGAAGGATGGGTCTGGTCGGCGGGCAGCACAGCCCCGAGGTCCTTGTTGAACCCCGGTGGCAAGCCGCTGGCATCCAACACCCAGTTTTTCCCGGAGGGCACCAGCAACAGGCCCCCGTCCCCCATGAACAGAGGCACAGCGGCATCCACAGCGCGGATGGCCCTGCCCAGGGGATCGTTGGAGGCAGCGGCCTTCCACAGGCCCCCCGACAGCACGGCGATCTCACCCCCCAGTCCCCCCGCGTACAGGCTGCCGTCAGCGGCGAAGCCCAACGCCGTGATGGCGGAGGTGTTGCCGAAGATCTGGTTGTTGATCCAGGCGTCCCCCTCCCGCCGCAACACGGACCCCTGGGCGCTGCCCACAAAGACCTCCACCATGGAGCGAAGGGCGACGCTGGTGAGCGCCGAGGTCAGGAAGCTCTCCTGGTGGACGAAGGTCTGGCCGTCGAAGAACAACAACAGGCCCTCGGAGCCCGCAAGGTAGAAGCGCTGGCCGCTGCCCGCGATGGCCAACAGGTCGGCCTCCGTGGGCGGGGCGGGCTGGAAGGCGTGAAGCCCCGAGGCGTCAAGCTCCCACAGGGCGCCGGCGTCGCCGCAGATGACCGCGCTGCCGTCTTCCCTCAGCCAGACGCCGTTCAAGTCCCGCTGGTCCGGGGTTGGCACGGGCCCAAAGGCACCTTGGCCCTGGCGCCGCAGCAGCAGGCCTGCGTCCCCCGCCGCCAGCGTCAGGTCGCCTTGGCGCCCCAGGGCCCGAAGGTTCGCGTTGGCAAGACCGCCGGGCAGGAACTCCACCCGGGTGAGGTCCGCAAACAGGGGGTAGTCGGGCAGGTCAGCCTGCTGCAGGTCCAGGTCCGCCG
>CAIXZC010000185.1 GCA_903923815.1 uncultured Myxococcales bacterium
CATGACGCCCTGGACCTCGGGGAACTCGTAGACCATCTTGGTGGACAGGTCGGCCTTGGCCAGGGTGGCGGCGCGCAGCGTGGTGACCTTGGCGTCGGGGTCGATGAGGTCCGCCAGCTTGCCCGCCAGGGCGGTGGTGCGCTGGGCCTTGGCCAGCATGGTGCCCAGGCCTTGCAGGAACAGGCGCCCCTCAAGCTGGGGCAGGAAGTCCTCCAGCTTCTTCTTCTTGTCCTCCTCAAGGAAGAACATGGCGTCGTGAAGGCGCGCCTTGAGCACCCGCTGGTAGCCCCGGGCCACCACCGAGGGGTCCCGCGGCCGGGTGTTGGCCACGGCCACCAGCCAGGGGGCCAGCTTGCCGCTGGCGTCCTCCAGGGCGAAGTACTTCTGGTGGGTGCGCATGGAGGTCACCAGGACCTCCTTGGGCAGCTCCAGGAAGCGCGGATCGAAGCTGGCCTCCAGCACCACGGGGTACTCGGCCAGATGGGTCACCCACTCCAGCAGCTCGGGGTCGGGCACGACCTTCAGGCCCGTGCGGGCCTCCACTCCCCGCAGCCCCTCTTCAATGATGGCGCGGCGGCGGGCCGGGTCCACCAACACGGAGGCGGCCTCCAGGGCGGCGTTGTACTGGGCGAAGCTGGTCACCTTGATGGGCGCGGGGGCGTGGAAGCGGTGCCCGAAGGTGGTGTCGCCGCTGCGCACGTCCGCGTAGCCAAAGTCCAGCACTTGTCCGGCGAAGACCGCCACGATCCAGTGGACGGGTCGCACGAAGAGGGCCGTCTCGCTGCCCCAGTGCATGGCCCGGGGGAAGCGCAGGGCGGCCACCAGCTCGGAGAGGAGCTGGGGCAGGAAGTCCTTCAGGGCCTGGCCCGGGATGTGGACGTCGGCGTACAGGTAGTCGCCCTTGGGGCCGGGGACGCGGCGCAGCTGTTCCATGGTCAGGCCCAGGGAGGCGGCGAAGCCGGTGGCGGCCTTGGTGGGGTTGCCGTCCTTGTCGTAGGCGGCGGCCACGGGGGGGCCCTTCTTTTCTTCCCGGCGGTCGGCCTGGGCCAGGGGCAGCCCGGGGGCGTGCAGCACCAGGCGGCGGGGGGTCACGTAGACCTGCAGGTCGGGGCAGGCCACGTCCCGGGCGGCCAGGGCATCAACGAAGAGGCGGCGCAGCATGGTGGCGCTCTCGGTGGCCATGCGGGCGGGGATCTCCTCGCAGCCGATTTCAAACAGCAGTTCAGCGGAGCCTGTCATTTCGGCGCTCCTTTCAGCATGGGGAAGCCAAGGGCCTCACGCTGGGCGATGTAGCCCTCGGCACAGAGGCGCGCCAGCGTGCGCACCCGGCCGATGTACTTCTGGCGCTCGGCCACGCTGATGGCGCCCCGGGCGTCCAGCAGGTTGAAGCAGTGGCTGCACTTGAGGCAGTAGTCGTAGGCGGGCAGCACCAGGCCCTTGTCCACCAGGCGCTTGCACTCGGCCTCGAACTTGCCGAAGAGCTCCAGGTTCAGGTCGATGTCCGCCTCCTCGAAGTTGAAGCGCGAGTACTCGACCTCGTTCTGGTGGAACACCTCGCCGTACTTGACGCCCTCCACCCAGGTCAGGTCGTAGACGTTCTCGACGTCCTGCAGGTACATGGCGATGCGCTCCAGGCCGTAGGTGATCTCCACGGACACCGGTGCCAGTTCGATGCCGCCGGCCTGCTGGAAGTAGGTGAACTGGGTCACCTCCATGCCGTCCACCCAGACCTCCCAGCCCACGCCCCAGGCGCCCAGGGTCGGGCTCTCCCAGTCGTCCTCCACGAAGCGGATGTCGTGGTCCAGGGGGTCAATGCCCAGGCGCTTCAAGCTACCCAGGTACAGCTCCTGGATGTTCTTGGGGCTGGGCTTGATGAGGGCCTGAAACTGGTAGTAGTGCTGCAGGCGGTTGGGGTTCTCGCCGTAGCGCCCGTCCGTGGGGCGGCGGGAGGGCTCCACGTAGGCCACGCGCCAGGGCTCGGGGCCCAGACACCGCAGGAAGGTGTTGGGGTTGAAGGTGCCGGCGCCCTTTTCCATATCGTAGGGCTGGGTCAGCACGCAGCCCTGCTCGGCCCAGTAACGCTGCAGTTCCAGGATTACATCTTGGAAGGAGGGTTTCTTCATCATGGTCTCCCACGGTTTTCTCGCCCGCCGAAGCTAGCATCGGCGGAGGCCAAAATCAACGGCCGCCAGCGCCGCCTTGCAATTGATCCGCGGGGTAGCATAATCGGCGCCATGAAGCGTCTTGCCGCCATGGTGCTGGGGTTGGGGTTGCTGCTGCTGCCTGCTGAGGGGGCCGCGGGGGATGAATGGCTGGGGCCCGACAAGGGGGCCCACTTCCTGGTGACCCTGGGGCTGTCCTCGGCGGGCTTCGGGGTCAGCATGGGCCTGGCGCCCCAGCGGCCTGAGCTGGGCTGGGCGGCGGGCGGGGCCCTGGGCCTGGGGGCGGGGCTGGGCAAGGAGCTGTTCGACGCCGGACGGGGGGGCAGCTTCAGCCACAAGGACCTGGTGTGGGACGTGGCGGGCACCGTCACGGGGCTGCTGGTGAGCCAAGGGGTCTATCTGCTTTTCAGATAGCTGCGCTGGCCGCTGGCCTTTCAAAAATGATTCGACTACCATCAGCACCGCTGGGAGGTGGCTGCCCATGAAGTCGTTTTTCGTATCATCGGAAGTAGAACCCTTTGCCAAGACCGGGGGCCTGGGAGACGTGTCCTCCGGCCTGCCCTCCGCCCTGTCCGCCCTGGGGCTGGACGTGACGGTGGTCATGCCGCTGTACCCGGTGGTGAAGCGCGAGGGCCTGGAGAAGCTGCCTGAGGAGCTGGAGGTCCAGCCCGGCAACAGGCGGCGGGCCTTCAGCATCTACCGGGGTGAGACCCCCGGCGGGGTCTCCATCCTGTTCCTGGAGAACCCCGAGTTCTTCGGGCGCCACGGGCTGTACGGCGACGAGCGGGGCGACTTCCATGACAACGCCCTGCGCTTCGGGCACTTCTGCGCCGCCGTGGCCCAACTGGCCGAGGCCTGGAAGGTGGACCTCATCCACTGCAACGACTGGCAGTGCGGGCTGCTGCCCTACTACGCCTCCAAGCGGGGCATCAAGTCCCTCATCACCATCCACAACATGGCCTTCCACGGCCAGTTCCCCATGGAGTTCGCCGCCGAGCTGGGGCTGCCCCTGGACAACCTGGGCGAGTTCGAAGAATGGGGGCGGCTGAACTTCCTGAAGAACGGCATCCTGCGGGCGGCGGGCATCACCACCGTCAGCGAGGGCTACGCCGAGGAGATCCTGACGCCCGAGTTCGGCTGCGGCCTGGACGGGGTGCTGCGCAGCCGCGCGGGGGCCCTGCGGGGAATCCTGAACGGGGCCGACACGGCCACCTGGAACCCCCTGACGGACGAGCGCCTGCCCGCCCGCTTCAGCGCCCGGGACCTGACGGGCAAGGCCCGCTGCCGGGCCGCCCTGCATGACGCCTTTGGCCTGCCCCAGACGCCCGACCCCATCATTGGAATGGTGGGGCGCCTGACGGAGCAGAAGGGCATGGACCTGGTGCTGTCGGGGATTGACCAGATCTGCAGCATGGGCTTCAAGCTGGCCCTGCTGGGGGCCGGTCAGGCGGAGTACGAGAACGCCTGGCGGGGCCTGGCCACCATGTACCCCGGGCTGGTGGGCGTGAAGATTGCGTTCTCCGAGAACCTGGCCCATCTGGTGGAGGCAGGCTCGGACATGTTCCTCATGCCGTCGCGCTTCGAGCCCTGCGGCCTGAATCAAATGTACAGCCAGTCCTACGGGACGCCCCCGGTGGTGCACGCCGTGGGGGGGCTGCGGGACACCGTCACGGACCCCAGCGAGAGCAGCGACCCCACGGGGTTCAAGTTCACGCCCTATTCCACGGAGGCCATGCTGGGCGCCCTGGGTCGCGCCCGGGACCTGTTCCGCCAGCCCGAGGGGTGGAAGAAGATGGTCACCACCGGCATGCGCCGGGACTTCTCCTGGACCCTGTCTGCCAAGAAGTACGAGGCGTTTTACAAGACGATTCTTTAGGGGCGCTGGGCCCCCTCCCTTGCGGTCGGGGTTCGGACGGACAACCCCCTCCCTTGCGGTCGGGGTTCGGACGGACTGGGGTTCGGAGGCTACTTGGAGTTGGCCAGGGCCTCGCGCACCAGGATTCGAAGCTGTTCCAAAATTCCCTCCCGGCTCCCTTTTATGACAGCTCCGCAGGCGTGGGCGTGGCCGCCGCCGCCCAGGGCCTGGGCCACGGAGCTTACGGGGCAGCAGGCCTTGGAGCGTAGGGAGACCTTCACGCGGTCCCGGTGTTCTTCTTTGATCAGCGCGGCAATCTTGACGTCGGACAGGGCGATCATGGTGGAGATGGTCTCGCCGATGTCGTCCCGGTCGGCGCCCGTCTCCTCGGCAAGCTTGTTGTCCACCCAGGCCCACACGAACTGCCCGCCCTCCTCGTAGGTGAGGGAGGCCAGGATGCGGGTGGTGGCGTCCAGGCGCTGGCGGGTGATGGAGGCGAAGATGGCCTCCTGCATGTCCGCCGTGCGGGCGCCGCTGCGCACCAGGTAGGAGGCGGTCTCGAAGGGCTCGTTGCGCTGGCCCACGAAGCGAAAGCCGCCGGTGTCGTACATGATGGAGGCCAGCAGGGGGCTGGCGTAGGTCTCGGTCATGGGCAGGCCCATGGTGGACAGCAGGCGCGAGACCATCTCGCCCGTGCAGGAGTACCAAGAGCGGGCCAGCATGAGGCTGCCCTCGCAGGTCATGTCGCCGCTGAGGTGGTGGTCCAGGACCAGCAGCCTGGGGCCGGCGGCCTTGGCGGCACCCTCGGCGCGGGCGATGCGTTTCCATTCGCCGGTGTCCACCACCAGGAAGCAGTCACAGTGGCGGCCCAGGTTCTCGGTGGGTTCGACGAAGGCCTCCTTCGGGATGCGCTCGAAGAGGAACTGGAAGCGCGGGGGTGTGTGGTCGGCGTTGGCTATCTGCACCTTGGCGCCCAGGTCCGTGAGGGCATGGTAGAGGGCGGCTTCACAGCCCAGCCCGTCGCCGTCGGGGTTCATGTGGGTGCACAGGGCCACCTTTTTGGCGGCCAGGAGGCGCGCGGCGGCTTGCCGGTAGGTGGCCTCCAGCAGGTCCTCCTCGGAGAGTTGGTCCGCGGGGGTGAGGGCCGTCAGGAGGTCCTTGATGATGCGGGCGGTGATGCCCCAGACCAGGTCGCCCTGGTGGCGAAACACGGGGAAGGTCTCGGGGAAGCCGCGGCGGCACAGGGTCACCGAGGGGCCCAGGCAGGCGGCGCGAAGGACGCTGACGGGGATGGCCAGGACGCCCGCCACCTCGTCCTCCTTGGGGACCGCCTGGAACTGCGGGGGGATGAGGCCCACAAAGACGGCGATGCGGTAGCCCGAGTTGCTGGCGAAGTCGTCCAGGCGTCCCAGCACCTGAACATCGTCGGGGTGCAGGCCAATCTCCTCGTGGGCCTCGCGCAGGGCCGTGGCCTGAACGTCAGCGTGGCCCGGGTCGCGGCGGCCCCCGGGGAAGGACAGCTCGCCGGGGTGGTCGTCCAGATGGGAGGCGCGCTTGGTCAGCAGCAGACAGTGCTGGCCCGCCTGCTCCTGAACGGGGATGAGGACGGCGGCGTCCACGCGGCCAAAGAGGGGCAATTGCAACAGGGGGCGGTGGCCCAAAAGGTCCTGTACGGCGTCAAGGTCCAGCAGGGACGGGGGCATGGTCTTCTCCGGTGGTTGGGGGGCCCGGGGGGCCACGGGCCGGAGTTTATTTGGGCGGCGCCGGGATGGCAAGCGCCCAAAGTGCTTCCCGTTTGGTGCGGTCGATCGAAACAAGAAAGGAGGACACCAAGGCGCGAGGGGAGGCAGAGGATGACGCAACAGGAACGGGTGCTGCTGGCTTC
>CAIXZC010000186.1 GCA_903923815.1 uncultured Myxococcales bacterium
ACCAGGTAGTGGACCTGATAGGACTGGCCGTCGGCTTCCTTCGTGGCGGTGAACAGGGAGATGACCAGGTCGGGGCCGGGCAGGTCCACCAGCAGGTCCTCCCGGAAGTCGTTGTTCTTCTCTTCAACCTCGGGGATCTGGCAGTCGCAGTCCGCCCGGGCCCAGAAGTTGTGCAGGCCGTTGGTGATCTTGCCGCCGCTCAGGGAGAAGGGGACCTCGGCGTCGATGTCCAGGCCCTCGTTGAACTCCAGGATCCAGCCCTCGTCCTTCTCCGGGTCCGGGGTCTCGCAGTAGGCCGGCTTGTCGGGCCAGTCCTTGAAGATGCACAGCTTGTGGGGCATGTCCGTGGTCACCTCCTGGTGACCGATGTTCTTGATGGTGCCCTCGAAGACCAGCTTGTTGGCCTGCAGGCGCGCCTCGAAGCTCTTTACTATCAGGTCGGGGGCGAACCAGTTCTCCGGGGGATCGAACTCGAAGGCGCCGCCCCCATCGCAGCAGTTGTTGTCCAGCAGCGTCTCGGAGACCTCGTGAAAGCTGTTCACCAGCAGGGTGGGGGTGTAGGTACCGGCGGGCAGGTCGGAGATCTCATCCTGGATCTGCATGGAGTCGCCTGCCGCCAAACCGGCCGGGACCTCGGCATAGCCAAGGCCGAAGCTGCCCTGGTGCTCCAGGCAGGTGCCCACGGGGGCCTCCTCCAGGAAGATGTCCACGCCGGTGGCCGTGGGGGTGGCTGCGGTCCCCTGATTCGACACCGTGGCGCTGACCAGCAGGACGGTGGGATTCTCCGGCTTCGGGACCACCTGGCAGTCGCTGACCACCAGATCCGGGGCCGCGCCACTGCCCTCGACCTTGTAGTCGCCGCACACGAGGTTGTCCAACTTCTTGCCCTCCACGCAGGTGCCGCCCTCGGGGTAGCTGTCGATGGAAAGCAGGTAACGGTAGGGGATGGCCTGGAAGGCCATGGTGCGCTTGAAGGAGAGCTTGGTGGTAGTGCCCGCCTTCAGTTCCACGGCGGGGGTCTTGAATTCCCAGGTGAAATCCGAACTGCCCACCCCGGCGCACTTCAAGGGGTTCACGTTGCAGGCGCAGGAATACTGGCTCCAAAGGTCGACGTACAGCGGCTTGGAGCAGTTGGCATTGCCGGCGTTCTGAAGGCTGATGTCGAAGGTGACCTCGGCGTTGGGCCCCAGGTTGCGGACCGTCACCGCCACGGAGGCGGTGAGGTTGGGCAGGGCGTCCGCAGCCAAGGCCTGGTGGGAGCCCAGCAGCAGGACGGCCGCAAGGAACAAACTGGTGATTTGGGCTTTCACTGTCGGACCCCCTTGGGACGTTGCTTGTGGACGGACTCCTGAGTGCAGCGCCGGGCAGTTAGTTGCGGCAGCGGGCATTCTCCAGCAGGGTGACGGAGCCGGAGCCCCTGTTCAAGACCGCCAAGTCAGTGCAATCACTCTCTCTCAGGTGGGCCAGGACCACGTCAATCGGGTCGGACCCGCACTCGAAGCTGTAGGGTCCCAGGAAGTCCCGCGCGCCGCCGGAGACGTATATCCAGATACGTCCGCGGTTTCCAGAGGAGGCGACGATATCTATGTACCCGTCGTCGTTGACGTCGGCCATCAGCACTCCGGTGGGGGCCATGTCGTTGGACTGCTCGTCCTTGGTGAGGTAGACGGGGGTTTCGAAGTTCACGCCCTCGCTGCCGTAGGACACGGAGATCTTGCTGGCCAGCGCCACCACCAGGTCCTTCCAGCCGTCGCCGTCGATGTCCCCCACGTCCAGGTCCCGGGGGTCCGAGCCCACGGCGAAGAGGCCCCAGGGCTTGGCGGCGCTGTCCATGTCGTAGTAGTTGGGGTTGGCCTCGCCCCGCAGATAGGTGACGTTGTTGCTGCCCCGGTTGACCACGATCAGGTCGGTGGTCTCGTCTCCGTCGATGTCCTCCGCGACGACGCGGATGGGCTCCAGACCAACGGCGGAGCCCGGGGAGGTGATGCCCTGACACATGTTGCCCACGGCGCAGGACGGGAACGCCTGCTCGCAAGGCTCTCCTGGCTCCTCCGGGCCGCAGCAGCGGAAGTAGATCTGGGGGTAGTTGCTGGAGCAGGGGTTCCATTTGTTGTCGTACTCGGTGAGGTAGGCCCGGACGATGTTGGGCTGGAACTCTTCGGGCTTCTCGATGTTGCCGATCTGGGGCGCGATCATGACCAGGTCTGCAGGGGGTTCGGTGTCCAGGGGCGCGATGGCCACGCCGGTGGGGGTCTTGGGACCCTTGAAGGTGCCCAGGGGCCAGAAGCGACCGGGGACGGGGTACTGGACCTCACCGATGTTGGGCAACCCCTTGGTGGGGCTGAAGCCCCCGCGCAGGATGTCGAAGTTGCCCACGGGGTCCGTGAGGGTGGGGATGTTCTTGGACACCATGGCCAGCTCGGGGTAGCCGTCGAAGTCCAGGTTGCCCACGGCAATGGCGGCCACGCTCTTGTCGAAGCGGGGCGAAGCGGTGGAGCGGACGACCTCGTAGGTGGGGGGACGGTTGGCGACCCCCAGCCAGGTCACGACCGTGGCTACGTTCTTCTCCTGGAGCTTCTCCACCCCTTGGTTGTCGGGCAGGGCAAAGATCAGCTTGTCCTGGGCTGTCACGACCAGGACATCCTCGCCCTCGCTGTTGTCGA
>CAIXZC010000187.1 GCA_903923815.1 uncultured Myxococcales bacterium
GCAGGCCAAGGATCTGCTGCACCTCACGCACCTTGCCGCGGTTGCCCGAGGCCAGCACCAGAGTGGCGGTCATGTCGTTCAGTCCTTCTGGCCCAGGCCAAAGTTGAAGTCCCGGCGCAGCACCTGGCGCCCCGTCTTGCCGTCCTTGAACCACACCGCCCCCCAGTGGGCGAAGCCCTCGGGGAGGGTGCGGGGGGCGCGGGCAAGTTCCAGGGTGCAGGGGCTGGCGCTGAAGGGGTACACGGTGAAGGCGGAGGCGTCGCTGCAGGCCACCTCAATGGAGGGGCGGTCCACCAGCCGGTAGCTTTGCCGCAGCTTGAGCTTGACGGGGCTGGGGGCGCCGGCGAAGGCCCCCACGACCTGCAGCCGGTAGCTGCCCTTGGCCCGGGGGCTGTTCTGGAAGGAGATGGTGGTGAAGCGCTGGGCGAAGCCGCCCTTCTCCAGGGTCTGGCCGGCCTCGTCCAGGATGTTCACGGCCACATCGGTGAAGTGCAGGTAGTCGGCCGCCGAGAGGGCCAGCTCGAAGTCCACGCCTTCCATGCCCTCATCCACGCTGAAGGGCAGGTCCAGTTGCCCGTCCTTGAGGGTCAGGGTCTGGTCCCGCCGGTAGCCCAGGACCACGCCGTCGGCGCTGCCCTCAAAGGCCCGGTCCAGCAGGACGGAGGCCTGAAAGTCGGCGTGGGGACGCTGCCCGGGCTTGAAGGTAAAGGCCCCGGGAAGGCTGGTGTTCAGGGTGCCAATCGAGATGGTAAGGCGCTGGGTGGAGGGCCCCCGGGCGCCGGGCGGCACGACCACCACCGCCTCGTAGACGCCGGGGCGCAGGTCCGGGGCACCCAGGTGCAGCAGCCCCCCCCGGGCGGCCTTGGAGTCACAGGTCACGCCCGAGCCCTTGACCTCGCGGCCCGCCTCGTCGAAGACCTGCAGCTCCGCCAGGCAGTAGTCGCTGCCCTGGCGCAGCAGGCCCAGTTCCAGCTCCGTGGCCCCCTCGGGGATGCGCAGGAAGTTCCGGGACAGGGCCCCGGGGGCAAGGGTCTGGGCGCCAAGATCGCGGCTCAGGTCACTGCCAAGCTGGAATACCTCCGGGACCAGCACCGTGACCCAGACCTCGAAGACCCGGGCCTCTGGGCCGCCTCCCAGGCTGCGGGGCACGGCGGCGATGCGGGCCGAATACAGCCCGGGCTTTTTCAGCTTGTCGGGCAGCAGACGGTAGGCGAACTGGCCCCCCTCGTCTTTCTTCAGGAACACCGTGCGGCGCTCCAGCCTAAGCCAGGGCGCGTCGCAGGACAGGTCGAAGTGCTCGAAGAAGCGCTCCCGCTGGGCCAGCGTGGTGGCCTTGGCGAACAGCGGCGACACCTGCACCTCCTGGGGGTCTTGGGGCAGCCAGGTGCCCGTGCGGAACAGGGCGCTGGGGGCGCTGCCGTCGGGGGCGCCGGGGCTGGGTACCTCGGTGCGAAAACCCGGGACCTGGGCGTACCAGTCCACGGTGGCAAGGCGGCGCAGCAGCTCGAAGGCGCGGGGCACCTGCACCACGCCGGGGCCCTGGTCGGGCAGCGCGTAGCCCTCCAGGGGCGTGGCCGAGTTGCGCAGGGCCGCAGCCAGCATGGGGCCGTGGAAGGTAAGCTTCTGGTCCAGGGCGGCGCTGGCCAGCAGGGCCATGCAGCCGGCGGCGTGGGGGGAGGCCATGGAGGTGCCGCGCATGACGGCGCCCCACTCCCAGGCGGGGACGGTGGACAGGGCGGCGCCGGGGGTGAGGCCGTCGGGCTTGGGGGCCTCACCTCCCCGGGACGAGAAGTGGAACACCAGGTCCCGGTCCGGGCGCTCGCCGTACAGGGCCTCGGCGTTGCCCCGCGTCAGCAGGGCCCCCGCCGTGAAGGCCAGTGACGCACCCCCGGGGGTCCCCGCGGTGGACAGCCCGGGGCCGGCGTTGCCCGCACTGGTGGCCACGGCCAGCAGGGGGTACTCCAGCAGCAGGTGGTCCAGCTCGACCTCGATGTCCGAATCCCCCTCCCCTTCCGAGCCGATGCCGTAGCTGATGTTGGCGATGACCGGCGTCTGGTGCTGCTTGGACCAGCGCCCCGCGAACTTGAGGGCCGCCAGCATGCTGCCGCTGCGGGTGGAGCCACCGGCCAGCGTGTTGTCACCGATCTTGAGGCTCAGCACCTTGGCCCCCGGCGCCACGCCGTCAAAGCCCTTCTGGCCGAAGATGCCAAAGCCCGCCGCGATGCCCGCCACATGGCTGCCGTGGCTGCCGTCGGCGAAGTGCAGCTGGACCAGTCTTTTCCTAGGCATGAGGTGCGCGCTGAAGGCCATGGGGGGCCGGGACTCCTCGCCCCCGCGGCCCCCAAAGAAGAAGTACTCCTGGGCGGCGGCGTAGTCCTGTCGGGCCACCTCGTCCGCCAGGCTGCCGTCCCCGTCGCTGTCCACCCAGTAGCGCCAGCCCTCGGGGGTCTGGCCCAGCAGCAGGGCGAAGCGCCCCTGTTCGCTGCCATCGTCGTCCAGGTCCCGCACGGCGCTGTTCTTGAAGTCCTCCTCCTGCACGAAGCCCAGCAGCAGCGAGTCGCCGGCGGGCACCGGGCTCAACGCGCCGGCCCCCCGCACCACGCCCTGGGAGGTCTTGAGGATGGGCTCCTGGCCCTCCAACGCCGCCTCGGGTTTTTGCAGTTCAAGGTTGCCCTGGCCCGTGAAGTCCCGCGCCTCCACCACCTTCACGCTGCCGTCGGGGCAGCGGTCCAGCCCCGGCACGGAGGGGTCCACGCCCGTGTCCAGCACGGCCACCACCGCGCCCCGGCCATCCCAGGTGGGGTGCTGCTGCACGAAGCGCGCCGCCCCCGTGCTGCTGCGATCCAGCAGATCCATCCATTGGGCCTCGCCCCCCTTCGCGGCGGGCAGAACCAGGCCAGTCAGCAGTGCCAAGACGGTGAACATTCCACACCCCCCAATAAGGCAACCGGATTCTTCCAGATGCCCGCCCCGGGCGCAAAGGATTTCCCCGTTTCGCGCCTCCTTCGAAACATAGAGGGACCGATCACCCGGGAGGAACCGATGAAGAGCTTCATGATGGCATTGGTGGTGCTGGCTTTGTTTGTACCCCAGGGGGGCTGCGGGGGGGCGCGGGCGGGGGAGGGGACGGTGCAGGGGCTGACCACCACCGGCCCCACCCTGCTGCTGCCCTGGAACAGCGGCGAGCTGGCCCTGGGCTTCTTCGCCGGGGGCCCCGACGAGCAGCCCCGCGGCCCCACCGCCCTGGCCTGCAGCGAGGACGGCTACATCCTGGACGACCCCCTGAACCATCGCCTGCTGTTCCTGCGGCCCGACGGCAGCCTGCTGGTCCAGCGGCCCCTGGTGGATGACGTGGCGGATATTGCGGTGGGGGCTGGGGGGGCGCCGGGGGACGCCCTGGTGCTGAGCCCCGGGCGCTCCCGGGTGGCGGCCTACGGGCCCCGGGGCGCGGTGGGGCGGGCCAGCCTGCCCCTGGCCTTCCTTTTTCCCCTGCTGCTGCTTGAAGGGGACCAGGGCCTGGAGGTCTCCAGCGCCTTTGGCGAGGCCCTGCGGCTGGTGGACGGGCGCCTGCTGGAGGGCCTGCCCCTGGGCGGGGGCCTGCGCTGCCGCCTGCGGGGCGAGCTGACGGGCGATGGCCAGCGCTCCTGGCACCTGGAGCTATGGGCCGCCGACGGGGCCGACGACGGGGCCGCCCTGGCGCCCCCACCCCGGGTCTTGAACCTGCCCTTCCGGGGGCGGGCCGCGCGGCTCCTCGGGGCCACACCCCGGGGCCTGGTGTTCCTGGTGGACCGGGACGAGGGCGAGGGGACCCAGCGGGAGCTGATGCTTTGCGACCCCGGCGCCACCACCTGCCTGCGCCAGGCCCTGGCGGGCGACGTCCCCTACCAGCCCCGCAAGCAGGTGGCTCTGTGCCGGGGCGGCGGCGTGGCCTGGCTGGAACCCGGCGCCCAGGGACTGGTCATCCGAAGCCTGGGGCCCGAGGCCTTCCCCTCCCCGCCCGCGACCCTCTCCCAGGGGGCGCCCCGATGACGCTGCCCCTGCTGGCCCTGCTGCTGCTGTCCTCACCCCCGGCCCTGTGCCGCCAGGAGGTGCTGGTGCGGGCCCTGGCCTACAGCCGCCACCCCTGGATCTGCACGGAGGCCAACACCCGGGCCACCTGCCACCCGGACTACGTCAGCGACTTCCACCCGGGGCGCTGGGTGGGCCTGCCCTACGACTGGGGCGGCTCCGATCTGCTGGGCCAGTTCGACCGGGCCCTGGCCGCGGGGCGGGCCGCCGGCTCCCACTCGGACCACGGGGTCCTGGCCTGCAGCGCGGGGCAGGACTGCAGCGGCTTCGTCAGTCGCTGCTGGGACCTGGCCCACCACAGCACGGCGTCCCTGTGGAAGGTGTCCAGCGACCTGCGCCCCGAGGACCTGCGGCCCGGCGACGCCTTCAACCTGCCGGGGGTCCATGTGGTGCTGTTCGGGGGGCTCTTTGCCGACGGCTGGCCCCTGTTCTTCGAGGCCACGGGCTCCCTGGTGCAGGTCAACCCCTGGGAGGGCTGGGCCGCCGTCGAAGGGTACCAGCCCATCCGGCGGGACGGCCTGTTGGAAACC
>CAIXZC010000188.1 GCA_903923815.1 uncultured Myxococcales bacterium
ACCTGTACTTCTACCAGTACATGATGGTGCAGATTCGGGCGGCCATCGAGGAGGGGCGCTACGGGGCATTCATGGCCCAGTGGCTGCCGGTGGTGGGACGAAGGATTGAGTGACCAACAGGCTACTGCCCGCGGGCTAGGTTTGGGGTTCTTGATCGCAGGCTGGGCACTTGAGCTTGGGCAGGCGGGTGCGGAGGAGGTGGGCGGACTCGCGGACAACTGGATGGATGTTGGTGTCGGTGGAGATCTCGCGCTGGAGCACGGGGTGCAGCAGGGGGACCACGGCGGCGGCCAGGTGGGTGGGGCCGTAGGGATTGCGGGCCAGGGCCTCCTGGATGGCGGGGCGGCCCAGCCACTTCTGGCGGGTGAAGATGCGGGTCAGCCACTGGTCGTTGGCGGGGCGGCGACTGGCCAGGAACAGCACGTCCTTTTCGGTGGTGCGGGGGTTGTCCAGGAGGATCTCCAGCACATCCGGGTTGTTGTCCCGGGCGAGCCGGTCCAGCAGGTCCTTGTCCCGCAGGCGCGCCTTGGCTTTGCGGGTGCCCAGGGGTAGGGACTCCACCGGGTTGGTGGGATCCATCTGGCCAGCGGTGGCGGCGCGGAAGGGGGCCACGGGCAGGAACATCCTCACCATGGGGACCAGCCCGATGGCGGCGCATTCGTTGTAGATCTCGCGGCAGCGCTCCACGTGGACCTGCTGGTCGGCCGCCAGGCGCAACAGGTCGCAGTAGACGACGCGGCGCTCGGGGACGCGCATGCCACGGTGCAGAAGTTCCAGCAGGGCGCAGGCCTCCTGGGGGTCACAGGTGGACAGCCACTCCAGCACCCGGCGGGTTCGCAGGCGGTCGTCCAGAATGGCGGTGAAGCGCCTCAGCAGGGAGTTTCCGCTTACTTCGCTGGCCATGGCCGACCCCCTGTTTGGGTGGGCGCAAGCGCCCGGTTTGACAAGGAAAGCAAACGCAGCTTACTTTTACCAACGTATTCCCGATGAGAGCAAGGAGCTTTTCATGACCCAGGACAACGACCGCAAGCCGGACCAGCAGGGGCGCTTCGAGGGGCTGTCGGACCTAATGAAACGGGGGCTGACCCTTGGGGGCCTGCTGACCAAGGAGGACGCGCGGAACCTGCTGCGCGAGATGCTGCCCAAGAACCTGACGGAGTACGTCACCTTGCAGCTGGACACCCTGCGCTCTGAGGTGTCGGCCACGGTGCGCAGCGAGGTGGCATCCATGATTCGCTCGATTGACACGGGGGCCATCGTGAAGGCCCTGGAGGGGCGCAAGATCAAGATAACCGCTGAGATTGAGATCAAGCCTCTGGCCGAGAAGCCCGCTGGGGACAAGCCCCGCCGTAGCTGATGCCGCCCTCGGGGCAACGAGCCTCACATTCCTTACAAACTATGCACTCAGCCTGACTGATGACGGCCTTGCCGCAGGTCCCGTCGGGGGCGCGCGCCGTGGAGATGGCGTCCACGGGGCAGGCCTTCACGCAGGAGCCGCAGCCCGTGCAGGCGTGGGTGGCGATGCGCATGCGGGCGGGGGCCAGCAGGCCGATGAGGGCCAGCAGGCCGCCCAGGGGGCTGAGGTAGCGGCAGTAGGGGCGCTCGACAAAGACCGAGGCGCCCAGCACCAGGATGAGAAAGGCCAGCAACCAGG
>CAIXZC010000189.1 GCA_903923815.1 uncultured Myxococcales bacterium
ATCTTCCTGGGCGTCCCCCCGGCGGCGGGCATGATGTACAGGGCGGCGTCCGGCTGCAGCAGCATGAAGGACTCCGCCTGGGTGAACACCAGCCACTTGCCATCCGGCGAGTACCGCGGGAAGTAGTTGCTCTTGCCGTTGCCCGAGGCCCCCTCCACAGGCACGGGCTTTCCCCCCGCGCCCCCCTTGAAGGGAATCCGGTACAGGTCGTACTTGAACTTCTGGCCGCCGCCGAAGAACTCGGGGACGTCCTCGGGGGTCAGGATGGTGGCGCTGGGGTTCTTCAGGTTCTTCAGGTCGAAGCGGGGGGCCCGGGCAAAGATCAGCTCCTTGCCGTCGGGGCTCCACACGGGGTTGGACTGCACCAGGGCCGGATCGTCCGCACCGCCCAGGGTGCCGAACTTCTCCTCCTGGCGGTCATACCAGCCCACCAGCCCCCGCACGGGGAAGAACAACTGGGAGTAGGCCAGGTTGTCGTCCACCGCCACGAAGACGGAGCGGTCCTTCACGGTGGCCACGACGAAGCGACCGTCGGGGGACACCTGGGGCAGCAGCCCGAAGGTCTTGTTGGGATCCTGCTGGTCCAGGGACCGCCAGGAGATGATCTTTTCTGGCTGCAACTGCATCTGGGGGCCCGTCTCCACCATGGCATAGGAGCCCTTGTCGTTGCCGTAGTCCACGTCCATGCCAAGCACGGCGCCGTCCCGGGAGAAAGAGTGGCAGTTGGCGCACACGGGGACCCCGGAGAGCACCACCGGGGGCTGGCTGTCCTGGGCGATGGAGCCGTAGCGCCACTGGATGGCCCGGGTGTCCTGGAGGGCCAGACGGAAGGGCAGCACGACCTCGCGGTAGAACACCGAGTCCCCCACGGGGTCGCTGGAGCTGCCGAAGCGAAGGGTGCCCGCGCTGAGGACCTTGGGCGGGGCGGACTGGTCCAGACCATGGATGGTCAGCGTCAGCAGGGAGTCCCGGGTGGCTGCCTTGAGCTGCTGCCACAGTTCCCCGTCGGGGCGATAGCTGGTGCTGCTGGTCTGGCGGTGGAAGGTGGGGCCGCCGGGGACCTCGAAGTCCAGCGCCCAGGCGGTGGCGCCAGTGGGGTCAGCCCAGCGGATGGTGGGGGCCACGATGTCCGGGGGAAACACGGCCTCGTCGTAGGGGTAGGTAACGGTAATGGTGGGGGCCTGGGGGCTCTGGGGCGACGCCGCCGGGTCAATGGGCTTGATGGGGGCCTCGCTGGCGGGCTTGGACTGACAGGCCAGGGCCAGAGCGCCGGCAAGGCAGACCATCGGGATGAGTCGTTGAAGCAAAGGAGCACCTCCTCCACCAAGAACCGGCGTACCCACCACAAGCCACCCCCGGCACCAGAGGGGAGGGCCCGAGGGCGGGCCTTACAGGCTTGGGGGCTTTCGGGCTTGAATGTCCTTCAGATGGGCAGAGATGTACTGGATGGCTCCGTCCTGCTGGGCCTCCCTGGCGCCTTCCAGAGCCTTGAGACCCCAGGCCTCAGCCTCCTCGTACTGGCCTAGCGCGGCCTTGGCCATGGCCATCAGATCCATGAAGTTGGGGTCCCCGGGGAACAGCTCCAGGGCGGTTGAGGCCCCGGTAACGGCGTCCTGGGCGTTGCCCAGCCTCAGGCAGGTCACCACCAGCCGCCAGTGGGCCTCGGGCTGCTGACGATCCGCCACCACCGCCCGCTGGAACAGCCCCAAAGCCTCGGACAGTGCGCCCGAGTCCATCTTCAGGACGCCCAGATGGAACAGCGGCGGATACCAGTCCGGCTTGGCCTTGAGGATGTCCGCCAGTTCCTCTGCCAGCCCCTGGGTGTCCCTCGCGCGAAGGCGAATGGCGGCCAGGGACATGCGGGCCTTCAGGTTGGAGGGGTCCAGCTTGGCGACCTTCTCGAACAGCGCCCTGGCCTTGTCGAACTGCAGGGCGTCCTCGTACAGCAGGCCCATGCTGAAGTAGGGCTCGGCGAAGGTCGGGTCCAGGCGGATGGCCTCGGTCCACTGCTGGATGGCGTCCTGCGGGCGGTCCAGGGCCTGCAGCACCAGCCCATACATGTTCCGGGCCTGGACGTGCTTGGGGTCCACCACCACGGCCAAGGCCAGCAGCTTCTCGGCCTTCAGCATGTCCTCCCGGTCTCCCACCGCCTTGGTGTGGCTGATGATGGCCACCGCCCGCTGGTAGTAGGAGTCCCCGGGCACGAAGGCGGTGTCGATCTTCTTGATGTGGTCCGGGGGCAGGGCCACGAACTCGGGGATGTTGGCGGCCCGGTCGGGGGCGGTGAACTGCTCCAGCAGGACGGGCGGCGTGTCGTTGCCCTCGGCGTCGATGTGGGTCAGGAAAAGCTGGGTGTAGGCGCCGTTGATCTTGGACGAGAACACCAGCCAGCGGCTGTTGGAGGACCAGGAGTGCCAGGAGTTCATGGAGTCCCGGTTGCAGCGCAGCTTCCGGGGCGTCCCCCCGGCGGCGGGCATGATGTACAGGGCGGCATCCGGCTGCAGCAGCATGAAGGACTCCGCCTGGGTGAAGACCAGCCACTTGCCATCCGGCGAGTACCGCGGGAAGTAGTTGCTTCTGCCGTTGCCCGAGGCCCCCTCCACGGGCACGGGCGTTCCCCCCGCGCCCCCATTGAAGGGAATCCGGTACAGGTCGTACTTGAACTTCTGGCCGCCGCCGAAGAACTCGGGCACGTCCTGGGGGGTCAGCACGGTGACGCCCAGCTTGAGGAGGCGGCTGATGTCGTAGGCCTTGGCCCGCGCAAAGACCAGTTCCTTGCCGTCGGGGCTCCACACGGGGTTGGACTGCACCAGGTCGGCTTCGCTGGCGCCGGGCAGCTTGCCGAAGCGCTGCTCCTGGCGGTCGTACCAGCCCAGGACGCCCTTGGTGGGGAAGAACAACTGGGAGTAGGCCAGGTTGTTGCTGACGGCGACGAAGATGGACTAGTCCTTGACGGTGGCCATGACGTAGCGGCCGTCGGGCGA
>CAIXZC010000190.1 GCA_903923815.1 uncultured Myxococcales bacterium
CCGATCTCCCCCGGTCCCCATCCCAATGGACGTCCAGTTCCAGTTGCCGCACGCCCTGCTCCTCAAGCTGCTGGTCCAGGGGCGCGTGGGCGTAGTTCCACTGCTCCAGGGGCACCTTCACCTGATGGTAGCTGTTGTGGGTCCCCTTGACCTGGATCTGGTTCAGCCGCAGGTCCAGCACCATGGGGTCCTCGGCCTCGCAGCCGGCTAGCGCCAGCAAACCCAGGGCAAGAAAGAGACTCCAAAGGCGGTTCATGCTCAAGCTCCAACCCGAAACCATCGGCGTACGCTACCACCGACGTGCAGCAATATGAAGGGCCTGGGACGGATCGAAGCCAGCGGTTGTAGGGATTGCCAAATCGGAGTCGCGGACGGTGGCCGTTCAGGTCCTGGACCTGCGGCGCAGGGCGGTCAGCGCCAGGGCCAGCAGCGCCAACAGGGCCAGGGGGGCGCGGGGGGGATTGGTGCCCAGGGCGCAGCCACTGTCGTCGGATTGGGGCTCTTCGCTGGGGGCCTCCCCGCAGATCACCTCGGGGGCTGAGGCCACCCCCGCCAGATTGTAGGCCCGCATCTGGAAGCAGGTGGTGGCGGGGACACGGAAGCTTGTGTTGTCGGGGCCCTCGGAGGCGGAGCTGATGATCATGGGGCCGCAGACCATGGGCGTCGAAAACGCGTGTTGATCGTCCACGGCATCGGAGCCCTTGGTCACCCGCTGGGTCATGTAGAAGGCCGTCGCATCCGTCATAGCGGGCTCGTCGATGTAGTACATTCCGTAGGCCGGTGAGGGCGTATCGTAGCAGTCTTGCCTACGCAGTACAGCCAGACAAAGGTCCTCGTTATCGATGGGGTCCGTCAACTCGGGCAGGTGTTCGCCCGTCAGTTCCGTGGGTTCGGGCGTGGGGGGCAGCTGATCATTGGCCGTGCCGGTGGTGAAGCTGAAGGGGCCAAGCTCCTGCTCGGCGCCGCCCTCATCAGCCTTGAACACCAGCTTGTACTGGTACTCGGTTTCGGGCTGCAGGTCACCGGGGTCCGCGCTGAACAGTTTGTTGCTGTGGCCGGCCTTGGTCACTTCGTTTACTTCAGTCTCCCCAAGCACAACCCGCACCAGGCTGGCGCATTGGGGCCCAAAGACCCAGATTCTTGCATCCAGGGGCACCGAAACCGCCCCGTCTATTGGAAGAATCTCAAACTCCAGGGGCCCCTCTTCACAGGCACAGGACGCCCGCGCCTGGGCCAGAGGCAGCAGCACCCCCAACACCACAAGAATCACCTTCAGACCGTTCATGCCGTCCTCCTTATCTCACCGTCCCCTATCACCATCACCCGCCACGATTCAGTCACTCGGAAAAGCAGGTGTCATCCCTGTCCACGAAGCCCTGGCCATCGCCCAGGTGCAGGCTGAAGGTCTTGGTGCAAATCCGGTCGAAGGTCCAGTTGTAGGGGTGCAGCAGCGTCAGCTTCAGGGTCCCGGCGGACTGGGGCTTGAACTGCACCTGGTAATCGAAGAAGCAGGTGCACTGGGTTCCGGCGCCCGACTCGATCACGGGATCCCGCAGACGCAGCGTGTAGGTCTCGCCCTCCAGCGAAAGCTGGGAATACAGCTTGGAGCCGCAGTTGAAGTAGTCGGACCAGGTCAGCGTCAGGACCCCGGTGGCTTCCTCATACTGCCAGCCCAGGCCCTTGGGGCATGGCACCTGGTCTTGGTTGAAGCCGCAGGCCGGCTGGGAGGTCACGTCCGCCTCCTTGGCGTCCCCGTCACTGGCCACATCAGTGGGTACCGCGACTGTGTCCAGGTACTCCAGCGCAGCCTCCACGCTGCCCCCGAAGCCCCCACACTCACTGGCAAGCTCGCTGATGATCAGGTTGGCGTCTCCACCCCCCTTGCCCTCAGCCGCACAGCCCCCCACCAGCAACCCCAGCACCGCAAGCCAACGCAGGTTCTTCATGGAAGGTCCCTCCAGCAAAAAACTGGGGGCATTCTAACACGGCTAAACGCCCCCGCAAGGACCGCATTGGGGTCCGGACCTACCAAGTCACCAGGTCCATCGACAGGGGGGTGCCGCGCTTTATGTCGGAGGCGGCCTGGCGGCCGAAGATCAGGGGCATGAACCTTGGGGGCAGGCCGCAGCCGGGGCGGATGGACTGGCAGTTGGAGGGGCAGAATGACTGACCCTTCTTCATGTCCTGCACCACGAACAGCGAGCGCCGGAAGGCCAGGCCCGTCTGCTGGTACTCGTTCAGGCCGTACTGCACCTGCCCCAGGGACTGCTCGGCCTGCCGGACGGACCAGACCATGGCGCCGAACTCGCGGGGCTCCAGGGCAATCTCGGACTCGGGGGTGGCCTGGCTGCGGGACAGGATCAGGTGCTTCTCCACCAGGCAGGCGCCCAGGGTGACCGCCACCACGGGGGCCGCCAGTCCCAGGCTGTGGTCGGACAGCCCCACGGGCAGTTGGAAGGCATCCTTCAGATGGGGAATGGTGACCAGGTTCATGGCCTGGGGCGGCGCCGGGTAGGCCGAGGTGCACTTCAGGGGAATGATGTCCTGGGTGCCGCTGTCGCGCAGCGTCTTGATGGCCTCGTCGATCTCCTGCAGGGACGCCATGCCGGTGGACAGCAGGACGGGTTTGCCGGTGCTGCCCACGCGCCTCAGGAAGGGCAGGTCGGACAGCTCGTAGGAGGACACCTTGTGGGCGGGCACCTCCAGCTCCTCCAGAAAGTCCACGGCGCTCTCGTCGAAGGAGGTGCAGAAGAAGTCCAGCCCCAGGCTCTCGGCCTCGCGCTGCAGCCGGGGCAACCAGTCCCAGGGGGTATGGCTCTTCTTGAACAGCTCGTACAGGTTGCGGGCCTTCCAGCGGTTGTTCTCGTTGATGCGGAAGCACTGCTCCATGCTGTCCAGGGTGATGCGCTCGGGGTCGTAGGCCTGCATCTTCACGGCCCCCGCCCCCGCGGCGATGGCCTCCCGCAGCAACTGCATGGCGTTGTCAAAGGAGCCGCCGTGGGTGCTGCTGATGTTGGCGATGATGTAGCAGGGGTGGCCGTGACCCACGGGGGTGTTGGCAATCTTGATGTTGCGATCCTTGGCGTTCATGGAGCCTCCTGGAAGCACCCCCTCCCTTGCGGTTGGGGTTCGGACACGGTTTTACTGCGCGTAAACGCCGGGGCGGTAGCGGGCCAGGTTTTCTGGCTTGGCGAACCACTCCACGGTCTTTTGCAGCCCCAGGCGCAGCCCCTCGGGGCCCGCGTACTTTGGCGTCCACCCCAGCAGCCGGGCCGCCTTGGCGTTGTCCGCCACCAGCCGCCGCACCTCGCTGTTTGCGGGGCGCAGGCGCTCTGCCTCGGGCGTAATCACCGCCCGGCTGTTGCACACCCCCAGGATGAACTGGGCCAGGTCCCCGATGGAGACCTCCAGGCCGCTGCCCGTGTTCACCACCTGCCCGTCGGCCCCCCCGGCCCCCGCCGCCGCCAGGAAACCCTCCACCGTGTCGTCCACATAGGAGAAGTCCCGCGTCGGCCCCAGAGCCCCCAACCGAATGCTGGGCGCGCCGGCAAGCGCCTGGGTGATGATGGTGGGGATGACGGCTCGCGCGCTTTGCCGCGGCCCATAGGTGTTGAAAGGCCGCAGCACCACCACGGGCAACCCGAAGGCCGCGTGGAAGCTGAGGGCCAGTTGATCCGCACCAACCTTGGTGGCGGCATAGGGGCTTTGGGGGGCGAGGGGGTGGCTTTCGTCCATGGGCACCCGCTGGGCGCTGCCGTAGACCTCGCTGGTGGAGGCCTGGACCAGCCGCGTCACGCCCGCTTCCCGGCAGGCCAGCAGGACGTTCAAGGTGCCCTTGATGTTGGTGTCCACGTAGCTCTCGGGCGCGCGGTACGAAAAGGGTATGGCGATCAGCGCCGCGAGGTGGAACACGTAGTCGCAGCCCGTCACCGCCGCCCGCACCAAGGAGGCGTCGCGGATGTCCCCGGGGAAGACCTCGAAGCGGCCAGCCACGTCCGGGGCCGCCTCGTCCAGCCAGCCCCAGGAGCCCAGCGAGTTGTAGAAGACAAAGGCGCGCACCTGGGCGCCCGCCCTCACCAGCGCCTCCGTCAGATGGGAGCCAAGGAACCCATCGGCCCCGGTGACCAGTACCTTCTTGCCCTTCCAGTTCATCATTTGCAGCCCGCCGCCTTGCGTTTGCCTTGGCCGTCTCCAGATCGGGGACAAGCAAGGCAACAATGTTTCCCGGGCCCTGGACTGTCAACAAGTTTGGCGCTTGGGACGGGGGGCCGGCACGCCTTGAAGCCAGAAATGTGGGAGGGCCCAAAAAACCGTCTTGACAGCCAAGGGGGCCCCGGCTATAAATCCGCTCCGTTGACAATCTGTGCGGGAATAACTCAGTGGTAGAGTGCAACCTTGCCAAGGTTGACGTCGCGGGTTCGAATCCCGTTTCCCGCTCAAAAGACCCTGGAGCCTGAAAAAGGCTTCAGGGTTTTTGCTTTTCTGGACCCTGATTTCTTCCCCAACAAGGAGCACCCGATGAAAGCCATGAAGCTTCCGACCCCCAGCACCACCGGTGGCAAGCCCCTCATGGAGGTCCTGGCCGCCCGCGCCAGCAGCCGCGAGTTTCGCGCCGACGCGCTGGACCTGAACACCCTGTCCAATCTGCTGTGGGCCACCGCCGGGGTGAACCGCGCCGACGGCGGCCGCACCGCCCCCACGGCCCGCAACTGGCAGGAGATCGACGTGCTGGTGGCGGCCCCCGAGGGCATCTTCCGCTACAACCCCAAGGAGCACTCCCTGGAGGACTTCCTGGCCGGCGACCACCGCGCCGCCACGGGCCGTCAGGACTTCGCCGCCGTGGTCCCCGTGAACCTCATCTTCGTGGCTGACTACGCGCTGATGGGCGACCGTCCCCAGGAGCAGAAGGCCTGGTTCGCGGCCACCGACACCGCCTTCATGGTCCAGAACGCCTACCTGTTCTGCGCCCAGGAGGGCCTGGCCACGGTCATCCGCAACGCCCTCGAGAAGGAGCCCCTGAACAAGCTGCTGGGGCTGCCCGCCAACAAGACCGTGACCCTGGTGCAAAGCGTGGGTTACAAGGCCTGACGTATCCGCCGTCGTTGGCCCTCCGAAGGGAGCGCGGAGGGCCCCCATTCTGGTGAACACCAGGATGGGGGTGTCCGGAGAGCGAGCGACCGCAGGAGGGCCC
>CAIXZC010000191.1 GCA_903923815.1 uncultured Myxococcales bacterium
CGCCTTCCCGTCGAAGCATCGACCGCGCAAAGCATCTATATTTTCGAGGGCTTGTCAAGGTCAAACCGGCCCCTGACCCCAAAACGCGTTGACACCTCCGGCGCCCCTGGCTGACAATCCGGCCCGTCCGTCGCGCCCTTGGGCCAGACGGGCATGACGCTGCTTGTTGGGAGGTCGCCCCGTGTCCAAGAGCCTCGAGTTGCTGCAGACCCTTCGCCGCTCCGTGGACGAGGCCTTCCTGCGTGCCCAGGGGACCTGCGAGCTGGTCTGCGGTGAGGGCTGCGACCAGTGCTGCCGGGTGGACCTGTCCGTATTCCCCGTGGAGGCGGCCCCCCTGCGGGCGCTGCTGGCCAGCCTGGACCAGGATCGGGTGCAGGCCATCTGGGCGCGCCTGGAATCCCAGCAGCACTGCGCATTCCTGGTGGAAGGCCGCTGCGCCGTCTATGACCAACGCCCCATCATCTGCCGAAGCCAGGGCATGCCCCTGTTGTTGCCCGACGGCAGCCGGGACATCTGCCCCGAGAACCCGGACCCCGCGACCCTGCCCCTGGAGGCCCACCTCGCGCTGGAGCGCCTGAACACCCTGCTGGCCATCCTGCACCGGGCGCACCTTCAGGAGACGGGTCTGGAGGATGGCCGGGTGCGGCTGGCGGACTTGGCCCGGGAGGCCCTGAGCCCCAGGGCAGGAGGTGTGCATTGAACCGAACCTTCACGGCAATCCTGCTGGCCCTCAGTCTGTCCTGGTCCCCCCGGTTGGTGGCCCAGGAGGAGGGCTTTGGCACGGACCTTGGCTTCTTCAAAGCCACCTACTACTGGATCGCCTTTGAAAAATTCTTCCCCGGCGCCCCTTCCGTGCCCATCCTGGACGTCAAGGGCCGCACCATCGCCATGGTCAGTGAGGACTTCGCCCGCTCCGTCACCATGGAGGGCACCGGCGTGCTGCGGGATGGCCGGGTCATCAACCTCCACGAGAAGTGCAAGGCCGCCGAGTTCGGCTGGTGCTTCCTGGAGGTGAACCGCACCAAGGCCCCCTTCGGCTACGGCTCCTCCAAGCCCCTCAAGCCCTTCCGCACCATTGCCGTGAACCAGGGCATCAAGCCCGGCACGGTGCTGTTCTTTCCGGACTTCATTGGGGTCTCCCTGCCCACCGACGAGGGTGGCCTGGACTTCCACGACGGCTGCTTCGTGGCCGAGGACGTGGGCTGGTCTCTGGGGCCCCGGCACGTGGACATCTTTGCCCTGGCGGAGAACTACTACAAGGTCCTGACCAGCTCCATCGGCGGGAAGGACCGGGTTCGCATCTACACTGACTCTCCCTTCTGCCCCGCCACCGCCGCCGAGTTGTACGACCCCGAGGGCTGGGTGGACACGGTGCGCTGACCCCCGCAGCCCCCCCGCGCCCCCGCAAAAGCCTTGTCAAGGAATCGGCCACCGGACATAATGCAGCGCGATTTTCCACCTGGAGGAGCCCATGAAGGTTGCGGTCGTAGGTTCGGGGTATGTGGGTCTGGTTGCGGGCGCTGGCTTCGCCTCCAGCGGCAATCACGTGGTCTGTGTCGACAACGACGCGCGCAAGATTGACCGCCTGAGGGAGGGCATCATTCCGATCTACGAGCCGGGCCTGGACAGGCTGGTGGTGGATAACGTCAAGGAGGGCCGCATCGCCTTCTCCACTGACACCGCGGCGGCCGTGAAGGCCAGTCAGGTGGTGTTCATCGCTGTGGGGACGCCGCCCGAGGAAGATGGCTCTGCCGATCTGTCCTACGTGCTGGCCGTGGCCCGGGACATCGCCAACTCCATGGAAGACTACAAGGTGGTGGTGCTGAAGAGCACCGTCCCCGTGGGTACCAACGAAAAGGTGACTGCGGCCATGAAGGCCCTCACCAAGCTGCCCTTCGACGTGGTGAACAACCCCGAGTTCCTCAAGGAAGGCGCGGCCATCGAGGACTTCATGAAGCCCGACCGCGTGGTCATCGGCACCCGCAGCGAGCGCGCCCGCGACATCATGAAGGAGCTGTACGAGCCCTTCGTGCGCCAGGGCAACCCCATCGTGTTCATGGATGAAAAGTCCGCAGAGATGACCAAGTACGCCGCCAACGCCATGCTGGCCACTCGCATCACCTTCATGAATGAGGTGGCCAGCCTTTGCGACCTGGTGGGCGCCGACGTGGACATGGTCCGGCGCGGCATCGGCAGCGACCCCCGGATTGGCAAAAGCTTCCTGTTCCCCGGCGTGGGCTTTGGGGGAAGTTGCTTCCCCAAGGACGTCATGGCCCTGTCCAAGACCTCCAAGGACTTCGGCTACACCATGCAGATCCTGGAGGCCGTGCACCTGGTCAACGAGGCCCAGAAGCACCTGCTGGCCAAGAAGATCGTGGCGCGCTTCGGTGAGGACCTGCGGGGCCTGCACTTCGGCATGTGGGGCCTGGCCTTCAAGCCCAACACGGACGACATGCGGGAGGCGCCGTCCCGCGTGATCATCAAGGACCTGCTGGCTCGGGGCGCCACCATCACGGCCTACGATCCGGCCGCCACCCAGACCGCCAAGGAGGTGCTGGGCGACAGCATCGTCTACGTGGACAAGGCCTGGAAGGCCGCCGACAAGGCCGACGCCCTGCTGATCGTGACGGAGTGGGGCGAGTTCCGTAACCCCGACTTCGAGCTGCTGTCCACGCTGCTGCGCCGCAAGATCATCTTTGACGGTCGCAACCTGTACGAGCCCGCCCGCATCAAGGCCCTGGGCTTCGAGCTGTTCACCATCGGCCGGGGCACCATCCGCCCCGAATAACCGGTTCGCCCTTTTTCCAAGAGGTTCAGCATGGCCAAGAAGATCCTGGTTACCAGCGCGTTGCCCTATGCCAACGGGTCCATCCACCTGGGGCATCTGGTGGAGTACATCCAAAGCGACATCTGGGTGCGGGCCCAGCGCATGATGGGCCACGAGTGCCGGCACATGTGCGCCGACGACACCCACGGGACGCCCATCATGTTGTCCGCCCGCAAGGCCGGCATCACCCCCGAGGAAATGATCGCCGCCGTGCACACCGAGCACAGCCAGGACTTCAAGGACTTCCTGGTGGAGTTCGACAACTATTACACCACCAACTCCCCCGAGAACCGCCAGTTCGCGGAGACCATCTACCTGCGCCTCAAGGCCGGCGGCTACATTGACATCCGCTCAATCCGCCAGTTCTTCTGCGAGCACGACGGCATCTTCCTGCCCGACCGCCTCATCCGCGGCACCTGTCCCAAGTGCGGCGCCGAGGACCAATACGGCGACGCCTGCGAGGTGTGCAGCGCCACCTACCAGCCCACGGACCTGAAGGTCGCCCACTGCAGCCTGTGCGGCAACAGCCCCGTGCTGCGAGACAGCGAGCACCACTTCGTGAAGCTTGGGGCCTTCACCGACCGCCTGCGCGAGTGGATCTCCGTGGAGGACCGCGTCAATCCCCAGATCCGCCGCAAGCTGGAGGACTGGTTCGCCGACGGCCTGCAGGACTGGGACATCTCGAGGGACGCGCCCTACTTCGGGTTCCAGATTCCCGGCACCACGGACAAGTACTTCTATGTGTGGCTGGACGCCCCCGTGGGCTACATGGCCTCCACCCAGAACTGGGCCCAGCGCAACGGCCAGACCTTCGAGGAGTGGTGGCAGTCCGAGGACACGGACATCATCCATTTCATTGGCAAGGACATCACCTACTTCCACTGCCTGTTCTGGCCCGCCATGCTGATGGGGTCCGACTTCCGGGCGCCGCGCCGCGTGAACGTCCACGGCTTCCTGACGGTGGACGGCAAGAAGATGAGCAAGAGCCGGGGCACCTTCATCAAGGCCCGCACGTGGCTCAAGCACCTGGGCCCCGAGTACCTGCGCTACTACTACGCGGCCAAGCTGTCCGACGGCGTGGACGACCTGGACCTGAACTTCCAGGACTTCGTGTCCCGCGTGAACGCCGAGTTGATCAACACGCTGGTGAACCTGGGCAGTCGCACGGTGAACTTCCTGAACCGCAAGCTGGACGGGCAGCTTTGCCCCCCCGACGAGGCCTCCGTCAAGCTGCTGGAGGACCTGCGGGCGGCGGCCCCCGAGGTGCTGGGTCTGTACGAAGAGCGCAAGTTCTCGGCGGCCCTGCGGCGCATCATGAAGCTGGCGGACGACGCCAACCTGCACATCACGGGGACGGCGCCCTGGACCATGGTGAAGACGGACCCCGAGGGTGCCCGGGCGGTGTGCAGCGGCGGCGTCAACCTGTTCTACCGGCTGTGCGTGCTGCTGGCCCCCGTGCTGCCAGACCTGGCGCGCAAGGTGGGCGAGCTGACGGGTCATCCCATCAACTCCTTTGAGGACCTGTCCGTGCTGATGACGGAGGGCAAGGTGGGGGACTTTGGCAGCGTCATGGACCGCGTGGCCCCCGAGAAGTTGGAGGCCATCCGGGAGGAGGCCGCTGCCGAGTTTGCTGGGGCAGGGGAGGGGGCTGCGGGGGAGGCCAAGGGCCCCGAGGTGGACGCCCGGGTGGACCCCGAGCCTCTGGAAGCGGAGATCGAAATCGACGCCTTCGCCAAGGTGGACCTGCGGGTGGGCGTGATTCTCTCGGCCGCCGCCGTGGAGGGGGCCGACAAGCTCTTGCAGCTTACGGTCAGCCTGGGCAACCTGGGCACCCGCAATGTCTTCGCGGGCATTCGCAAGTCCCACGACCCCGAGAAGCTGGTGGGCCGCAAGGTCATCCTGGTGGCGAACCTCAAGCCCCGCAAGATGCGCTTTGGCATGTCCGAGGGCATGGTCTGCGCCGCCGGTCCCGGAGGCCAGGAGGTCTACCTGCTGTCCCCCGAAAGCGACGCCAAGGCCGGCGACCGGGTGCACTAGGTACCGGTTCCGGTCACTTTCGTTTTCAACCCCCTCCCTTGCGGTCGGGGTTCGGATTGGGCAACAGTACCCTGGGGTCGGTTCCCGTCGCGATCAGCCTTTGGAGGGCGTCCCAGGCCACGGTGATGCTGCTGGGCTTGACGCTGGGGCCCAACGGTCGGACCATGGGCGCGGCCTTTGGGGCCGACTGTGAACCAACTGCTGGAGGTGTTCAAATGGGATGCTGCGGAAGTCGTTGCGGTAAGGGTCCTGTGGCCAAGCCTGCTCCTGAACTCGAGAAGAAGACCGGTGACTGCGCGCCTGAGGTGGCGGACGACCAGGCCATAGCCAAGGCCAGCAAGCCTGCCGACAAGAAGACCCCCAAGAAGTAGCCATCCGCCGGAAATGTAAGTTAAACACTCGTTCAATTTTCTTGACAGCCACCGGCGGGCGGCGGTAGCTTGCTTCCATCTTGGGAGGCTGCCATGCGTGTCTGCACCGGGTGCTGCCTTGGGTTTGTGCTGCTGGGCCTGCTTGCGGGCTGCCGTTCGGGGGACGCCGACTTCCTGGCCTCGGGGGCCTTTGAGGCCGTGGAGGTGGTGGTGGCGGCGGAGGCCCCGGGGCGCCTGCTGGACCTGGCCCTGGAGGAGGGGCAGACGGTGAGCGCCGGGCAGGTCCTGGGGCACGTGGACTGCCAGCCTCTGCCCGCCAACAACGTGGACCTGCTGCTGAAACACTGCACAGTCACGGCGCCCATGGATGGGGTGGTGCTGGTGAAGTACGCCCAGGTGGGCGAGTACGCAGCCCCGGGCCGGGCGCTGTTCAAGCTGGCGGACACCCGCCACCTGATCCTGCGCGCCTACGTCACCGCCGCCCAGCTCTCCCAAGTCAAGGTGGGGCAAAGCGTGGAGCTGCGGGCGGACTTTGGTGAGGAGGGCTTCCGGGTCTACCACGGCAAGGTCACCTGGGTCTCCGCCAAGTCCGAGTTCACCCCCAAGACCATCCAGACCCGGGACGAGCGCGCCAACCTGGTGTACGCCGTAAAGGTCGCCGTGGAGAACGATGGCCTGCTCAAGCTGGGCGCCTACGGCACCATCACCCGGACGGACCCCTGACCATGATTGAGGTCGCCGACCTCACCAGGCGTTTCGGCGGGGTACAGGCCCTGGGGGGCCTCTCCTTTGCCGTCAAAGAGGGCGAGATCTTCGGCCTCATCGGCCCCGATGGCGCGGGCAAGACCACCCTCTTTCGCATCCTGGCCACCCTGCTGCTGGCGGACAGCGGCAGCGCCACCGTGGACGGCCTGGACGTGGTGCGGGACTATCGCGAGCTGCGCCGGCGCCTGGGCTACATGCCGGGCCGCTTTTCGCTGTACCAGGACCTCAGCGTGCAGGAAAACCTGGCCTTCTTCGCGGCGGTCTTTGGCACCACCATCGCCGCCAACTACCACCTGGTGAAGGACATCTATCAGCAGCTTGAGCCCTTCAAGCATCGGCGGGCGGGGGCCCTCTCCGGCGGCATGAAGCAGAAGCTGGCCCTGTGCTGCGCCCTCATCCACAAGCCCCGGGTGCTGTTCCTGGACGAGCCCACCACGGGTGTGGACCCGGTGTCCCGGCGGGAGCTTTGGGACATGCTGGGGCGCCTCAAGGCCCAGGGTCTGACCATCCTGGTGTCCACGCCCTACATGGACGAGGCCGCCCTGTGCGACCGCATGGCCCTCATGCAACACGGCCGGTTCCTGCGGGTGGACAGCCCGGCGGGCATCGTGGCCGGCTTCGGGCGTCGCCTCTGGGCCGTGCGGGGGGCGAAGATGTCCCGGCTCCTGTCGGACCTGCGCGCCTACCCGGCGGTGCGAAGCTGCTTTGCCTTTGGGGACAGCCATCACCTGACGGCCCACGGGGACGCCCTGGACCTGGACGCGCTGCGGGCCCACCTGGAGGGGCTGGGGCACAGCGACCTGACGCTGACCCCCGCGGCCCCCGGAATTGAAGACTGCTTCATGGAGCTGCTTCAGGAAGGGGAGGCCCAATGACCACGGCCATCAGCGCCCGGGACCTGACCAAGCGCTTCGGGGACTTCACCGCCGTGGACCACATCAGTTGTGAGGTCGCCCGGGGCGAGATCTTCGGCTTCCTGGGGGCCAATGGCGCCGGCAAGACCACTGCAATGCGCATGTTGTGTGGGCTGTCCCATCCCAGCGGCGGCGAGGCCACCGTGGCGGGCTTCGATGTGCGGCGCCAGCCCGAGGCCATCAAGGCCGCCATCGGCTACATGAGCCAGCGCTTCTCGCTGTACGAGGACCTGAAGGTCTGGGAGAACATCCGCCTCTACGCGGGCATCTACGGGGTGCCTCGCCGGGAGATCCCCCAGCGAACGGAGGCCCTGCTGGAGCGGCTGGGGCTGACGGCGGAGCGGGACAGCTTCGTGGGGTCGCTGCCTCTGGGCTGGAAGCAGAAGCTGGCCTTCAGTGTCGCGATGGTGCACCAGCCGCCCATCGTCTTCCTGGACGAGCCCACGGGGGGCGTGGACCCGGTGGCCCGGCGGCAGTTCTGGGAGCTGATCTATCAGGCGGCGGACCGGGGGGTGACGGTCTTTGTGACCACCCACTACATGGATGAGGCCGAGTACTGCGACCGGGTCTCCATCATGGTGGATGGGCGCATCGAGGCCCTGGACAGTCCCCGGGCGCTGAAGGCCGCCTTTGGGGCCGGCAGCATGACCGAGGTCTTCGCGCGTTTGGCGCGGCGGGCCACCAGGGAAGGGGGCTGACCTTGAGGCAGTTCCTGACATTTGTTCAAAAAGAGTGTCGGCACATATTTCGCGACCGCTGGACCACGCTGATCCTGCTGGGGCTGCCGGTGGTCATGCTGGTGCTGTTCGGGTTCGCCATCAGCACGGAAGTGCGCAACACGCGCTTTGTGGCCTGCGCGCCCACCCAGGACCAGGCCACCCGGGCCATCATCGAGCGCCTGGACGCCAGCCCCTACTTCAGCTTCGAGGGGCTGCTGCCCGCCGGCACCCAGCCCGACCAGGTCTTCCGGCAGGGAAGGGCGTCGCTGGTGCTGGTGTTCGAGCCCGACTTCGGGGCGCGCCTGTGGAAGGGGGGGCCGGCCCAGGTGCAACTGGTGGCGGACGCCTCCGACCCCAACACGGCCAAGACCTTCGTCCAGTACGCCAGCTCAATCATCCTGGCCTGGCAGGCGGACCAGGCAGCCGCCGCCCAGGTGCCCCTGCGGGTGCAGCCCGAGATCAAGCTGCTGTACAACCCGGGCATGAAGGGCGCCTTCAACTTCGTCCCCGGGGTCATGGGCATGATCCTCATGCTCATCTGCGCCATGATGACCTCCATCTCCATCGCCCGGGAAAAGGAACTGGGCACCATGGAGCTGCTGCTGGTCTCGCCCCTCCACCCCTTGAAGATCATCCTGGCCAAGACGGTGCCCTACTTCGCCATCTCGGTGGTGGATCTGGCCATCATCCTGCTGCTGTCCGTCCACGTGCTGGAGGTGCCCATCGCGGGCAGCCTGGCGGCCCTGGTGGTGCTGTCCTTGCTGTTCATCTTCCTGGCGCTGTCCCTGGGGCTGCTGATCTCGTCGGTGGTGCGCACCCAGTTGGTGGCGCTGCTCATCTCGGGGGTGGCCATGGTCATGCCCGTGATCATGCTGTCGGAGATGATGTTCCCGGTGGACAGCATGCCCCTGGTGTTGCAGGGGCTGGCCCAGGTGGTGCCGGCCAAGTGGTACATCGCGGCGGTGAAGAAGGTGATGGTCAAGGGGCTGGGCTTCGCGGCCATCGTGCAGGAGTTGGCGGTGCTGGGAGGCATGACGGTGGCCTTCCTGGCCCTGGCCCTCAAGAACCACAAGGCCAGACTGGAGTGACCATGTTGCGCTACCTGTTGGAGAAGGAGTTCAAGCAGATAGTCCGCAATCGGTTCCTGCCCAAGTTCATCCTGCTGTTCCCGCTGGTCAGCCTGCTGATCTTCCCGCTGGTGGCCAACTTCGACCTCAAGCACGCCACCCTGGTGGTGGTGGACAATGACCACAGCCCCTGGTCCCAGCGGTTGCAGCGCAAGGCGGTGGCGTCGGGGTACTTTCGGCTGACCCGGGTGGCCTCCACCTTCCGGGAGGCCCTGGCCAGCGTGGAGGCGGACGACGCCGAGATCATCCTGGAGATCCCGCCGGGCTTCGAGCGCAGCCTGGTGACCGAGGGGCAGGCCCGCGTGCTGATTGCGGCCAACAGCGTCAGCGGCATGCGGGGCGGCCTGGGCAGCGCCTATCTGGCCTCCATCGTGACGGACTTCGGGGCCGAGCTGCGCGACGAGTGGCGTCAGGGGAGGTTGACAGAGGGGGCCGCGGGGGTGCCGGCCCTGGAGATCCTGCCTCGGTACCGCTTCAACCCCCACCTGGAGTACCGCTTCTTCATGGTGCCGGCCCTGATGGTCATGATGCTGACCCTCATCTGCGCCTTCCTGCCGGCCCTGAACATCGTGGGAGAGAAGGAGAAGGGCACCATCGAGCAGATGAACGTGACCCCCGTGGGGCGCCTGACCTTCATCCTGTCCAAGCTGCTGCCCTACTGGGTCATCGGCTTCGTGGTGCTGCACATCGGCTTTCTGGTGGCCTGGCTCTTCTACGGCCTGTGGCCCCTGGGCGGGGTGGGGACCATCTATCTGTTTGCGTCCCTCTTCGTGCTGGCCCTGTCGGGCTTCGGGCTGGTCATCTCCAACCACGCCAGAAGCCTCCAGCAGGCGATGTTCATGATGTTCTTCTTCGTCATGTCCCTCATCTTCCTGTCGGGCATGTACACCCCCGTGGCCTCCATGCCGGACTGGGCCCAGACCCTGAGCACCTTCAGTCCCCTCAAGTACATGATCCTGGTGCTGCGGCAGGTCTACCTGAAGGGCGCCCACCCCGAGGACCTGCGCCCGGCCCTGCTGGCCCTGGCCTGCTTCGCCCTGTTCTTCAACACCTGGGCGGTGCTCAGCTACCGGAAGCGAAGCTGAGGCGAGGCCGATTCCAAGTTCTGGGGCCTGCGTGGGCGATGGGGGTTGATCTACGGCGGGGCTTAAACGCGAAAACCCAGCCGAGGGGCTGGGCTTTCTTTTGAGCGGGAAACGGGATTCGAACCCGCGACCTTCAGCTTGGGAAGCTGACACTCTACCACTGAGTTATTCCCGCAAACTCAAGCGGCCGAATTGTTGACCGCTTTGGAACCAGTTGTCAAGGGTGGCCGGGGGACTTTTTTAGCCCGGGGGCCACTTGAAGGAGCGTCCACCGAGCACGTGCAGGTGGATGTGCATGACCTCCTGGCCGGCGTTGTGGCCGGTGTTCATCACCAGCCGGTAGCCAGACTCCGTGGCACCCTCCTGGCGGGCGGCCTCGGCGGCGGCAAGCAGCAGTTCACCAGCCAGGGCCTGGTGCTCTTCGCGGAGGGCATCGGCACTGGCCAGGTGTTGCTTGGGGATGACCAGCAGGTGCAGAGGGGCGGCGGGGCTGATGTCGTGGAAGACCACGCAGTTCTCCGTCTCCAGCACCCGGCGGGCCGGTATGTCGCCAGCGGCAATCTTGCAGAAGATGCAGTCGCTCATGGGGCATCCTCCAGCGGGAAACTAGCGCTTCTTGGCACGCTCCAGACGCTTGGTCTCGGCGATCCGCTTGGTGCGGGCCTTGAGCCGGGCCTGACGCTTCGCCTGGGACGTCTGAACAGTCATATTGCCTCTACCCATAAGTATCCTCCAATGGAGCAAGGGGTCACTGACGCGCGGATTATAGTCGGGGATGTCCCGCGGTCAACTGGTAAAACGGAGAACGCGGTTGAAGCGGCGGCGCGACGTGCAGTAATATCGCAGCCTCATGAACGGGGACAGACAGGGGCAAGGCCATGACCAGAGTAGCCATTGTGGGCGGTGGGATTGCGGGGCTGTCGGCGGGCATCTGTGCCGCCCTCAACGGGTTTGAAACCCACATCTTCGAGAAGCACTCCATAGCCGGGGGCTTGTGCACCGCCTGGGACCGCAAAGGGCACGTCATTGACGGCTGCGTGCACTGGCTGGTGGGCTCCAAGCCGGGAAACTCCATGCACCGGATCTGGGAGGACCTGGGGGCCCTGGACGGCGTGAAGTTCGTGGACCAGGACGAGTACGTCACCATCGTCCAGCCCGACGGGCGGCGGCTGGCGTTCCCCTGCAACATGGACCGCATGTACGAGGAGTTCGGAAAGATCTCCCCGGAGGATCGGCATCTGCTGGACGAATTCCGCCGGGCCGTGAACAAGGCCCGGGGCATTGACCTGGGGCCGGACATCGGCGACCCCTGGTGGAAGAGGTCCCTGGCGGTGCTGGCGTTGCTGGGCATCATGCCCATGTTCATGAGGTACGACCGGGTCAGCGTGGGGGACTTCGCCAAGCGCTTCAAGAGCCGGGAGTTGGGCCTGGCCTTCGAGCACTTCTTCCTGCCCGAAATGCCCATGATCTTCATGATCATGTCCTTCGCCTGGTTCATGGACAAGAACGCGGGCTATCCCTTGGGGGGCTCGCGGGTGCTGGTAGATGGCATGGTGAAGAAGTTCGAAAGCCTGGGGGGCAAGCTGCACCGGCGGGCGCCCGTGAAGCGCATTGAGCAGCGGGATGGCCGGGCCGTGGGGTTGGTGCTGGAGGATGGCAGCGAGGTGGCGGCGGACTGGGTCATCAGCGGGGCGGACCTGCACGCGACGTTGAACGACCTGCTGGACCCCCCAGCCCCCGACCAGCGCCTCCAGAGCCTCTTTGAGACCAACCCGCCCTTCGAGCCCCTGGCCATGGTTGCCTTCAGCATGCCTCGCTTCCCCGAGGGAGTGCCCCTGGGCGTGGCGGGCAGCGTGCTGCGCCTGGACAAGCCTCTGGACAGCGGGGGCAAGCAGGTGGAGGGCTTCAGCTTCCACCCCTTCTCGGTGGATCCGACCCTGGCGCCGGAGGGACGCACGGTGGGGCTGGCCATGGTGGAGGCAGGCTGGGAGTACTGGAACGACCTGAAGGATCGGAAGGACGAGTACCAGGCCCGTAAGGCCGAACTGGCATCCCAGGTCCAGGCCCTGCTGGAGCAGCGTTTCCCAAGCCTGCGAGGCAACCTGGAGCTGCTGGATGTCAGCACCCCCTGGACCTTCCGGCGCTACACGGGGAATTGGCGGGGCTCCTACGAGGGCTTCCTGGCCAACAAGGACAACTATCGCAAGCCCTCCCCGCTGACCGTCCAGGGTGTGGACCGGTTGCTGCTGTGCGGACACTGGCTGCGCAACGGCGGTGGCCTGCCCACGGCGGCCATGACCGGCATGGAGGCGGTGCTGCTGCTGTGCAAGCGGGAAGGCCGCCCCTTCAAGAGGCGCTGATCAGGGTTTCTTCGTAGATGGTCAGGAGGTCGGCGGGGGTGCGGGCAAGGCGCCAGGGGGTCTGGTCCTTGAAGCCATCCTCGCCGTGGTAGCCCCAGGTGACGCCGATGGTGCGCATGCCAGCGGCCTGCCCGGCGGCGATGTCCACCCACATGTCCCCCACCATGATGGTGTCCTCGGGGGCCACGCCCAGGGTGGAGGCGATGTGCAGCAGGGAGTCCGGGGCGGGCTTGGCGGGCGTCAGGTCCGAGATGCCCGCCACCAGATCAAAGGTGCCCGGGGGGAAGGACCCGTGGGCCACCTCGATGGCGAAGTCGTTCAGCTTGTTGGAGAACACGGCGATCTTCAGGCCGTCCGCGCGGAGGCGCTGCAGGACCTGGGGGATGCCCGGGAAGACCCGCATGTGGGAGCGCCACAGGAGGCGCTGGTGGACCATGATGCGATCGGCCAGTTCGTGGCGGCGGTCCTCGGGCAACTCCTTGCCCGCCCAAAGGCAAAGGTTGCGCAGGCCCCGACCCATGTTGTCCCGCACCTCGTTCTGGGTCTTGGGGGGCTGCCCAAAGTCCGCAAGACCGGCGTTCACCGAGCGGACGATGCCGGTGATGGTGTCCGCCAGGGTGCCGTCAAAGTCGAAGATGAAGAGGCCGGGCATGGGCTGTCCTCCAGGGTCGGGAGACGATAAAGCGGGACCTCCTTGATTTCAAGTTTGAATGTAAGGGCGGCCGCGTATAAAATCGCGCGGTCCGTGAAGCCGTGCAGCCATCGGGAGTGGTCAACATGCGAGTCATCTTTGGCGTGCTAATGCTGGTTGGGGCCCTGGCCATGGCCTGTTCGTCGGGCGGCGGCGGGGGCAAGGTAGGGGTGGATACCAAGGACGACGGGGGCTGGGTCTTCGACACCGGCAAGGACACCGTCGACACGGTTGATGTGGGCGACCAGGGTTCCCTGGACACCCCCGCGCCCCTGGACACGCTCCCCGAGGTCAACGACGAGGGCATCCTGGCCTACTGCACCCACGACGAAAACTGCGCCATGTTCGGGCTCAAGTGCTACAAGGACGGGCTCAACGACCCCGACCCCATCTGCTCCCGCGAGTGCGCCAACAACGACGAGTGCCCCGACGGCAGCATCTGCAAGGTCAAGGCCGGCACCCTGGTGTGCGCCCGGCCCGTCTACTGTGATCCCTGTACCACCGATGGCGACTGCGGCGCCGGCAGGAAGTGCATCGCCGACTACAAGGGCGCGGACTATTGCAGCCCCAGCTGCGACTTCCTGGTGAAGGATTCGTGCGATCCTGGCTCCATCTGCCTCAAGGACACCGACGGCACCTTCTGCCGCCCCCTGTTCGGCGCCTGCCGCGAGAACGGCGTCCAGTGCGCTCAGTGCACCCTGGACAAGGACTGTCAGCAGGGCAACCTGTGCCACCTGAACGAGAAGACGCGCGAGCAATACTGCGCCAAGGTCTGCCAGACCAAGCAAGAGTGCCCCGTCAACTTCGGCTGCCACGTGCTGTTGGGGGAGACCAAGGGCCTGTGCACCATGGAATTTGGCGGCGTCCCCTCCGAGACCTGCAAGAGCGGGACCAAGGACTTCTGCTACCCCTGCGAGGCGGACGACGAGTGCAAGAGCGGCGTGTGCTACGAGAACGTCACCGAGGCCCGCTACGGCTGCAGCATGTTGTGCGATCTGGTCACCTACCCGTCCAACAAGGGCTGCCCCTCCGGTCTGTTCTGCGTCAACGGCAAGGACGATGACGGCAACCCCCGGGACGTGTGCATGCCCTCCGGGGCCTACTTCTGCCAGGGCTTCCTGAACTGTGTGGGTGTCACCTGCAAGAACGGCGAGGTCTGCGAGCGGGGCTTCTGCAAACCCAAATGAAGCACAAGCACAACAAGAAAGAGCGGCGGGACGTCATCACCGAGCTGCTGCGCAACGAGGTCATCTCCAGCCAGCAGGGCCTGCGCAACCGGCTGCACCAGCTTGGCGTGGAGGTCAACCAGGCCACCCTCTCCCGGGACCTGCGGGACATGGCGGTGCTCAAGGTGCCGTTGGGGGGCGGGGGGGCGCGCTACCTGCCCTCCAGCAACCAGGGCCGGGCGGATGATCAGCGAGAAGAGCTGTTCTCCCGGACCATCCAGCGGCTGGCCTTCTCAGGCAACATCATGCTGGTGTTCACGGCGCCGGGCATGGCCCAGGCCGCGGCCATTGCGTTGGACGGCCTGGCGCTGCCCCAGATCCTGGGCACGGTGGCGGGCGACGACACGGTCATCGTGGTGCTTGAGGATGGCCTGGACAAGAAGGTCTTTGAGAAGGAATTCCGGGCCATGCTGGCCAGAGGCCGCTAGGGCCAAAAAATCTATTGCAGGTGGGGGCAACCCTGGGGTAACTTCCCCTTTGCTTTTTTTGGTACGCCCAGCTTCCCCCCAAGGAGGTCAGTGTTAATGAAGAAGGTTGTTGCTGCGCTCATCGCCGTCATGATGTTCTGCTCGTCCTGCTACAGCACCTACTACGTCACCATGGACGACATCGAGAAGATCCAGTCCGCCGAGCAGGGGCCCCGCGTCGTGTTGAACACCGACGATGGCACCAAGGTGGCCGTGGAGTCCGGCTCCAAGCTGTTTGTCCGGGACGTGGACAACAAGCGCTACCAGATCACCCCCTACAACTTCCGCATCATCAACCAGCAGTTGGTGGCCTCGGACCGCGACTACATCTTCATGATGAATCAGCTCAAGCCCAAGGCCGAGGTTGACCTGCTGAGCACGTGGAAGACCGTGGGCCTCATCTCCCTGGGTGTGGGCGCCGTCACCGGTCTGGTGGTCATCACCGCCCTCACCGCCGGCCGCAAGTCCTTCGGCGGCAACTAGCCCAGCCCTCCAGTCCTCTCCCGATAAGCCAGTCCGAACCCCGACCGCAAGGAAGGGGGCTGGTTTGTTCAGGCCAGGAACTTCCCCGCGGCCCCATCCAATTCCCTCACACTGAACAGGTTGCCCTTCTGGAACGTGGCGAAGACCCACATCCGGCTGCGGTCCCGCGAGTGCAGCAGGCGCAGGGTCTCGGCGTCGGCGCCCAGGTCCACGCTGTGACGCTTCTCCAGGTCGGCGGCGTTGAACAGGCCAATCTCCAGGCCCGTGGCGCTGCGCGCGGGGATCAGCAGGAGGTCGCCACCGGGGGCGCTGATGAGGCCCAGGCGGCCGCTGACCTCGGTGCCACGCTTGCGCATCACGGCGTTGCCGTCGGCGCTGGCGTAGAACAGTTCCTTGTTGCGGCGCATGGCGCCAAAGGCGGGGGGCGTGGACAGGACCTGACCTGAGAGCGGCTCGAGGAAGCGGGTGAAGAAGAACAGCATCTGGGCGGAGGGGGACCAGGCCATGGAGAGGACGCCCTCGGCGATGGTGCCGTCCAACTCCTCGGGCTTGATGAAGTGCTTCTCGGCGATGCGGCCGCGGCCGTCCAGTTCGGCGAAGGAGAACCAGGAGCGGCGTTGCCAGGCGCCTGGATCGAAGAGGCGGTTGCTGCGCCAGCGGCCCAGGCCACGGATGGGGGCCAGGTGGGACAGGGCGAAGGGGTAGCGGGTCTCGAAGACCAGCTCGCCGCTTTGGAGGTTGATGCCGCGGATGACGGACTCGGAGCCGGGGTCCTGGCCGGTCTCCAGGATGACCAGATTGGGGCCGTCCAGCATGTAGGAGCGGCCGATGGAGGCGCGGCCGTAGGCCAGCATGGAGGAGAGGGGGCCGGCGTTGACGGGGGCCAGGCCGCCGGGGAGGCCGCCGGCGGTGGTGGCCTCGAACAGGAAGAAGGCGTCGGCCTCTGGGTCCACGGTGCAGAAGAGATCGCGGCCGCCCTCGCTGGAGTGCAGCAGCAGGTTCTTGCCGGGCTTGAAGCGGGCGGTGTCGGGGAGCGTGGCGCGCCAGAGGGGGGCGCAGGAGTCGGGGTTGACGCACAGGGCCTTGGCGCCGTCCACCATCAGCATGGCGTCGCCGGCCAGGCCCGGGAACACGAGGGTCTGCAGGGGGGCGAGCTCACGGGTGTCGTGGTCCCGGGAGGAGAAGCGGCAGGGGCGGGTGAGGGCCTGGGCGTCGCCGGGCTCCACCTGGAAGGAGTATTTTTCCGCGATGACGGCGCGTGCGCGGGTGGCGGCAGCGCCGATCTCGGGGGAGAAGCTGGCCGCCATGGGGTTCTTCGCCAGCAGGTCCAAAAGGGTGAACCAGCGGTCCCGCTCGGCCAGATTACGGGCCTCCGAGACGCGGGCCTCCAGGGCCTCCCGGGCGGCGAGTTTCTTTTCCAGGCGCTCCATGGGGCGGGCCAGTTCGGCGGCCAGCGCGGGGTTCAAGTCCAGGGCGCGGCGGTAGGTGTCCAGGGCCTCGGTGTCGGGCAACTGGGGGATGCCTTCCAGCAGGCGGCGGGCGTCGACCTCGCGGGCGGCGGCGCGGAGGGCCTCGACCCGCAGGCGCAGGGGGTCGGCGGGGGCGAAGGTGCCCAGGGCGCGTTCGATGGTGCGCAGGTCCTTTTCAAGGTCCTCCAGGGGGGCCTGGGGGGAGGCGAGGCGCTGGGCCAGCAGCACCAGGGCCGCGGCCTGCTGGAGGGTGGGCGCGCGGTCCTCACCTTGGATCCAGGTGTAGGCTAGGTGCAGCTCGGGGGGGAGGCCGGGGGCGCGCAGGGCGGCGTGGCCCAGGCCCGCCTTCACGGCGCGCAGGAGTTGGGCAAAGGCTTCCTCGGGGCGGCCGGCGGTCAGTTCGTCAACCGCCTTGGCCAGGAAGGTGGACTGGTCGGACAGGCGGCGGCGACGGGCCAGTTCTTCAAGCTTTTCGGTGGCGCTGCGGCAGGTGGGGTCCAGGGTGCGGACCTCTTCGTAGGCGGCCACGGCGGCGTCCAGATCACCGGCGGCCTCGGCGGCCAGACCACGGGTGAGGGCGGCCTCCGCAAGGGCGGCGCCGGCCAATTCCTGGGCGCGGCGGCGGCGGGTCAACAGCTCGGCGGTCTGGTGGGCCAGGGTGCGCGTGTCCAGAAGCTGGAGGGCCTGGGCACCCTTGCCAGCGGCCAACAGCTCGTCCATCTGGGCCAGCAGGGGGGCCAGCGTCTGGTTGAGCAGCTTCTCCGCCTCCCCCAGCCCCACCTGGGCACCAGCCTGGGCTGGATTCAGCAGAAGGGCCCGGCGCCAGGCTGCAGCGGCGCGGTCAAAGGCGTTGGCGCGGTGGAGGACCTGGGCGGCCCGGGCCCAGGAGGGGGCATCCAGGGCAGCCTCGGGGGCGGCGTCTAGGGCGGTCAGGAAGTCCTGGTCCCGGCCCAGTTCAAAGAGGGCCGCAAGTCCCAGGCGCAGGATGGCGGGGTCTTCCGACCAGGGGCCGTTGGTGAAGAGGTGGGCGGCGGTCTCGAACTGGCCGAAGTCCTCCACCAGGAAGGTCAGGAGGCGCAGGGCCACCTTGGGATCGCCGCCGCTGGCCAGAAGGGCGCGCTTGAGGAGGGCCTGGGTGGCCTCGTAGTCGTAGTCGGCCAGGGCCTCGTCGGCCTTGGTCAGCAGGGCCGCGGGGTCGGAGGGCAGGGCTGCTCCGTCCAGGCCGTCGTCCAAGGTCCCCACAAGTTCACGCAGCGCAGCAGCAGTCAGTTTCTTCATTCCAAACCCCCAATGCAGGCGGAAGTATAGTGCAGGTGGGCGGAGGGGCAACCTGGAATAGTCCGGGGTGCTGCTTGTTTCCCAGGGCGGCCAAAGTCATAATGGCGCCGCTTTTGATGGAGGGACCCGTGCTGCGTCCAACTGTTGTGCTGTGGTTGCTGCTGTGTCTGCCCGCAGGGGCTGGGGCTGGTGAGGTGACGCCAAGCGCCGCGGAGATCAGCGCCGCGGTGAAGCAGGCCGCGGGGAGGCACTGGTACGGCGTGTACTTCCAGAACCGGAAGCTGGGCTGGGCGTCGGAGGAGATCCGGCCAGAGGGGGCCAGGGTCGCGGTGGTGTGGGAGGCGGTGTTTCGCATCTCCATGCTGGGCGTGACGTTGGAGACCCGCATGGAGAACGAGGCGCGCTATCGGGCGGATGGGGACTTCGCCATGCTGGAGGGGCGGGCGTCGCTGGCGGACAGGGATCGCAAGCAGGTGGCCACCGGGAAGCTGGTGGAGGACAGGTTCGAGGTTGTGCAGGACACCAACGGGAGGGAGGCCAAGGTTACTTGGGAGCTGCCCGTGGCGTCTTTGGTAGAGGCGGTGCCCTGGGCGGCGGCGGGGCGGATGCAGCCGGGGGATTGGGTGGCCTTCCCCACGGCGGACCTGACCATGCTGGAGCGCAGCCGGCAGACGGTGACCTTTCTGGGGCGGCGGTTCACGGGAAGCCTGCTGGCGCGCACCGAGGTGCTGGAGTTTGAGATCAAGGATGAGCGGGGGGTGACCATGAAGACCCTCACCACCCCGGAGGGCGTGACCCTGGAGGCGGGCTTCGGGCCGTCGCTGGTGCTGCGGCTGGAGGACCAGGCGCAGGCGCAGAAGGCGGACCCGTCGGCGTTGGATCTGTTCCTGGCCTCCATCGTGCCGCTGGACAGGCCGCTGGAGGGGGGCAAGCTGGCGGCGCTGGTGCGGGCGCGGTATCGGGTGGAGCTGCCGGAGGGGGGGCGCTGCCCTCGGACGCGCGGCAGCAGGCGCGGGACCTGGGGGAGGGGGAGTTCGAGCTGACGGTGGACGCGGGGGCGACCTTTGTGGACCCGGCGCCGGACCTTGGCAACCCCAGGTGGAGCACGTGCGACGGGACCACGGGGTGCAATGCGCCGGAGGTCAAGCAGGCGGCGGTGGTCAAAGCCGGCGGGGCCACGGGGCTGGAGGCGGCGCGGAAGCTGGCTGGGTTTGTGCACGCCCACATGAAGTACGAGCTGGGGGTCAGTTATCAGCGGGCCGACGAGATCCTCAAGGAGGGGCGCGGGGACTGCCTGGAGTACGCGACCCTGCTGGTGGCCCTGTGCCGCAGCCTGGGGATGACCGCGCGGGTGGTGTCGGGCATTGCCTACGCGGGGGGCGAGAAGCCCGGGTTCGCCTACCACGCCTGGGCGGAGGTGGGGCACGAGGGCCGCTGGGTCGCCCTGGACCCCACCTGGGATGCGCCGGTGGACGCCGCCCACATAAAGCTGGACGTGGAGGGCGGGTACTCGGCCCTGTCCCTGCTAGGCAGCATCAAGGTCAAGCTGCTGGAGGCCGACTACTCCGGTAGCAACTAGGGGACGGTCCTAATCTGCCACCATCAGTCCCCCAGGGACGGTCCTAATCTGCCACCATCAGTCCCCCAGGGACGGTCCTAATCTGCCCTCGCCTCGCTCCTTCCTCGATTGCGAAGAAATCACTTCCCCAATCCTCAGAGCGTTCGAAACCATATGGCAACAAACGACTCCCCAAGGAGCTTGTCATGCCCAGATTCGCCAGACTCAACTATCCGGGTGGGGTGTTCCACGTCATTGGGCGGTGCCTGAATGACCAGTTCTTCATCGAGTGCGCCAAGGACAGGACGAAGTACCTGGCGCTGCTTGAGGAGGCCTCGAAGAAGTGTGACGCGAGGGTCATCGCCTACTGCCTGATGTCGAACCATATCCACCTTGTGGTCCGCGCTGGAGAGGACCCGCTGTCCAAACTGGTCAGCTCGGTGCATACCGGGTTTGGGGTCTGGAAGAATCTCCAATTGAAGCGACATGGTCCACTGTTCTCGGGGCGCTTCAAGTCGCCGTTGGTGGATCAGGACCAGTACCTGTTGGAGGTGGTTCGCTACGTGCACAACAACCCGGTCAGGGCCGGCGTTACGACTTGGGCTGGGAACTGCGACTGGTCCAGCCATGGAGTCTATCTTGGCCTTCAGGCGACTCCCCCTTGGATGGAGCCGGACCTGGTTTTGAGCCGGTTCTCCAAGGATCCGGTCAGGGCGCGCGAGGCCTTCGACTTGTTTGTCAGAGAGGGAGCCGCCGAGCAGAGGCGCCCGGAGTTGGTTGGTTGCGGAATGGATGCTGCCGCCCGGGCCACCGCGGGCGATGTGGGGGACGCTTGGCGCCTCAGTCAGGCAATCGTTGGTAGCCAGGATTTTGCCAGGCGGGTGTTCGAGGAGTCGTCTCGCCGGGATGGGTTCAGCGGGCACACCAGGACCCGGCGCTTCCCGCGGCGGCCGACGGCGGCTTCCCTGATTCTCCTGGTTTGCGAGGCCCTGGAACTCGACCCCAGGGAATTCATCGACCACCCGAGGAACCCCAGGCCCTTCTTGGCGAGGCAGATCCTGGTTTGGCTGTGGGTCCGTGCGTTCAAGGGAACCCAGGCGGATCTTGCCAGGGCGCTGTGTTGCTCCTCGGCGAGAATATCGAAGTGGTACAGCGAAGCGGCAAAAAACCAGGTCGACATTGCGGGAACAGTTGCTGCCATTCTGGACCGGCTGCCGGTGGACGCTGGCCTGGCGGAGACCGGGAAGCCTGTGCCGGTGCAGTTCAGGCTGCTTTTGGACTTGGAGGGGGGCGGCGATTGGCTGGGGCGGGCGCCTGATGAGCGCTGGGAGAACTAGGGCCGACGGAGACACCGTCAAGGCGTGCCAGCCCCGCGATTCATGGGTTGAATGGCGAAAAAATCGCAAATTAGGACCGTCCCCGGGCGCACGGCGTAGGGAAATTAGGACCGTCCCCGGGGGCAATTCGTAGGGAGATTAGGACCGTCCCTTGGTTTCGTTGCAGTTGGGCAGGTCGGTGAGTTTTCGGCCCAGGTAGCGGTGGCGGGGGATGTTCTGCAGGCAGGTGCGCTCGGGGGTGATGCCACGGGCGGCGCTGTTGGCTGCCTGGGCTGCCTCTGCGGTGCCTGCCGCGATTAGGCGCATCTTGCCCTGGTAGCGCACCAGGTCCCCGGCGCCGAAGATGCCCTTGATGTTGCTCTCCATGTGTTGGTCCACGGCCAGGCCGTTGCCATCCATGGTCAGGCCCGTGCGCTGCAGCAGCCCCAGGTCCGCCAGCATGCCGATGGCCACCACGGCGGCGTCAATGTCCACCACCACCTCGGTGCCGTCCCGCAGGTCCTTCAGGCAGGCCTGCTCCACATGTTGGTTGCCCTTGATGGCCACCAATTCCTTGAACACCAGCACGTCCACGCCGGCGTGCAGCAGCCGCGCCAGATTCGCCTCGTGGGCCTGGAAGATGTCGCTGCGGTGGGCCAGGGTCACCCGGGCGTTGCGCTCGGCGGCCTCCACGGCCCAGTCCACGGCGCTGTCGCCTCCACCCACCACCAGCACCCGGCGGTCCCGCAACACCTCCAGGTCCTTCACGAAGTAGTACAGGCCCCGGCACTCGTGGTTGTCCTCCGCCACGCTCTCCGGCAGGCGGCGCGGCGAGAAGGTGCCCAGGCCCATGGCCAGGATGACGCGGCGGCAGGGGTACACATCCCCCGCGGCCCCCACCAATTCAAAGGGGCCTCCGTCCCCGAGAATCTTGATCTGGCTGACCTCCTCGCCCAGCACCACGTGGGGCTCGAACTGGGAGGTCTGCTGGATCAGGTTCCGGGCCAGGTCCCCGCCGCTTACGGAGGGCAAACCCGGGATGTCGTAGATGAGCTTGTCGGGGTAGAGGCTGCCGCACTGGCCACCCAGCCGCGGCATGCGCTCCAGGATGCGCACCGACAGGCCCCTCATGCCCGCGTAGAAGGCGGCAAAAAGGCCCACGGGCCCGCCCCCAACCACGCACACGTCCACGAGAGGATGGGTGGTGTTCATTGGTCCACCAGGGGGCCGAGGATGGCGGCCTGGATGCCCGCGATGTCCAGGGTGGCGCTGTCCAGCACCAGGTCGTAGATGCCGGTGTCGAACAGGTCCACGCCGTAGATCTCCTGGAAGCGGACGCGCTCGTCCAACTCACGCTGGTGGTGCTTGGCCCGGGCCTCGTCAGGGGTCAGCCCCTCGCGCAGGGCGATGCGGGGCCAGCGGACGGGGTCGGCGCACTGGATCCACACCCTGAAAGCGCTGAGGCCCGCGCGCGTCACCATGAGCCCCGAGAGGCGGCCCTCCAGCACCACGTTGCCCCGGCGGGCAAGTTCAATCTGGCGGGCGTCCAGTTCCTGGTCGATCTCGGGGTGTTCCCGGGCGTAGCGACCGAAGTCGTTCAGCTCCAGGCCCTTCTCCTCGGCCAGCTTGCGGAACAGGTAGCCCTGGTTGACGTACAGGAAGCCAAGGCGCTCGGCCACCACCTTGGCGGCCGTTGTGGTACCGGTGCCGGGCAACCCGCTGATGGTGATGACGCTGTGCTTCTTCATGGGGTCCCTCCGGGGGTCGGGGGGGAAAAGGTGGGGGGCACCCGTCGGGGCCGGATACCCCCCGCAATTCAGGGCGTGCTCAGACGACGCCCTGATCCATCATGGCATTGGCAACCTTGAGGAAGCCGGCCACGTTGGCACCCTTGACATAGTTGACGTAGCCCTTGTCCTGGCGGCCGTGCTGGACGCAGGATTCATGAATGCGGTTCATGATGTCGTGCAGGCGCTTGTCAACTTCTTCGGCGCTCCAGGAGAGGCGCATGCTGTTCTGGGACATCTCCAGGCCGGAGGTGGCCACGCCGCCGGCGTTGGAGGCCTTGCCGGGGGCAAACAGCAGCTTGGCATCCGCGAAGACCTTGACGGCCTCGGGGGTGGAGGGCATGTTGGCGCCTTCGCACACGGCCTTGCAGCCGCTCTTCACCAGGGCCAGAGCGTCGGCTTCGTTCAGCTCGTTCTGGGTGGCGCAGGGCAGGGCCACGTCGCAGGCCTGCTCCCAGGGGCGCTTGCCAGGGAAGAACTTGACGCCGAACTTGTCCGCGTAGTCCTGGACGCGGTCGTTGTTGGAGTCGCGCATCTCCAGCATGAAGTCGACCTTCTCGCCCTTGATGCCGTCGGCATCGTAGATGTAGCCGTCGGGGCCGGACAGGGTGATGGCCTTGCCGCCCAGTTCGTTGATCTTCTTGACGGCGCCCCAGGCCACGTTGCCGAAGCCGGACACGGCGACGCGCTTGCCGGCCAGTTCCTCGTTGCGGGTCTTGAGCATGGCGTCGGTGAAGTAGACCACGCCGTAGCCGGTGGCCTCGGGACGCATGAGGGAGCCGCCCCAGCCCTGGCCCTTGCCAGTGAGCACGCCGGTGAACTCGCGGCGGATCTTCTTGTACTGGCCGAACATGTAACCGATCTCGCGACCGCCCACGCCGATGTCGCCGGCGGGCACGTCGGTGTCGGGCCCGATGTACTTGCAAAGCTCAGTCATGAAGGCCTGGCAGAAGCGCATGATCTCGTTGTCCGAGCGGCCCCTGGCGTTGAAATCGCTGCCGCCCTTGCCGCCGCCCATGGGCAGCGTGGTGAGGCTGTTCTTGAAGATCTGCTCGAAGCCCAGGAACTTGAGGATGGAGAGGGTCACGCTGGGGTGGAAGCGCAGGCCGCCCTTGTAGGGGCCGATGGCGCTGTTGAACTGAATGCGGTAGCCGCGGTTCACTTCCACTTCGCCCTTGTCGTTGACCCAGGCCACGCGGAACGTGAAGACGGTCTCGGGCTCCACCAAGCGGGCAAGGATGTTGCCCTTCTTGAAGCGGGGGTTCGCCTCGTAGATGTCCCACACGCTCTCCACGACTTCGTGCACTGCCTGCAGGAACTCGGGCTGGGCGGGATTGCGGGCTGCTACCTGATCCAGGAACTCCTTCATACTCATGGGAAATCCTCCACGCCCGGGCCTTGGCGCGACTTGCGCCGGTGTTTCCCCGGGCTTCAAGCGTTGAAGAAACGCCCGGAATAAAGCACTGCTTGGGGGACAAGTCAAGGAATTGAAAAAGGGTGGGGGCTTCGGGGGACGGAGGCGGTGACGGAGGCGGTGACGGAGGCGGGGACGGAGGCGGTGACGGCGGTGGCGACGGAGGGGGCGGCGAAGGCGGGGGGGGTAAGGGCGGAGGCGAGGGCGGAGGCGGTGCCGGCGGTGGCGACG
>CAIXZC010000192.1 GCA_903923815.1 uncultured Myxococcales bacterium
CCCCAAGCCCTGCGATGTGGTCCCTGGTCCCGAATACGAATGATGGACCTGACCGCCGACCAACTTGGTGCGCAGCTTCAGTCCCTTGGCTGGCCCCTGACGTCTGACAAGGTGGAGTTGCTGCATCGGTTCATGGGGCTGCTGCTGGAGCGCAATCAAAGCCTGAACTTGACCCGCATCCAGGAGCCGTCAGAGGTGGTTCTCAAGCACTTCGTAGACTCCTTCATGGTGGACAGGCTGGTGACTTTGCCGACGCCCTTGCTGGACCTTGGCACAGGCGGCGGGTTTCCCGGGGTGCCGCTGAAGATTCTGAGGCCCGACCTGCACATCATTCTCGCCGAGGGGTTGAAGAAGCGGGTGGTGTTCCTGCGGGAGGTTCGGGAGGCCCTGGGTCTGACTGAAGGGTTGGATGTGGTGGGCGAGGGCATCGACCGGCGCTTCAAGAGGCCGGTGCGTGGAGTGATAACCCGGGCGGTGGAGGATGCCGAGGAGACCCTCAAACGGGTCCGCGGCTGCCTGCTGCGCGGCGGCTTGGTGATAATGATGAAGGGGCCCAACTGTGATGAGGAACGGGCCCGGGCAGAGAAACACTGCGTCGCTGATTTCGTGCTGGAGAAGGATCTGACCTACCAGCTTCCCGAGTCAGTGCACGGCAGGCGCCTGCTGGTGTTCCGCCGCATTAGCGGCCTGGTGGACAGTCCACTGGAAACACCACGGGGCACGGACCACGAGGAGTGACACCATGCTCTTCATAGAAAGCCCAGCCAACCCCCGATTCCGCTTTTGGAAGAAGGAACTGCTTGGCGGTGGCCGCAGGGAGGCCAGTCTTGCGCTTGTTTGCGGGCGCAAGGTGGTGGACGAGTTCCTGCGGGACTTCCCCGGAGCGGTGGATAGCGTACTGGTCCGCAAGGGCGACGACCCGCCGGATCTGCCCAAGGGCTTCACTGGCGAGGTCTTGGTACTGGCGGGCTTCCTGTTCACCGAAATGGACATCTTCGGGACCCATTACCCGATGCTGGTGGTGAAGGCAGAGGATCCTCCCATGCTGGGCGAGCAGAAAAAGGCACCCAAGGGCGCCTTGCTGGCGTTGACCTTCCAGGACCCAGCCAACCTTGGGGCCGCTGTGCGCACGGCTTTGGGGATGGGGGTCACGGCCGCGTTGGTGATGCCAGGGGCCGCTTCGCCACTGCATGCGAAGGCCATCCGGGCGTCGTCTGGGGCCGTGTTCCGTCTTCCCATGCTGCGGGTAGCTTCGGAAAGCGACTTGGAGGGCATGACGCTGCTTGGTCTGGATTCCTCCGGGGACGACATCCGTACCTTCAAATTCCCCACGGACTTCGTGCTGGTGCCCGGCGTTGAGGGGCCTGGGCTTTCTGAGGACCTCCGCCCCGAGGTGCTGCTGTCCATCCCCATGGCTCCCGTTCTGGAGTCCTACAACGCGACCACCGCGGTGGCCATGGCCCTCTACGAATGGCGCCGCGGCCGCAAGGGCTGAGACGCGTCACTGACCATCCAGCCAGGCCTTCACTGACCATCCAGCCAGGTTTTCAGTCATCAATTCGAAACAGCACGGGCAGGCGCAGGCGCAGAGCCGTGCAGGGCAGCGCCAATTGACGGGCTGAGGCCTCCAGGGCCGGGCGCCAGACCTCGGGGACGGAGGCAGGGTCCGGCAGGAACTGGCCATTCTGGAATCGGTAGGACACGGTGAGTCGGTAGCGGCGCAAACACCACGCCGGCGGCTGGGCGTCCGCTGCCAGGTTGGTAGCGCAATCCTTCAGAGCCAGGCTGGCGGCGGTGTCAAGGAGGGGCCTGGGGAGGTTCTCGGGAGAGCGGCGGCAGTCCGCCGGGCTGGCTGCCCCGGGGACGGAGCAACTGGCGGCCAGGGACACTTCCAAGACCGGGGTTTGGGGATTGGGGGTCCGGGTCACGGCATCCTTGAGGGCGTCTTTCGCGGCTTGGACCAGTGATTGATCGGCTTCGGGAGTGAGATTCCTAAGGTCCAGCAGGACCCCCTGGCAATCCACGTTGAAGTCCAGAAGAACCTTGCCCTCGATGCCCAACTCCAGGGCGCTGTCGGGGTAGCGTTTGTGGTGCTGAAGATGGGCGCCGACTTGTTGCCGCCATCGGGCAGTCTGCTGGACGTCGTCGCGTCGTTTGGCGCCAAGGCTGCCAACTCCAGCGAAGGGGTCACCTTCGGGGAAACCCTGGGCGGCACCCGCAGGCGCGGCCGGGCCCGACTTCGACAGCGCGCTGGTGCCTCCGGGCTGGCCAACTGGTCCCGCCGCCGACCCCGTGCCGGTTGGCTCTGTGTTCAAGCCTGCCTGAGGGGCCTCACCAACAGTCTCCGTCCCTGGTTCTGCTCTGGTCTCCGTCCCTGGCTTACCTGGCTTGGTCCTCTCTGGGCTGGTCCCAGAATCCGCTGCCTCCGCCCCCGGCTTGGGGGCCGACTGGAAGCCCTGGCGCAGGCGACGGAGGGCGTTGTTCGGAAGCTCTGGGGCGTCCGTCGCTGGAATGGCAGGCGGGACGGCGGGCGGCGGATCCTCGGGAAGGCGGGGTAGGGGAGTTGGGGGTTTGGGCCTGGGGGCCTCCTGGATAGGTGAGGAAACGGGGCGCTCCGGGGTGCGGGGGTTGAACTGAACGTGAATGCGGCGCAGGCGCTCCTGCTCCAGGCCGCCCTGGGACAGTACTGCCAGAAGCAGCCCCAGGTGAACCATTGCCGCGATGCCCAAGGCCAAGATGCTGCGGGGGCGTCGCCCTGGCTCGCGGTCATCTGGTCTTTGTTCGCTGAACAAGGCGCCACCCCGTGCTGGAGGTCACTTCAACGGGAACAGGGACTCGAGGACCAGGGGCGGCCGATGGAACGCCAGCGCCAGCACCAGCCACACCATCAGGGCCACCGCCAGGAAGACCGAGGGCGCAATCAGCAGGCGGTGGCGCAGAGGGACGGAGGGAGGGCGCAGCAGGAAAAGCAGGGCGGTCACGGCGGCGGCGAAAAGAAGGCTGTGGACAAGCAGGCGCACGTCCACCACGAAGAATCCGCCGTGAGTTCCCCAGGATGTCGGTGAGCCTGCCGCCAAGTGGCCTCCTACCTAGCCAGGCTGGCGACGGTGCGCTTCAGGTAGTCATAGACGCGGGCGCTGGAGCTGATGGACAGCTTCTCGTCGGGGGAGTGCACGTTCCACATGTTCGGTCCCATGGAGATCATGTCCATGCCGGGGTACTTGGAGCCGATGATCCCGCACTCCAGGCCGGCGTGGATGGCAGTGACGTGGGGGTCCTTGCCGCTGAGTTCCTTCCAGGCGGCCTTGCACTGGACCAGCAGGGTGGAGTCCATGTCCGGCTGCCAGCCTGGGTAAGAACCCTTGAAGATGTAGGCGGCGCCGGCCAGGGTGGCGATGGCCTCAATGTTCAGGAGGACGCGCTCGACGGCGGAGGCCACTGAACTGCGGCTGGACAGGAGGATGCGGAAGGAACCACCCTCGGAGGAGATGGCGGCCAGGTTGGAGGAACTCTCCACGAGGCCGGGGATGTCCCGGCTCATGGTCACCACGCCGTGGGGGATGGCCAGCAGAAGGCGCAGGAAGGTGGCGGAGTCGTCGCCGCTGAGGCCACCGTCGGCGCTGTCGCTGGGCAGGCACTCAAAGGAGGCGCGGGGCTCGGCCTTGCCGTACTCCTGGGCGAAGGAGGCGCGGAAGTGCTCCAGGGAGGCCTTGAGATCGGCGGGGGAGGCCGCGCTGCGGATGAGCGCGAAGGCCTCTCGGGGAATGGCGTTGTGCTTGTCGCCGCCCTCGAACTTGATGATGGAGACGGGCTGGGTGGCGCCCATGGTGAGCAGAAGTTGGGCCAGAGCCTTGAGGGCGTTGCCGCGGTTTTCGTGGATGGTGAGGCCCGAGTGGCCGCCGTTGAGGCCGCTGACCTTGACGGCATAGACGGGAGCGCTGCAACGGCGGGTGGGGCGGCCAAAGACGATGTTGCTTTCGGCGCCGCCGGCGCAGCCGACGAACAACACGCCCTCTTCTTCGGAGTCTATGTTGATGAGGCGCTTGGCCTTGAGGAACCCGGGCTGAAGGTTGCGGGCCCCGGTGAGGCCCGTCTCCTCGTCGATGGTGAAGATCAGCTCCAGGGGGCCGTGGCGCAGGTCCTTCTCCTCGCAGAGGGCCATGGCCATGGCCACGCCGATGCCGTTGTCGGCGCCCAGGGTGGTGCCGTCGGCCTTCAGCAGG
>CAIXZC010000193.1 GCA_903923815.1 uncultured Myxococcales bacterium
CTGTGCGCCCTGGCCTCCGTCCCCTTCCTGTTCTTCTTCAGCCGGGCCTACACGCCGGGGGCGGGGGACAACCTCATCGCCAGTCTGCTGGCCGCCGAGGTGGTGCAACATTTCGCCAAGCCCCAGCGGCGTCTGGCCCGGACCAGGCTGCGCTTCGTGTCCTTCGACGCGGAGGAGAGCGGCTTGCGCGGGTCCCGGGCGTGGGTGAGGGACCGGCTGCCCCAGCTTCCGGCGCTGCCCCGAGTGGTGCTGAACACGGACAGCGTTTTTGACGCGCGTCAATTGAAGGTCATGACGCGGGATCTGAACGGCCTGGTGACGCTTGACGCGGCGCTGGCGCGTAGGCTGGGGGTGGTGGCGCAGGACCTGGGGCTCAAGCTGGAGGCCTTTCCCCTGTGGTTCGGCGGGGGCGCCACGGACGCGGCGGAGTTCCAGCGCAAGGGAGTCACGGCTGCGTCAATCCTGGCCATGGACACCAACCCCCTGGGGGCCCACACGCTGTACCATCGTCCGGACGACATACCAGAGAACCTGGACCCCGAGGCAGTGCGCGCCATCATTGAGATCTACTGCACCTACATCCATCAATCCGACCAAGCTTAGGGGACGGTCCTAACTTCCCCCTGCCCTCTGTGCCCTCACCCCCGGGGACGGTCCTAACTTCCCGTGCATCCAAGAAGCGTGTGTCGGCGAAGCGCCCCCTGACGCGGCATGGCGCCGCTGATGTGAGGAAATTAGGACCGTCCCCGACGCGGTGGGGCGTTGCAAACGGGAGGAAATTAGGACCGTCCCCGAGTCAGACCTTGGACCAGAGGGTGCGCTGGCGGAAGCACTCGGTGGCGCCGGTGGCGTCGGTCAGCAGGTGCAGGGTCTCCAGGCGGCCGTCGGGCAGTTCCTTGACGGAGCACAGATTGCGGATGGCCTCATCGGCCTTCATCTCGGCCAGGTAGACCAGTTCCATGTCCAGCGGCTCGAAGTGCTTCAGCAACTCCTTGGGGGCGTGGCCCGTGGCGAAGCTCAGGTACACGCCGTTGTTCACGTGGCGGTTGCGATCGATGTCGTGGAAACGGCACTGCTCCTGGCGCTGCAGTTCCCCCGTCGCCGCCGGGATGGTCCCAAAGGGATTCTCCAGCACCCCCGCCTCCGCCAGACAGTCGCCGGTCACCACGATGCCCGGGTCCACGATTCTGCGGTCCGGCAGGCTGACCAGGATCCACACGGACGAGGCCACTCCAAGCTCTTCCCCCTCGCCCCCAAGAATGCGAAAGTCCCGCTGGGCCCGCAGCGGCCGCGACACGCAGGGCCAGGTCTCCACGGTCACCCGCTCGCGCAGGCGCGGCAGCCGCGTCATGACGATCCGATACCGCGACATGAACCAGGTCAGGCTTTGGGTCTGGACCTGCTCGACCCCGAAGCCCAGGTTGCGCGCCGAGGTGTCCGCGGCCTCTTGCAGGTAGTTCAGCAACACCGGGGGCTTGAGGCGGTCCAGGGGATCACACTCGTACGTGCGGACCTCGAAGGTCAGGGATTCAACGGTTTTCATCCAATGCCTCTAGGGCCAGGGCGGCGGCACGGCCAACGCTGACCAGTCTGATGTAGGCGCGGTTGATGGGGGGTATGCGCAGCCGGTCACCAAGGACCGTCTGGTCGCTGATCACGGCCAGGAACACCGTGCCTACGGGTTTGAGTCGGTTGCCCCCGGAGGGGCCGGCAATGCCCGTGATGGCAATGCCCAGGTTGGCGCCCGTCACCTGGATGGCCCCCATGGCCATCTCCTCCGCGCAGGACGCGCTGACGGCGCCGTCGTC
>CAIXZC010000194.1 GCA_903923815.1 uncultured Myxococcales bacterium
GAGGATGCCTACGGGGACTTTGCCAGGGTGATGGGCAAGGGCTTCAAGGACTGCGGCAACATCAAATGGAACAGCGACCGCCCGCCCCACTTCGCGGTGGGCGACCTGAACGGCGACGGCAAGGCGGACCTTGCGCTGGCCATCCACGACAACTACAACCCCTCCCAGGACCGCGGCTACAGCGTGTTCTACTACCTGCCGGCCACCGACGCCTCCGGGCTGGTTGCCTCCGGGCTCAAGGGCGATACGCACCTGTCCACCGGCAACAGCGACCGAGACCTGCGCGACGAGATCCTCTTCCTGGGGGGCTGGCGCGAGGAGGAGACCACCGGTGGCCCCATGAACCGGACCGTGGAGATCAGCGACCAATACTATTTCCGGCGCTTCGAGCTTGGCGCGGACAGCAAGTTCGAGACCCTCGCCAGCGAAGACTGGGTCTATCAATCCGAGAGCCTCAACGGCTTCGAAGAGCCCCAGAACGCCCCCCCGCGCCGGCCCCTGGGCATCTGCGGGGACCTGGACGGGGACAGCACCGTGTTGCGCTACACGGACAAGCACTGGCTGACCATGGGCAGCCCCCGCATCATCGTCGCCATGGCCATTCCGCCCTGCTGGGACAGCGTCCCCCAGGACAACGAGAACAACACCTGGGTGGGCTTCGGCCAGACCCGCGAGGACTCGGCCTCCGAGTCCAACGAGATCGCCATCAGCAACGCCGTGACCTTCACCGTGGAGGCCTCCGATCCCTTCGGCATCGTGTCTGCCGAGGCCTCCGTGTCCCTGTCCCACGAACTGGCCAAGACTCACACCACCACTAGCATCGTCAGCACGGGCGTCAAGCGTGTGGGCAACTGGTCCAATGATGAACCCGACAACTTCGTCATCTTCTCCGCCACCGAGTACCACCGCTACGATTACGAGATCATCGCCCACCAGGACCCGGCCCTCATTGGCACCCACCTGACCATCGACGTGCCCGGGGACACCAACGTGTTCAAGAAGACCGTGACCGCCTTCAACCAGCAGAACGGCGACGCCCCGGACCTGGGCTCCGAGACCTTCGCCCACGTGCCCGGCGATCCCCTCAGCTACCCCGACGTGGCCCAGCGCGACGCGATTCTGGCGCTGCACCCGGGCTGGACCAACCCCCCCGGCGGCCAGCCTCTCTTCACCATCGGCGAGACCTCCGGCGGCGGCACCGAGATCTTCATCTCCCTGTCCGAGGAGAATGCCTCCGCAGAGGCCCGCAAGCTGGGGGTCGAGGCCAAGGCCGGGTTCAGTGTGGGGGGCGTGGGGGTAGAGACCTCTGTGGGCGTCACCAGCACCAACGTCTACGAGATCAGCGTGGCCGAGGCCACCGAGTATGCGGGCAGCATCGGGGACATCCCCAGCAGCCACTACGCCGACAAGGCCTACACGTTTGGGATGTTCGTCTACAACTTCCGCCGGGAGGACGGGGTGGCCTATCAGGTCATCAACTGGTTCGTGGATTAGCCCCAGCCGGGGCGGCCCGGAACGCCCCAGCGCTTGACACTGAATTCGGTTTGAAGCTACAAGCGGCAACAGAATTGGACCAACAAAAAGAGGTTCGCATGGCGATTGCCGGTCGGCTCTGCTGGCTTGTTGCGGTCCTGGTGTGCCTGCCTGCGGGCAGCGCCTTGGCCTGGCAGTATGGCCCCCCCGAGGAACTGCGCGCCGAGTGCCAGCGTGGTGAGGCCGAGTCCTGCTACCTGCTGGGGCAGCAATATCGGGATGGCCTGGACACCTGCCCCCGGGACTTGGGCAAGGCCATGGACTTCTTCGAGCAGGCCTGCCAGAAGGGCATGGCGTCGATCTGCTACCAGGCGGGGACGGACCTGCTGATGGGCAGTCAGTTCCCCAAGGACCCCGGGCGGGCCGCGGCGCTGTGGAAGACCGGCTGCAAGCAGGGCCACCACCACTGCTGCTACTACC
>CAIXZC010000195.1 GCA_903923815.1 uncultured Myxococcales bacterium
TCGGAGTGCTTGTCCTCAACCTCGGAGCGGCGGGCGGACTCCAGCCGGTCACGAACCACGGCCAGGTACTGATCCACGCTGTCCAGCCCAGCCACTTCCTTGGCGAAGTCGGCGTTCAGTTCGGCGCGGATGCGGGTGCGGCCGTAGTCGGCCTTGAGGGAGATGTTGAAGGTCTTGCCCACAAGACCCTTGTACTTCTCTTCGGCAGCGGGCAGGTCAGCGGGCCAGGTGAACTCCACCTGGACCTGCTCGGCCAGCTTGCGGCCCTCAATGGCGTTGGCCAGGACGGGCTGGAAGGGAGGGGTGGGGCGCTCCGTGCCGACCATGACGGACATGGTCTCGGGGGCGACGCCCAGGTCGCTGCCATCCTTGGCGGCGAACTCCAGGTGCAAGAGCGCCAGGTCCCCCTTGGAGATCTGGTGGTCTTCCTTCATGTTCTCGTAGCGGGTCTGGCGGTCCAGTTCCTCGTCCACGGCCTTCTTTACATCTTCATCGGTGACGGAGAAGCCGGCCACGCCGGGGAATTCCAGGCCTTCCAGGACCAGCGTGGCGGGGGTGGGCATCTCTTCCACCAGCAGGACCACGTCGAAGCCCTGGGAGAAGGACTTGATCTCGGCATCGCCGTCCAACTCGGGGCGGCCGATGGTGCTGAAGCTCAGCTCACGCAGGCCCTCTTCGGCGGCCTTCTCGATGAGGACCTCGCGGGAGCGGCCAAAGATGATCTGGCGGTAGTCGTGGATGGTCTTCATGCGGGCAATTTTGGCGGCCAGCTTGGTGTAGCCACCAGGCACGCGGACCTGGCTGGAAAGTTCAGTTGCCTCTTTGTCGGTTACCTTGGCCACCTCGGCCGCGTCAAAGGAAATGGTGACGCGACGGAGCTGTTTTTCCAGGGTCTCGATGTTGACGCGCATGATGCCTCCACGGTTCGCCTTGCGGCGCTTTGCTGAACTAAATGTCTGATGAGTTTTTTTGGGGGAAGTCGAGAAGGGCGGCTGTGCGAAGGGGGGGACTCGAACCCCCACGGTTGCCCGCTGGAACCTAAATCCAGTGCGTCTGCCAGTTCCGCCACCCTCGCGCTTCGGGTTGCCATGTGCACTTGGTGAACCAGGAAGGACTTGAACCTTCAACCCGCGGATTAAGAGTCCGCTGCTCTACCAATTGAGCTACTGGTCCAGCTTCAAAGAACGGCGCCGTTTATAAGGCCGAACTTTCCGATTGTCAATACCGAAAAAGGCACGCCCGGCAGGAGTCGAACCTGCGGCCTACGGATTCGAAGTCCGACGCTCTATCCAGCTGAGCTACGGGCGTCCAGCCACAGGCGGCCACATGCCGTGGCTACCTTCAAACAAAACCAAAGGGTGAGTTAAGGGGTTCGAACCCTCGACCACTGGAACCACAATCCAGAGCTCTGCCAACTGAGCTAAACTCACCATATTCAAAGAACCGTGCCCGGAACTCAGCACGCCTGAGAGGACTCGAACCTCCGACCCGCGGCTTAGAAGGCCGCTGCTCTATCCGGCTGAGCTACAGGCGTCCAACAGCCTCTCAAGGCGGGGCAAAAGTTAGACCCCTGCCCCCCGCTTGTCAACAGCTTTCTGCCGGAGGGGCTGCCCCCAGGGCTGAAAAAGTCCTGGATTCCAGGGTGGCGTTGGGACTAATATGCCGCGTCCGATTCGGTAATGCCTGAAAGGAGAGACCAGAACAATGAAGAAGCTGCTGTTGCCCATCATCGCGCTGTCCGTTTTCGTGGGGGGCTGCGCCACCCATTTCAACCAGGTCAGCGATTCCTACCTGCCTTTGGAGCCCAACCGGCCCCTGAAGATCTCCTACAAGATCTCCGGCGAGGCCTGTGAGACCTTCCTGTTCTATGTGATCCCCGTGTCCGGCGACGACCGGGTGGAGAAGGCCATCGCCGAGATGACCCGCAACAACGAGCAGATCGACAATGTGGTGGGGCTGACCATCGAGACCAGGCTTACCCACTACGTGTTCGCCGGCCAATGGTGCACCATCGCCTCCGGTTACCCCGCCCAGTACGTCGACAACCAGCCCAAGCGCCGGCTGTTCTCCCGGGAATTCATGGAAGGCCCCACCGCCGTGGCCGAGCCCGCACCCGAGCCCGCCCCTGCGGCCGCCACCATGCCCGCCCCCCAGTCCGACCCGAACCAGCTGGCCGCCCAGCAGCAGGCCCTGGCCCCCGTGCCCCAGCAGATGATGGCGCCGGCCCCCCAGGCCCCCGCCCTGCCCACCGAGGCCCAGTGCAAGAAGACCTGCAGCCGCTTCGCCGGCCTTTGGAAGGGCAGCGTCTCCATCAAGGGCACCATCGAGCGCAACTGCGTGAACAAGTGCCTGACCCCCGCCGCCATGGCCTACCGGGACTGCATCAACGCCGCGTCCAAGGTGGATGACATCGGCCGCTGCAACAACCTCTAAGCCGCGCCAATCCTGCCTCCGGTGCCTCGGGTGATATCAAGTTTTTCCAAAAATCCGTGACCAAAAACCGCTCCTCCCGCATTCACTCTTATGTCTTTTCGGGAACCCTGACCGGGGTCCGCAGGGATAGGAGGAGGCAAAATGGACAAGCAGAGACTTCTCAAGGGAATTCTCAAGTACATCGATTGCTGCGGAGGCCTCTATAACAGTTGGTTCGCAGGGATCAGTCGTGACAAGGAATTCTTCCAGGTCCACGGGCTCAGCGAGGCCGAGGACCTTTGGATTGGCGGCTGTGCCACCAGCCCCGAGGGCGCGGTGCAGGTGCTGGACGGGCTGCGGCGCATGGGTGTGCGCGGGCCGGATAGCCTGGCCCTCAGCGGCGAGCAACGCTTCGTGTACGTGTATCGGAAGACCTCCAAGACCTGCCCGTGACCCTGCCCTCGGGGGCGGCCCTTCGGGTCCCCCCTGTCCCCCCCCCAGAACCAACAAGCTTTCGATAATCAGGCGGCCTTGGCTTCCACCA
>CAIXZC010000196.1 GCA_903923815.1 uncultured Myxococcales bacterium
CGTACAGTCCCCGTCGCCGCCGCCGCCGCCGCCGCCCGCGCCGCCCCCACCCAGGGTGCCGTCGGTGCCCGAGACGCCCGCCGAGGGAAGCCACAGCCCGTCGGCCCCCAGGGAGCCCAGACCCGTGCCGCCTCCACCCGGTTGACCGTTGGTGCCGGCCTTGCCGCCGTCCCCCGGACCGCCGCTGCCCTTGGCCCCGCCGCCGGCCCCGCCGATAGCGGCACCGTCCTGGGAGGGCTGCCCGCCGTAGCCGTTGGAGTCGTTGCCTCCACCCACGCCACCGCTGCCGCCCGAGTTGGCGCATTTGCCCGCGCCCCCGGCGCCACCCCCGGGCCTGCTGCACCCGGCGCAGCTCCAGGCCACGCCGTCGTACTCGCAGCCGATGCTGCCGTTCTGGCCGTTGCCGCCGTCCGCCCCCGTGGCGCCATTGCTGCCATCCAGGCCGTTGCCGCCGTTGCCGGCAAGCAGCACGTTGTTGCTGATGGTCAGCGCGTCGCTGCAATTGATTAGGGCCAGGGCCACGGAGTTGCCCCCGCTGGCCCCGTTGTTGGCGGCCTCCACGGTGAAGCCGTCGAAGGTGCTGGGCACGGTCAGGTTGCGCGCCAGGACGGTGACGATGCCGCCGGGGCCGTTCAGATCCCAGTAGATGCGGGTCTTCTTGGTGGCGGGGCTGCGGGTCCAGTCGTCGGCGTCAAAGCCGCCGAAGAGGTGGACGCCGGCGGGCAGCTCCAGGCGCGTCTTGTAGTCGCCCTGGGCCACGTAGACCTGCTTGGCGGGGTTGGTCTTGAGGGCGAGGCTGAGGCCCTTCTCAATGCTGCGCACGGGCTGGGTGATGCTGCCCTTGCTGTTGCCCGTGTCCATGCCCGTGGAGGAGGACACGAAGACGGCGCCCAGGACGCTGCCATCCATGCCGTCGCAGTCCGCGTCCACGCCCTCGGGGTCGGGCAGGTCCAGGTCCGAGACGTAGTCGCAGGGGTACTCGCAGCCGTCCAAGTCGTCGCCGTTGAGGTCCACGAAGCCCGGCAGGCACTCGCCCCGGGCGCACTCCTCGGACACGCACAGGGGCAGGGCGTTGTCAAAGGCGCAGACCACGCCGCAGGCGCCGCAGTTGTTGGGGTCGGAGATGTAGTCCTCGGCGGTCTTGCCCAGGCACTCGCAGGCGCCGGCGTCGGGGACGCACTGGCGGGCGGTGCCGCCGTCCACGGGGATGTTGGCGCAGGTGAAGCCGTCGGGGCAGGTCTTATCGGCGCAGTTGCGGCTGCAGTAGCGCTTGTCCTCCAGGCCAATGGGCAGGCACAGGTCCAGGCCGGACTTGCAGTCCTCGTCCTCCAGGCACTCCTTGACGCACAGCAGGTCCTCCTGGAACAGGCAGACCCACTGGCTGTCGGGGGGCATGCCCTGCTCCTGGCACAGCCAGCCCAGGGGGCAGTCCTCCCAGCAGGTGGTGGTGCAGACCATGCCGTCGGGGCCCTTGACGCACAGCCCCGGCGAGCAGCAGTTGTCGTTGGTGGCGCAGGGCTCCATGAAGGCGGCGCAGGTGGGGCCGCTGTCAGCCAGTTGGTCGGCGGTGGGGGCGTCGGGGGAGGCCTGGTCCTTGATGCCCACGGTGTCCTGCGCGGCATCCAGCGGCAGGCTGTCACCCCCAAGGCTGATGCAGCCGCCGTCAATGCACTCATCGGCGCAAAGCAGTTGCACGACCCACTGGCTACCCTCGGTGGTGGCGGCGCTGCAAAGCATCACCGCGGAGTCCCCCTCGGGGCCCAGGCCGCAGCGCTTCTCCCCAAGGCGGTCGCAGTTGCTGCCCTGGGTGACCATGCCCGCCGAGCCGCCCTCGCCGCCGCAGGCGGAGAGGACGCCCAGAAGGGCCGTCAGGGTCAATATGGAAAACAGTCTCATGCTGTGTACCCCCACTAGGAATATCGAACGATAACCGAATCAGGGAAGACTGAGCAGGTCCCTGAGCTGTCGATCAAGCTTCTCCACCAGATTGGGCCACAGGAACTCCTGCCCCTTGGCGCGGGCGGCGGCGGCCATCTCGGGCAGCCGCTCTGGCTTGTCAATCAGACCAATCAGGGCACGGGCCAGGCTGCGGGCATCCCCGGGGGGCACCAGGAAGCCGTTCACGCCGTGGCTTATGACGTCCGGGATGCCGCCCGTGCGGGAGGCGATGGGCAGCAGGCCGGCGGCCATGCCCTTGAGCAGCGCCGTGGGGGTGCCCTCCTGACCGTTGGCCAGGGGCAGGCTGGGGCAGACCAGCACGTTGTGGCGGGCCATGACCTTGGCCAGGGCCGGCGGAGGGACTTCGCCAAGGAAGGCCGTGCGGGCCGCGATGCCCATCTGCTGGGCGTCCTGCCGCAGCTTGGACAGCATGGGGCCGTCGCCCACGAAGGTGCAGGTGCTCTCGTCCAGGTTGCCCAGGGCGGACAGCAGCAGGTGGGGACCCTTCTGCTCCACCATGCGGCCCACGAACAGGATGCGCAGAGGCAGGGGCTTGGCGTCCAGGGGCACGCAGTCCTCCGGCGCGGGGATGCCCGTGGGGCTGACGAAGCACAGGCGCGCGGAGGTCTCGTCCAGGCGCTGCAGGTCCTCCAGCATGTAATTCGCCACGCACTGGATGCGGTCGGTGCCGCCGGCAATCCAGGTGAAGATCTTCGACGCCACGGGCCCCGGCAGGGCCTTCAGCAGCCGCAGTCCGCCGCCGTGTTCCACCAGCAGATGGGGTGGCCCACCAATGCGCCGCAGCCCCGCAGCGATCAGCCCCGAGGGCAGGGACCAGTGGGAGATGACCACATCGTGCTTGGCGGCCATGCCTGCGCAGCCCACCGCCATGCCAAAGGCCGCGGGTAGCACCTGCCAGGCCAGCCAGGGATGCTGGGCCAGCGTCTCCACCACGCCGAAGCGCCCGAACAGCGACGCCCCCTTGCCGGGGTTCAGCACGGGCACGCGCCGGATGTGGATGTTTCCGCGGTTCTCTATCAGCGGGGTTTTGAGGCCCGGGGA
>CAIXZC010000197.1 GCA_903923815.1 uncultured Myxococcales bacterium
CGCAAGACAGGCCTGCCTCGCAGTCTTCAGTCCCGGCGCAGCTTCCGCCCGCAGGCTGCAACCCGCCTGCCCCGTCCTCCGCGCCGCATCCAGCCACAGCCGCAGCAACAGCCAGCAAGACCCCTAGACGCCGCAACGATTTCATCTGCATTACCTTACCGCTGCGGCGTAGGTGAGGCCGAAAGAGAAGCCGAACCCGTTGGCCGAAGTGTCCAGTCCTGGCATGACCTCATGTTCGAACACGTGGGCCACCAGGCCCGAGCCAGTCACTGTCAGGTCGGGCAGGATCTCGAAGCCGACGGTGGTCTCGAAGCCCAGCGTCGTGAAGGCTTCCTGTTGGCTGGTCCCTTCACCTTCTGTCGTGTAGCTGATCAGGCCATTGGGAACCACCGAGAGGCGGCCCTTGCGGTAGTTGACGCCGGCAAGACCTATGAGTTGTTCACCCTCGTTGTCTCCGCCGTCATCCTCCCCAACCTGCGTGAAGCCGCAGCCCAGGAACAACTCGAGGTCCTTGCGGATGGGGGTCGCTGCGATGAGGGTCCCCTGAAGGTCCGTCCTGGCATCGCCGACGCCGTCGCTGCCCGAGTCCGGAGTCAGCTCGAACTGCGCCACCAGCTTCAGCGACGGCGTCACCATGCCGCCGACCAGAAACCCCAGCGTCAGGTCGTCCCGCCCGGTGGGATTGTCTTTCTTGTTGGTCGCCCCGCCGGAGTTGACCTCGGAGGTCGAGGACAGGACGAAGGGCTGCTCGACCTTCAAGGCCACCCCGTCCAGCACCCAGAGCCTGGCCCCAACAAGCCCATCAAGCATGTTCACTTCCCCGTCCAGGGACGCGCCTCCAAAGGTGCCGGAGACGTAGGCCAGGGTGTTGCTAAGACCGGTGGCGACTTGCAGGGAGCCACCATCCAGCAGGTCCGTGGGCGAAACGGTGCGCTCGGCGTGGGCCGGCCCAGAAAGACCAAGCACACCCAAGAACGCGACCAGGGCAAGGCAGTTTCTCATGGTCTGGTTCTCCTAGGCTGGGTTCATGGCCCGTAGGTGCAGCCGGAGGTGCCGCCGTCGACGAAGAAGTCCGAGCCGTTGAGCAGGCTGGCCTCGTCGCTGCACAGGAAGGCCGTCATGTAGGCCACGTCGGCGGGGGTGCCTTGGCGGCCGCGGGGCACGTAGGAGTCACGCTTGGCGGTCACCTTCTCGATGTCGGCGCCCACGGCAGCCACGGCCCGGTTGACCAGGGGGCCGCTGATGTAGCCGATCTGGACGACGTTCCCGCGGACCCCGTCCTTGGCGTATTCGATGCCCACGCGCTTGGTCAGCACGGCCGCGCCAGCCTTGCCGGCGGCGTAGGCGTGACGCTGCTTGCCCAGGCCCAGGCCCACCTCACCGGCGATGGTCGAGAAGTGCAGGAAGAGGCCGGTCTTCTGCTCAATGAAGGTCGGCAGCACGCCGTGGATCATGTTGAAGTGGGCGTGAAGGTTCACATCGATGGCGCTGCGCCAGTAGTCCGCGGTCAGCTTCTCGAAGCCGTTGGGATTGGCGTTGTGGACGCCCGCGTTGATGACGACGTCAATGCGCCCGAACTGCGCCTTGACGCGGGCCACCAGGGCCAGCACGTCGTCGGGGTTGGTGGCGTCACAGACCTCGGCGAAGCCCAAAAGCCCTTCGGCCCGGATCGCCTCGGTGATGTTCTGGGCGTTCTCCTCCAGGTTGGAGACGGAGATCACCGTGGCGCCGTTGCGGGCCAACTGAAGGGCCGTGGTGGCGCCGATTCCGTGGCCCTCGGACTTGGGATTGCCAGCGCCAAAGACGATGACAATCTTGCCGTCCAGGCGTGCGAATCTATACGGGGTTGCTGCTTGCTTGTCGGTCATTGAAAACCTCGTTGGTCAAGTGGTCCTGCGTCCGACGATGCTGCCCACAGTACCAAACGGTGTCAACTGCTTCTTTGGCCCGCTGGGGGCGCAAAAACCCGGCGGCGGCGGCATCCGGGACCCGTGCTTCGGCGCTTGGCCTCGGACTGCTTTGGTGTTAGGTTCCTTGGGCCAAGGGCTGTCCTTGGGTGGACGAAGGAGTGACCCATGAAACTGACGATGCTTGTGCTGCTGCTGGCCGTGGCTTCCTGCACTGCGACCGAATCCAAGGACGTGGTGGGTCAGGACACCTTTGACACCGTCGGTGGCGGCGACGGGGGCCTGGACCTTGGCTTGCTGGACGGGCAGGCCGCGACGGGGGCCATCTCCGTGGCGGGCACCCTCACGGTGGTCGACGCGCCCATCGGTCCGCTGGACACCTCTGCCTACTGGATTGGGCTGTACCCCGCCGACTTCCAGGAGGGTGACGACCCCATCACCCACCTGTTGGGCATCTTCTCGTTCGCCCCCGGCGCCGGCTACACCGGCACCTCCATCAGCGTCCCCGACCAGGGCAACATCTTCCTGGCCTGGGACCCTGAGGCCGAGAACGGCCCCGTCCTGGAGTACCCCTACGCTGCCGCCCCCGGCGACTACGTAGTGGTCGTCACCCTCGCCCTGGACGACAGCACGGCCCACACCGCCGCCTACTACTACGGCGCCGCGGTCAACATCCCCTCCGTCCCCTACACTCTGGACCTGGGCCAGCTGACCCTGGATGTGGTCCCCGCCAACTGAGTGCCCCAAAAGGTCGCAGCGCCAATGCAATCGCGCAGACCGCTGCCCTGAAGGGCGGGACGGGGGCTGGCGTGTAGCTGGGGACGTCGGACTGATCAGTCGGTGAAGGTCAAGGTCACCTTGGGGATCTGGATCATGTAGGCGTCGTAGATGGTGACATCGGTGGCGGTGTTGGTGTCCACATTGACGTTGCCCCGCCAGCCCCAGACAGATTGAAGCGTGATGGCGTCCACGGTGACCGAGGGGGAGTTGTTGTAGAACTGCAGCACCTCCCACTGAAAGCCCTGCTCGGTGTCCGCCACGGAGACGACGATGCTGTAGGTGTTCTTGGCAAGCGCCAGGGCGGTGGGCAGCTCGAAGGTGGCGCTGCTGGCAGTGGTGGCCGTGGGGCCGTAGGGGCTGCCCAGCGGGAAGGTGTCGGTGGCCTGCCGATTGACGGCGCCGGTCTTCACCCAGATGCGGGCCGTGTCGGCCATGTCAGGGGGCAGGCCGTTGACGGTCACGGAGGTCAGGGTCGCCGGGGTGGCAAGGTAGAACTCCACGCCGCGCACCGTGTCCGTGGAGGCCGAGGTCCAGGTGGTGTTGCCGGTGGTCAGTCCCGCCGCGATGTCAACGTTGGTCGGCACCAAAGGCTGGCAGCTTGAGCCGTCGCCCTTGTAGCCCTCGTTGCAGGTGCAGGTCTCGGGCTCGGTGCAGGTGGCGTTGGGGTCGCAAACCGCATCAATGCAGGCGGGCACGCAGGCTTCGCCGTTGCCCTGGTAGCCCTGGTCGCAGTCTTCGCAGACGCGATCCGTGGAGGCCGTACCAGCCTGGGCCTGGTACTGGTTCTGAGAGCACTCGCTCCAGGCGCTGCAGCTTTGCGCGTTGTTCGTGGCAGAGAAGGTGCCGTCTTCACAGGCCGTGCAGGTGCGGTCGGTGGTGGCAGTCCCCTGGGCAGCTACGTGCTTGCCAGCGCCGCAGGTGGACCAGGCCCGGCACGAGGTTCCACTGCCGAAGTAGCCGCTGTTGCAGGTGCAAGTCACCGCAGGACTTGCGTTCTGGCAGGTGGCATTGTCATCACAGAAGCCCCGGGAGATGGAGCAACTTACGCCCTGGCAGTCCAGCAGGCCCATGGGGACCTTGAACGATGGGCAGTTCCCGCAGAACCACAGGGTGGCCTCGTCCGCGGCGGTCACGGGGAACTCGATGCATTCGCGCCCGTTCAGGCAACCGCCGTTGTTGGTGGAGCAAGGATGGATGGGGTCCAGGCCAGGGACGCAGAAGGTGGGCATCTTCATGCAGTGGCCATTGCAATTCGCTTTGGAGCTGAATGTCAGACCCAAGGGTGACCATCCCAAAACGCAGGAATCTTTGCTGACAACGATATTCCCAAGTTCCACAACCCCGGACGCCGGCGTCAAAAAGAAATTTGCGTTGGCAGAAAACGGGTTTTCTCTTGAACCGGTGTAGCCAACCACTTGGAGAGAAACGAAGTCATTGGCCGGGACCTGGCCGCTGAAACTCAACGAACCTCCACAACCACTATGGGTTGCGACGAAATTCAGGCTTTTTGCCTCTGCAAAGGTAGTCACACCAGCACTCATGGCAGCCGCCAGGTCGGGGTCGTCGGTCGTGATGGTCCCCCTGACCTCCACGGTTGCACCGTTGTAGCCATCGCAGTTCCACCAGGACAGGTGGGGGATCTGGGCCTCGTAGTAGCGTTTGCCTTCGAGGGCGCGGCGAGTGGCAGTGCCCTCCTCTTTCCAAATGCCGCTGGTCTCGTCGAGGCTCCACAGGGGGACGCTCTCGGGGGCATCCAGGTCCTCCGGCAGGGGGAAGAACACCGTGGCGCTTTTGCCTTCGGCCAGGGTCAAGTCGACGCCGTCCGCAGTGGCTGTGATGTCCAGGACCGCGAAGCTGAACAGGGTGCCGGGCTCGCCTTCGGCGTTGATGGCCTCGAAGCCGCCGGGGAAGGCCTGGAGGTCCGCGGGGTCGTAGGGATTGATGGGGGTGATGGTCACGGTCACTTCGCCGCTGACGGGCTGGCC
>CAIXZC010000198.1 GCA_903923815.1 uncultured Myxococcales bacterium
CCACCCCGGGGCTGATGACCAGCTTGGGGACGGCGTGGACGCCGACTGCGACGGCGTGGACGGCACCGACCAGGACCTGGACGGGGTGGTCAGCGCAGAAAGCGGCGGGACCGACTGCGACGATGCCAACCCCCTGACCTTCCCCGGCGCCCCCGAGCGCTGTGACGGCCAGGACAACGACTGTGATGGCAACAACGACGAGCAGCTTTCGCCCACCGTCTGCGACGACTCCAGTGCCTGCACCACGGACGCCTGCGACCTTGAGGCCAAGGCCTGCACGCACGAGGCCGTGGCCTGCGACGACCAAAACGAATGCACGACCGACACCTGCGCCCCGGCCAGCGGCTGCGTCTACACAAACACCGACAGCCTCTGCGACGATGGCAAGCCCTGCACTCTCAACGACACCTGCGCGGGGGGCCTGTGCCTGGGCACCGACAAGGTCTGCAACGACAACAAGCTGTGCACTGACGATAGCTGCGACCCCGCCACCGGCGGCTGCCGCTTCCTGTCCAACACCTTGAACTGCACGGACAACTCCCTGTGCACCGTCAACGACACCTGCCAGGACGGCGCCTGCGTCGGCGCCACCCTCTCCTGCGACGACCTCAGCCCCTGCACCGATGACTCGTGCAACCCCAGCATCGGCTGCGTCTACGCCTTCAACACCGCGACCTGCGACGACGAGGACCCCTGCACCGAGCAAGACACCTGCGCCAACGGCGACTGCCTGGGCAAGGACGTCAACTGCAACGATTCCAACCTCTGCACCGACGATAGCTGCGACCCCGACACCGGCGCCTGCGTCCACACCCCCAACTTCATGCCCTGCAACGACGGCGACCCCTGCACCATGGCTGACCTCTGCACCGGCGGCACCTGCATGGGTCTGGCCCCCGCCAACTGCGACGACGGCGTCGCCTGCACCGTCGATAGCTGCCTGACGTTCGTCGGCTGCATGCACCTGCCCAACCCCACCCTTTGCAACGACTCCAACCCCTGCACCGCCGAGTCCTGCCAGCCCAACACCGGCTGCGTCTACACCGCCCTGAACGGCTCCTGCAATGACAACAACGCCTGCACCGAAAACGACACCTGCACCACCGGCACCTGCAAGGGCACCAACAGGGTCTGCGTCGACACCAACCCCTGCACGGACGATTATTGCGACGTCGACCTGGGCGGCTGTGCCTACGTGGCCAACACGGCCTCCTGCAGCGACTCCAACCCCTGCACCGACAAGGATCAGTGCGTCAACGGCACCTGCATCGGCGGCGGCCTCGTCCAGTGCAACGACAACAACCCCTGCACCACAGATGTTTGTCTGCCCAGCCAGGGCTGCACCTTCCTGCCCACCCCCGGCGTGGGCTGCGATGACGGCGACTCCTGCACCGACACGGACCAGTGCCAAGGCGACGGCCAGTGCAAGGGCACGGTCATCCCCGACTGCTGCAACGAAGATGCCGACTGCCCCAGCACCTACCCCTGCTACGAGGGCCAATGCGACCTCGCCTCCGCCGTCTGCCAGTTGTACCTCAAGACCTGCAGCGACGGCCTGGCCTGCACCCTGGACGTCTGCGCCCCCACCACGGGCACCTGCAGCAACCCCGTCCTGGCCAGCGAGCAGACCCTCTTCTTCGACGACTTCACCACGGACAACGGCGGCTGGGTCATCCAGACGGGTCTCGGCTTCAACCCCGGCGACGTGGTGGCGGACAGGATCCAGTGGCACCGCGGCACCTGGCCCAACTACTCGGCCACCCATGCCCTCATCGCCAGCGACCCTCTCACCACCCTCTACGCCTTCGAGGCCCCCTACACCGTCATCGACGCCCAGGCCGCCTCCCCCGCCTTCTACCTGGAGCCCGGCGCCCAGGCCAACCTGACCTTCCAGCTCTATAGCTCCATCGAGGACAACTACGACGAGCTGCGCGTCTTCATCTTCACCGCCGACGGCACGGCCACCATGCTGGGCTCCCACAAGACCAACAACCCCTCCTGGCAGGCCATCAGCTACAACCTGGACGCCTACGCGGGCCAACTCCTGCGGGTCATCTTCCAGTTCGCGGTCTTCGACGCCAACGAGAACGCCTACCCGGGCTTCGCCATCGACGACGTGCGCATCAGCGTCCTGGCCAAGACCGGCTGCTGCACCAACGACGCCAACTGCGCGGACAGCCACCTGTGCACCAAGGAGACCTGCGGCACCAACTACTCCTGCAGCTCCACCAACGTCGCCGGCACCTGGCTGAACCAGCGCTGGGAGACCGCCCTCATCCCAGGCAGCTGGAAATCCGCGCCCACAAGTGGCGGCTACAACGTAACCATCAACAGCCGCCGCACCACCTCCAGCCCCTACTCCGTCTACTTCGGCGAACCAAGCATGCAGATGATCTACCCCACCGCTGGCAGCGTCACTCTGGAGACACCCCTCCTGGACTTCACCAATGCCAAGACCCCCGTCCTGACCTACAAGATCTGGGCGGACTTCACCATGCCCGGCTGCACCTATGCCGCCTTCCACACTCGCTACCGCACCCTCGCCGGAAGCCCCCTCTCCATCAGCAGCAAGTGCGCCGGCACCAATGGCCTCTTTGAGGAGGTCCGCGTGCCCCTGTCGTCCCTTGTGGGCCAGAAGGTGTACCTGCAGTTCCAGCTCCGCTCGGACACCTCCTTCATGCCCAAGGGCGAGGGCGTCTACCTGGACGACATCCGCGTGGAGGACGAAGGTCTGCCGGACGCCACCTGCTGCTTCGACGCCACCGAGTGCCTGGCCTCCCAGACCTGCCAGGGCCAGACCGGCGGGGGCTTCTGCCTTTAAATCCCGCGTTCTAATCGAATTAATTCATTGGATTTGTGACCAGAAATGCGTTCTCATGCATTCACGCATGCGTATTTGTGGTGTTCATGTCCCCTTGCCCCGGAGGAGTGCATGGTCCCTGCCAACGACGTCACCCCCTCTGCTCCCGCTGGCGCCAGGCCCGCTGACCAGTTTGAGGCGGCCCTGCTGTCCATGGACCGAATCGCCGTCCACAGCATTGCCCGCCAGATCGCCCAGGCCGCTGATCCCCTCGTGAATCTGGAGGATCTGATCGTGCCCACCCTGGAGCGCATCGGCCGCCTCTGGGAGGAGGGCAAGGTCTCCCTGTCCCAGGTCTACATGGCAGGTCGGCTCTGCGAGGGCCTCATCGAGCCTCTGACCGCAAGCCGCCCCGACGCCGCAGGCGCCCCCGCCCCCTTGGCCGTGGCCACCCTTGATGACTACCACCTGCTGGGCCGCCAGATGGTCTGCTCTGCCCTGCGCTCCGCCGGCTATTCCCCCGCCAACTATGGCCGGGTCACTTTGGATGAACTGCTGACCCGCCTTCGCGCCGACCGCCCCTCCGTGCTGCTCGTCTCCGTGCTCATGCTGCCCTCCGCGCTCAAGGTCAAGCAGGTGGTGACCGCCATCCGTCAGGAGGGCCTGCCCACCCGCGTCATCGTGGGCGGCGCCCCCTTCCGCCTTGCCCCCTTCCTGGCCGCCGAGGTCGAGGCCGACGCCGTGGGCACCAACGCCGCCAGCGCCGTCTCCCTGGTCCGCAGCTTCCTGGAGGTGCCAGCATGAAGCCCGCCATGACCGCCGCCCAGCGCCTGGGCACCGCCATGTCCCATCAGGAACCCGACCGGGTCCCCTTCCTCCTGCCGCTGGTCCCGCAGGGCGCCCGGGAACTGGGTCTGGACCTGCGCGAATACTTCTCTCGGGCCGAGTACGTGGCCGAGGGCCAGTGGCTGCTGGCCGCCAAGTACCAGCATGATGGCTTGGTAGGCTTCTTCTACGGAGGTCAGGAGGTGGAGGCCTTCGGGGCCCACATCCACTTCGGCCCCGACGGTCCCCCCAACGTCATCGAACCACCTTTGCGCCCCCAGGATCTGGACGACCTCCAGCCCCCGCGCATCCAGGACTGCCCCTCCCTGCTGCGGGTCCTGCGCGTCATCGAACTGCTGAAGGCCCGGGCCGCCGACACCGCCCCCGTCATGGGAGCAATCATCTCCCCCTTCTCCCTGCCCGTCATGCAGCTTGGCTTCGACGTCTACCTGGACCTCATGCTGGAGGATCCCCAGCGCCTGGAGAAGCTGTACCGCGTCAACGAGGAGTTCTCCGTCGCCTGGGGCAACGCCCAGCTTGCCGCCGGGGCCGGCGCCCTCACCTATGCCGACCCCGTGTCCTCCCCCACCATCGTCCCCCGGGACCTCTACCAGCGCAGCGGCCTGCCCCTGGCCCAGCGCACCATCGCGCGGCTCAACGGACCCTGCGCCTGCAGCTTCGCCTCGGGGCGCATGTTGCCCGTCCTGGACCTGGTCCTCCAGACCGGCGCCATTGGCGTCTGCCCCAGTGCCCAGGATGATCTGGCGGCGGTGAAGGCCGCCTGCGCCGGAAAGGTGACCGTGATGGGCAACCTCAACGCCATGGACATGGTGGACTGGACCGAGGCCCAGGCCGAGGCCAAGGTCAAGCAGGCCATCGCCGCCGCGGGCGCCGGAGGCGGCTTCGTGCTGACGGACAACCACGGAGAGATCCCCTGGCAGGTCCCGGACAGCGTGCTCCTCGCCATCTCCAAGGCCGTCAGACAATGGGGCCGGTACCCCCTGGACTGGATCAACTCATGAGTGAAGGCCTGCGATTGCTGGTCTGCCAGCACTACCTCCAGGAGACCCGCGCTGCCCTGCTGGCCGAAGGCGCCCAGGACGTCACCGCCTCCCCCCTGCCCAGTCCCTGCGGCCACTCCCCCCAGGAGGTCACAGCCCAGTTGGAGGAGGCTGCGTGTGTGAAGGGGGCGGGGGGGAACCTGATCATCCTGGGGGGCTGCCTTCAGACCCAGGCCGCGGCCCTCTCCAAGGACCTCTCGGCCAAGGTCTTGCGCGCCGCTGACCAGTGCTTTCACCTGTTCCTCCCCCAGGAGGTGGTGCGGCACCATCAAGCCCAGGGCTGCTACATCGTCACCACCGGCTGGCTCGCCCGCTGGAGGGAGAACCTGGTGGCGGCCGGGCTGGCCGATGCCCAGGCCCGACAGCTCTTCCTGGAGTCCAGCCGCCGGGTGCTGTTGCTGGACACCCTGGTTGACCCCCAGGCCCAGGCCAATCTGGCCAAGTTTGCGGCCCACCTGGGGCTGCCCCATGAAACCCTCCCCGTGGGGCTGCAGCAGTATCGCCTGTTGTTGCGAGGCCTGATCGCCGAGTGGCGGCTGGGCCGGGCCCTTGAAGAGGCCCAGGGGGCTGCCGACTACGCCGCCCGCCGGATGGCCGATCAGGCCCTGGCCTTGGACCAACTCTGCCAGCTTGGGCGGCTGTTCTCCGAGGCCGAGGCCGCCACCGCCCTGCAGGAACTGTGTGCCATGCTGTTCGGGGCTGGGCGGGTCTTCTTCTGCACCACCCCGGCCCGGGCCACCCCCGGCTCCCCCCCGGCCCCCACCCCACCCGCCGGTGGCCTTCAAGAAGATCAGACCTGCCGCCAATGGGAGAACGGCTTCGCCATCCGGGTGGCCCACCAAGGCGAATCCCTGGGCGTGCTGTGGATAGATGACATCGCCCTGCCCGAGCGGCTGGACGACTATCGCAACCTTGCCCTGGGCATGGTGGATCTGTTCGGGCTGGCCATTGCCAACGCCCGGGCCATGACGCGCATCCGGGAGACCGAACAGGCCCTCATCGCCGCCAAGGAGGTGGCCGAGAACGCCAACCTCGCCAAGCGGGTCTTCCTGGCCAACACCAGCCACGAGATCCGCACCCCCATGCATGCCATCCTGGGCTACGTGCAACTGCTTCGACGGGAACCCGGATTGACGTCGCGGCAGCAGCGCTACCTGGAGGTCGTCAACCAGTCCGGCGAACACCTGATGTCGGTCATCAACGACGTCCTGGAGATGTCCAAGATTGAATCCGGCCGCACCAGCCTCAGCGTGGAAATCTTCGACCTGTTGGGCCTGTTGGAGGACGTGGAGGCCATGTTCCGGGTGCGCACCAACGAGAAGCGCCTCCAACTGGTGCTGCAGGTCTTTGGCGAGGTGCCCCGCTATGTCTGCGCCGACATGGCCAAGGTGAAGCAGGTGCTGATCAACCTGCTGGGGAACGCCCTCAAGTTCACCGAAAGCGGCGGCATCTCCATCCGGGTCAAGGCCGAGAGGGCTGACCACGCCAACTTCGTGTTCGAGGTGGCGGTCCAGGACACGGGCCCAGGCATCCCCATGGAGGACGCCGAGTTGGTCTTTCGGCCCTTCGAACAGAGCCGCAGCGGGCAGCGCCGCGGTGGAACCGGGCTGGGCCTGACCATCTGTCGGCAGTACGCCCGAATGATGGGCGGCGAAGTCAGCCTCGACAGCGTGGTGGGCCAGGGCAGCACCTTCACCTTCCAGTTCCGGGCGGAGGCCGTGGAGGGCTCGGAGGTTCCACTGCCCCGAACGCCGTCGCGGGTGCTGGGACTCAGCCCCGGGTCGCCGACCTGGCGCATCCTGGTGTCCGACGACCGGGAGAGCAACCGCGACTTCCTGGAGCAACTGCTTGGTGGCGTGGGCTTCCAGGTGAAGGCCGCCCGGGATGGCGCCGAGGCCGTGGCCGCTGTGGACCGCTGGCACCCCCACCTGGTCATCATGGACATGATGATGCCCGTACTGGACGGCTGCGAGGCCACGCGCCGCATCCGCTCCATGGAGGGCGGACGCAACCTCCCGGTGGTGATGGTCTCCGCCAGCGCCCTGGAGGACCACGAGAAGACTGCGCGAACCTGCGGGGCGTCATCCTTCCTGCGCAAGCCGCTGCGGGAGGACGTCCTGTTCGAAGAGATCCACCGGTTGCTGGACGTGAAGTACGAGTACTCGGCGGAGGACACCCAGGAGGTGACGAGGGACGGGCGGCCCGACCTCACGCCCGAGGACCTGGCCCGCCTGCCGTTGGAGCTTCGGGCGCGGCTTCGCGAGGCGCTGGAGGGCGGCTTCATGGACTCCATCAACGACCAGGTCAAGGCGGTCGAGGAGGTGGACCCCAGGCTTGGCAGAATGCTGCGCGAGTTGGTGCTCTCCTTCCAATACCGAACCATCCTGGAGGCCCTATCCTGAGAGGAGGTCCTGGTGGACCCGAAGACGTTCCACGGCCAATGTGCCAACGTGATGGTGGTGGATGACACCCCCGACAATCTGCGCCTTGCCAGCACCATGCTGGCTGAACACGGCTTCCGGGTGCGCCCCTTTGCGGACAGCCTGATGGCCTTCGATTCGGCGCTGCGAAACCCGCCGGACATCGTGCTGCTGGACATCAACATGCCAGGCATCAATGGCTTCGAGTTCTGTCGGCGCATGAAGGCCGACCCGAAGCTGCGCGAGGTTCCCGTCCTGTTCCTCAGCGCCAACCTGGACACCGAGGCCAAGCTGGCCGCCTTCAATCAGGGGGGCGCCGACTACATCACCAAGCCCTTCCACTTTGAAGAGGTGGAGGCCCGGGTCCGCACCCACCTTAGCCTGCGCTGCCTGCGCCTCCAACTGGAGCAGCACAACCAGCGCCTGGAGGATCGGGTGGCCCTGCAGGTCAAGGAGATCTCGGACGCCCAGAACGCCACCATCCTGGCCCTGGCCAAGCTGGCCGAGTTCCGCGACGACGACACGGGACGCCACATTGAACGGGTGCGCACCTACGCCCGCCTGCTGGCGGAGGTCCTGCTGCGGGCCAACGGCCATCATGGGGAACTGGACGCCCGCTTTGTGGACACCATCCATCAGGCCAGCCCGCTGCACGACATCGGCAAGGTAGGCATCCCCGACCAGATCCTCCTCAAGCCAGGGCGCCTGACCCCCGACGAGTTCCGCATCATCAAGAGCCACACCATCATGGGCGCCATGACGCTGGAGGCAGTCCACGGCTGCTACCCCGGGAACGAGTTCATCCGCATGGGCCTGGACATCGCCCGCAGCCACCACGAGCGTTGGAACGGCGAGGGCTACCCCCAGGGGCTTGCCCAGACAGCCATTCCCCTCAGCGCCCGCATCGTGGCCGTGGCGGACGTGTACGATGCCCTGCGCTCGCGGCGCCCCTACAAGGAGCCCTTCACCCACGAGCGGGCCTGCGAGGTCATCGTGGCCGAGGCGGGCAAGCAGTTCGATCCCGAGATTGTCCAGGTGTTCGAGGAAGTGGAGGAGTCCATGGCCTCCATCCGCGGCCAGCTTCAGGAGTAGGCAACCTCAGCAGACAGTCCGACGGGCGGTTCAGTCCCGGGGCTGGTCCTTGTCCAGGCAGCAGTTCTTGTACTTCTTGCCGGAGCCACAGTGGCAGGGGTCGTTGCGGCCGGTCTTGGGAACCTCCCGGCGGATGGTCTTGGGCTTGGGCGGGGCGCTTTGGGCGGCCGCGGCCTGCTGCTGGCTGGCATCGGAGCTGTACTGAAGCTGCTGCTTCTGGCGGCTGCGGTGGTCCCTCAGGGCCTCGATTTCGCTTTCGCTGCGGACCTCCACCCGGTACAGGAAGCGCATCAGGTTCTCCTTGATGCGGGCGATCATGTCCTGGAACAGGTTGAAGCCTTCCTTCTTGTAGATGATCTTGGGGTCCTTCTGGGCATAGGCCTCCAGGTAGACGCCCTCCTTCAGGTGATCCATCCCCAGCAGGTGGTCCTTCCACTGGCGGTCCAACTCCCGCAGGAACTGGTCCCGCTCGTACAGACGCCAACGAATCTCGGCCACCCGCTTGGCCGTCTCCTCGTCCTCATTGCGCTCGATCTGGCGCACCAGGGACAGGCTCTCGAAGATGCGCTTCTCGCGCTCGTCGTAGCGGACCCGCATGGCCGCCGACAGGGCATCAAAGATGGCCTCCCGATTGCGCGCCACACCCTCCAGGGGGTTGCCCTCCACGGAGAACACGTAGCGGATGCTCTCCAGGAAGTCATCCCAGGCCCACTCCTCGGGGTTCACGCCCTGGGGGCAGTACTGCTCCACCAGCATGTCCACCACGTCCTCCATGCTTTCCATGATCTTGTCGTGGACGGTGCTGCCCTCAAGGATGGAGCGCCTGAGCTGGTAGATGGTCAGGCGCTGCTGGCTCATGACGTCGTCGTAGTCCAGCAGGCTCTTTCTGATGTCGAAGTTGTGGCCCTCAACGCGCTTCTGGGCGCTCTCGATGGCCTTGGTGATCCAGCGGTGGATGATGGGCTCGTCCTCGGGGACGTTCAGCATGTTCATGATCTTCTCGACCCGCTCGGCCCCGAAGATCCGCAGCAGGTCATCCTGCAAGGACATGTAGAAGCGGCTGCGCCCCGGGTCGCCCTGACGGCCCGCACGACCGCGCAACTGGTTGTCGATGCGGCGGCTCTCGTGGCGCTCCGTGCCGATGACGTGCAGACCCCCCGCGGCGATGACCTCCTGGTGCTCCGCAGCGCAGACCTCCTTATAGCGCTTCACGCCCTCTTCGTAGGCCTGGATGCTGTCCATGGACATGGCGTTCTTGGCCAGGAACTCGGGATTGCCGCCCAGCAGGATGTCCGTGCCTCGGCCGGCCATGTTGGTGGCGATGGTCACGGCGCCCTTGCGGCCCGCCTGCGCGATGATCTCGGCCTCCCGGGCGTGGTTCTTGGCGTTCAGCACGTGGTGGGGGATGTTGTCCACCTTCAGCAGGCGCGACACCAGCTCCGACTTCTCCACGCTGACCGTACCCACCAGCACGGGCTGGCCCCGCTTGTAGCAGTCCTTGATGTCCTCCACCACGGCCTTGAACTTGGCCCGCTCGGTCTTGTAGACGACGTCGTCCTCATCCCTGCGGATCATGTTCTGGTTGGTGGGGATGACCAGCACATCCAGGTCGTAGATCTTGGCGAATTCCTCGGCCTCAGTGTCCGCGGTACCGGTCATGCCGGAGAGCTTGCGATACATGCGGAACAGGTTCTGGAAGGTGATGGTGGCCAGGGTCTGGTTCTCGGCCTCGATCTTCACGCCTTCCTTGGCCTCGATGGCCTGATGCAGACCGTCAGACCAGCGGCGCCCGGGCATCTTGCGGCCCGTGAACTCGTCGATGATGACCACCTTGCCCTCTTCCAGCAGGTAGTTCACATCCTTCTTGAACAGCGTGTGGGAGCGCAGGGCTTGATTGATGTGGTGCAGCCACTCCATGTTGGCGGCGTCGTACAGGTTGCCCTGCCCCAGGCGCCGCTCCACCTTGTCGATGCCCGTCTCGGTAAGCGTGACGGTGCTGCTCTTCTCGTCCACCAGATAATCCTGGTCCTTCTTGAGGAACGGGATGATGGAGTTGGCCTTGTAGTACTTGTCCGTGCTTTCCTCGGAGGGGCCGCTGATGATGAGGGGCGTCCGGGCCTCGTCGATGAGGATGCTGTCCACCTCGTCCACGATGGCGAAGTGGAAGGCCTTGGCGCGCTCCTTCTCGCCCGTGGCCTTGTCGTCCCAGTAGTAGCGGTGGACCAGTTGGCTGTACTCGAACTTCATGTTGTCGCGCAGGTAGTCGAAGCCGAATTCGTTGTTGGTGCCGTAGGTGACGTCGCAGCCGTAGGCGGCCTTGCGCTCTTCGTCGTCCAGGCCGTGCACGATGACGCCCGTGGTCAGGCCCAGGAAGCTGTACAGGCGGCCCATCCACTCGGAGTCGCGCTTGGCCAGGTAGTCGTTCACCGTGACCACGTGGACGCCCTTGCCCTCCAGCGCGTTCAGGTACACCGGCAGGGTGGCCACCAGGGTCTTGCCCTCACCGGTGCGCATCTCGGCGATGTTGCCCTTGTGCAGGCCGATGCCGCCGATGAGCTGCACATCGTAGTGGCGCATCTTCAGCACCCGGCGCGACCCCTCGCGGCACACCGCGAAGGCCTCCGGCAGGATGGAGTCCACCGTCTCGCCCTTGGCCAACCGCGCGCGGAACTCGGCGGTCTTGGCCACCAGCGCGGCGTCGTCCAGTTCCTTCATGGCGGGTTCCAGGGCATTTATGGCACGCACCAGGGGGAAGAACGACTTGATGATGCGATCGTTCCTCGTCCCCAGCATCTTTCGCAGAATGGCCGAAATCATGGTTCCTCCGGGTGGTCTGCCGGCCCAAACCGGCGACCGCGTCAATGTATTGCGCAGATGGCCCGACGTCAACCGCGATGGGGCACGATTTCCCGGGCAAATCCGGGCCTTTTGTTCATTTCTTGGGGAAGGTACCCGTGGTGCGCCCGGTCGGGGTCCCGGTGGTCCTGGCAGCCATGGTTCCGGTGCTGGTCCCGGGCAACCGCCCTCCGGGGTTGATGACCGTGGTGGTGTTGGCCGTGAGGCGACGCTCCAACTCGCGCGCGGCCGCCAGTGCCAGGGCCTTCAGCTCTTGGGGCATGTCCTCGGCCTTCTGCTTCAGCCGGTACAGCAGGTCCCGGTCGCCGATTCGCACCAGCGTGCGCAGGATCTCCGACCGAATCTTCTCCATGGTGGGCGAGGTCTTCAGCCGCCAGCGGTCAATCAGCCGCGCGGGCCGCGTGTACAGCAGGTCCATCAGCACGTTGGAGGCCTGCACCCCGTCATCCGTCACAAACTCTCCCAGCGATCCCACCGCCGACAGCGCCGCCAGGACAATGGGTTCGTCATCGGGCAGCAGCTCGTTCTGGGGCCGCAGGATGTCCACCAGGCGCCGCCGGAAGCCCCCCCGCATGGAGCCAATCTCCGCCAGCAGCAGCAGCACGCGCCGCTGGACCTTCCAGTCCGGGTCGTCCAGCAGCAGCACCAGGTGCTGTTCGGACTCTTTGCCCAGGTTGTTGAACAGATACTGGGCCACCTGCTCGCGCACCCGGGGCTGGGTGTACTTGATGAAGCGCACGATGTCTTCCGACGCCTTCACCAGCCGCAGGTTGTCCAGCAGCAGGATGATGTTCCGGTACACGAACCAATCGAAGCCCGGCTGATTCAGGCGCTCCATCAGCAGGGGCCCCGCCACCTGGCCCATCTTCTCCAGGGCCTTCAGCACGTCCCGCCGCACGGTCACATGCTCGGACGCCGCCAGCACGCGGAACAGGCCGTCGGCGCCGCGCTCGCCCAGGTAGCTAAGCAGCTCCACGCCCTTGGTGCGAATCTCGCGGTCAGGGTGGGCCGCCAGAGGCATCAACAGCTCCACGTTCTCGTCCGTGGCCGTGCCAATCATGGCGTAGCGGACCATGGAGGCCATCTCGGCAAAGCGCGTGGCCCGTTGATGTTCGTCCAGCAGCCGCAGCAGCGTGATGGCCTCGTCGATCTTCCGGCGCTTGACCAGCTCCGGCAGGATCATCTCGAAGTTCATCAGGAACTTGCCGTACTCCTGGGGGTCGTTGATGGTGTTGAAGTGGGCCACGATGGCGGGGCCCGTCTCCATGAACTGGTTGGTCCGCAGCTCCGTCAGCACCAGGCGCTGCAGGCTGTCGGGCAGTTCGTGGAACTCCAGAACGCGCCGTCGGAACAGCTTCTCCAGCATGTCGAAGGTCTTGGCGTTGGCGAAGGCCACCAGACGCAGGGCCAGCTTCTTGAGGATGTCCCGCAGGATGAGGTCGATGCGCCGCTCGCCCTCACCGTCGTTCTGGGTGATGGCGTTCCAGGCGGCCTTCTCCAGCACCGATACGACCTCCCAGGTGACGTCCTCCACCAGGGTCGCGTTGAGGCAGGTGATGATCTCCGTCTCCACGTCCACCGCGGACAGCTCCTCCACGTTGGCGCGGATGAGGTCGCAGTTGGTCAGCAGCTCGCGAATGAAGCGCGGCTGCCGCAGGGGCCGAATGATGTCCCCCACGATGAGCTGCTTGGCCTTCTGCAGTTCGTCCTCCGAGGCCTCGCTGTAAAGCGGCAGCAGCCCCAGGTCCTTCTGCAGACGGGTGATGGCGATCTTGACGCGCCAGGGCAGGAAGCGGTTGCCGCCCAGGATCTCGTCCCGGGACACCGCCGACACGGAGTAGATCTTGCGCTCCAGCAGCATGGCCCCGAACTTGATGCTGCTGGCGTCGCGGCCCTCTTCCAGGGCGGTCTTCTGCTCGACGATCAGGGCCAGGAAGCGCTTGAACTCGTCCTGGGGCATGCCGGTCTTGATGGAGAACGAGACCAGATTGTTCCGGGACAGGTAATTTACGAACTTGAGGGCGAAGGTCTCCGCCATATACGAGTTCAGCAACTTGAGGAACGGCAGGGGCTCGTCCATCACGTCCACCATGACCTCTTCGCCGTGATGGCCGGCCATGGTGATGAACGAAACCTCCGACGAGAAGCGCCGCAGGTTGCACAGGTCCTCGAAGGGCTTGGTGGCCACATTCTGGATGGCCGGGTGGTCCGCCGGATAGTAACCCGTCAGATTGATGGCGCGCACGAAGCTAAGGCCAAAGGCCGCATAGGTGGCCTTGACCAGGGCTGTGTTGCTGGTCTCGCTCTCGTCGGTGAAGGCCTTCTTGTCGTCCGGCCCATCCGAGTCCCCATCCCCAGTGGTCTCCGCCGCGGCAGCCTGCTTGGCCGCCTTCTTCTGGGCCTTCTTGCGTTCGGCGTCCAGGCGGTCAGCGTCGGCCAGCAGCTCGGTCACCATGGTGGGGTCAACAGCGGGGTTGGCTTTGGTGGGGGCCGCGGGGGCCGGCGCATCCTTGGCAGGTGGCGGCGAAGCGGAGGGGGCCGCGGGGGCGGAAGCAGGCGAAGCCCCAGGGCTGGCCGGGATCTCGTGAGAATCCGAGAACTCCAGCTCGTAGCTAAGCTCGTCCTTGATCTTCGAGTCGTCCTTCAAGGACAACCCCCCTTTCCAAAACCTGACAAAGAAAAACCAGCGCGCTGAGGTTATCGCGTCACGCCCCACCGTGTCAAAGACTATGCCCGATGGACATTATGGACATTATGGACGGCGCGCAGCGCCGGCCAATATCCCCTACCTCTTCTCCTTCCCC
>CAIXZC010000199.1 GCA_903923815.1 uncultured Myxococcales bacterium
GCCAAGGGCAACCCGGTGGTGCCCGCCAGCGACCTCTATTCGCTGGGCGTGGTGCTGTACGAGATGCTGGCTGGGTTGCCGCCCTTCCAGAACGATACGCCCATGAAGACCATCTGGGCCCACGTGCAGGAGCCCATGCCGCCGTTGTCCCGGCGGAACCCCAAGGTGCAGATCCCACGCACCATGGAGGCCTTCCTGCGCAGGGCCCTGGAAAAGGACCCGGAGCGCCGCTTCAAGACCGTCGTGGCCTTCCGTGAGGCCTTGAAGCAGGCCGCCTACCAGGAGCCTGCGCCCGAGGTCTCAGGCCTGCGAAGCGCCGAATGGCAGGCCACCGGGTTGGAGGTTCCACGGCCCGCCTCCATGCCCTTGCCGTCGCTGCCAAAACCTGCGCCCCCGCCGCCGCCCCCGGAGCCGGAGCCCGAACCCGAGCCACACCACGATCCCATGGAAGATGGTCACGATGAGCCCTCCTTTGCGTTCTACTCGGAGACCGGTTCGCCTTCGTGGGATGGGGGGCACGGGGGGGAAGGCGGGGACCTGGCGGGGCTGAATACCCGCAGGTGGCCGCTGTACCTGGCGGCGGTGCTGCTGGGCCTGGGCATCGTGACGGTCATGTTGCTTCAGGAGGAGGTCCCCGCGGTGCGCGATTTCCTGAGGGGCATTGGCGCCCACCAGGCGGAGGTCGGGTCCCTGAGCCCTGCCCGCGATGAACTGGTCCAGGCCCCGGTGCCCAAGGCCCCGGCCGAGCCCAAGCCCGCGCCCCAGCCTGCCCCCGAAGCCCCAGTGCCCCTGACCCCCGACGTGAAGAGCGCGCCCGCCGATCCCACCCCGCCGCCCGCTGTGGCCGAGGCTGCCCCTGCGCCAAAGGTCGCCGAGCCCCCGGCCCCGCTGTCCACGGAAGAGCAGAAGCGCCTGGAGCGCAGCATCCGAGCCCACATCGCGGAGGGCAAGAAGGAGCTGCGCCGGGGCCGCTACCTGATGGCCCTGTCCAAGTTCGACGACGCCCAGAAGCTGGGCGGCGAGAGCCCCGAGCTGAAGACCCTCATTGACCAGTGCATCAAGAAGCTGGAAGCCCAAAGCAAGCAGAAATAGCCCCGCCAGCATAAGCCCGGTGCAGCGGTCAGGCGGCGCGAAAACCCACGCCTGCCTTGGTCCCGTGGACCTTGGCGGTGCCACCCAGTTCCTCGGCGGCGGCCTGTTCCAGGGCCAGCATGGAGAGGCCTTCGTTGCGGCGGGCGGCGCGGAAGGCGGCCTTGAAGACGGCGTTCTTGATCTGTCCGCCGCTGACGGCGAAGCAGCGGCCCAGGGCCACCAAGTCCAGGGGGCCGTCGGTGGGCACGGTGGGGGGCAGCATGCGGGTCCAGATGGCGGTGCGGGCGGCGGCGTCAGGCAGCGGGAACTGCAGCAGGTAGGTCAGGCGCCGGGCCAGGGCCTTGTCCAGGCGGGTGGCCAGATTGGAGGCCAGCAGCACCACCCCCTCGTGCTCCTCCACCAACTGCAGCAGCGTGTTCACCGCGGCGTCGTCGTGGCGCGAGGCGTTGCCCTCACCCCGGGACGTCAGCAGGCTGTCCGCCTCGTCAATGAACAGCACGGCGTCCGTGGCCCGGGCCTCTGCGAAGAGGGCGGCCAGGTTCTTCTCGGTTTCGCCCACCCACTTGGACACCAGCGCGGGCAACTGGGTGATGCGCAGGGGCTTGCCCAGCTCGCCGGCGACGACCTCCGCCGTCAGGGTCTTGCCCGTGCCGGGCTCGCCGAAGAACAGCGCCGACACGCCCTTGCCCCGGGACAGGTGCTTGCCAATGCCCCAACGGTCCAGCACCGTGCGACGGCTGCGTGCGGCGGCGATCAGCTCTTCTATCTGCTCGCGCAGGTCCGCCGGCAGCACCACGTCCTCCAGGCGGGCCTTGGGCTGCAGCAGGGAGGCGAACTCGTGGTTGGGGCGCTGCACCTGGGCCCGGGCGGCCCGTTCCAGGTGTTCCATGCGAATGACGGGGTGCTCGCCATCCGAGTGCACCGCGTCCGCCACCGCCGTCAGCACCGCGTTCTTGATGTAACCGCCGCTCATGTCGAAGCGGTCCGCCAGGGAGTCCAGGTCCACGTCGGGGGCCAGGGGGGCGCGGGGGGGCAGGTGCTTGCGCCAGATCTCCAGGCGGGCCTCGCGGTCCGGGGAAGGGAAACGCACCTTCACCAGGATGCGGCGGTCCAGGGCCTCGTCCAGGGTCTCGGGCAGGTTGGTGGCCAGGATGGCGACGCCCTCGAACTGCTCCAGTTCGGTCAGCAGGAGGGTCATCAGGCTGTTGCCCAGGAGGCGGCTTTGGAAGATGGCCTCGCACTCGTCGAAGAACAGGACGGCGTCGTGCAGGCGGGCCTCTCGGAACAGGCCGGGGAGGAAGCGGTTGGACTCGCGGCTTTCGATGAAGGTCGGGATGTCCACGTTCAGGATCTTCTTGCCCAGGCGCTGGGCGACGGCGTGGGCGGTGATGGTCTTGCCCGTGCCGGGGGCACCGTGGAACAGCATGAGGACGCCCTTGCCGTAGCGGATGACCTCGTCAAAGCCCCAGTCCCGGCGGAAGGCCAGATAGCGGTCGTGCTTCTCCACCACGGCCAGGATGCGGCGCTTGTCCTCGGGGTCCAGGACGACCTGGTCGAAGCCGGCGCAGGGCTCTTGGAAGGAGGAGAACTCCAGGAACTGGTCCGCCAGCCCGCGGTGCCCGGTCAGGTAGTCGAAGGTCTGCATGGGCATGTCGACGTCGGCGGCCAGCAACTCCTGGGCGGTCTCCAGGCGGCTGGCGTGGGCCACCTGGATGAGGTCGTTCAGCACCAGGGGCGCCTTGGCCGAGAAGTAGCGGCGGTGCTCGATGCGCTGGGCCAGGCTGAGGCCCTGCAGGTCGAAGATGACCTCCACCGTCAGGCAACTGCCCATGCGGTGACCAATCTGGTGGTACAGGTCGGCAAAGCGCTGGGAGAAGATGGGCGCCAGGGCCAGCAGCAGGACGCTGCGCTCAAAGGCATCCAGGCCACGAAGCTGGCAAAGCTGGGTCAGGGCGCTGGTGAACTGGGGGCTTTTGGCCAGGCGCTGCTGCAGCACCCGGGCCAGCTTTTTCTGCTGGGCCCGCAGGTTCCGGTGGCGCCGCCGCAGCCGGGCAGGGGGGAACTGCTCGCGCTCGTGTTCGTCAATCTCCCGGTCCAGTTCGTCGCGGCAGGCCTCCACCTGCTCGCTGGCCTCCGCCATGCGTTCTTGGGTAAGCCGCACCAAGGTCAACCGGCACTCCACCTCCAGCAGGTTCAGCTCGTCCTGCAGGTACTCCAGGTCGTTGGTGTAAGGCAGCATGTGCACCCCATTCAGCAGTTTGCGTACCCCCTATAGACGTCGCGCCGGGCCACCTGCACCAACCTGAAATGAAAATCCCTGCTCAAAATACCCTGAATATTCAATGGCATCAGCAGCCAGTTTCGCGATGCGTAAATCCATCGGGGAATTGGTAA